>NZ_JADBRK010000014.1:0-114121 GCF_014930595.1 Enterobacter cloacae complex sp. P42RS
AAACTCGGTACGTAATGACATGGTATCTCTCGCATCCCAGGGCATAAGCGACTCCATAGACGGGTTCTTATGCCTTAGTTGTAAGTGTCTACCATGTCCCCGAACAAGTGTTCACTATGTCCCCGGACCGTACAGTGGGAGAGGGATGGGGTGAGGGCACCAGCCCGCACAGGACTTAAGCCAGCTGCTTCCGGCTAATCAACGGCCCGCCAATCTTCTTCATCGAACGATCCAGCACTTCCTCAATCACCGACGACAGCTCGTTCAGCTCAAACTTCGCCACGTACCCGTCCGCCTTCACCTTGCGAATATGATCTTCGTTGGCGTTGCCGGAAAGGGAGGAGTGGATCACTACCGGAATATCCTTCAGAACCGGGTCGGTTTTGATTTTGCGCGTCAGCGTAAATCCGTCCATCTCCGGCATTTCGAGGTCGGTCAGCACCAGCGCGATCTTATCGGTGATCGGCACGCCCTCAGCCTGCGCCTGCGCGGCCAGCACGCCAATTTTTTCCCACGCGTCTTTGCCGGTGATGTGCAGCTGCGCTGGGATCTCCATCGCCTGCAGACCTTTCTCCAGCATCGAACGCGCCACTTTGGAATCTTCCGCCACAATCGCGACTGCGCCCGGCTTGATGTTGAACTTGGTGGTTTTCAGATTGGTGGCGTGCAGATCGTGGTTGGCTGGGGTGATGTCATACAGGATCTGCTCAACGTCCAGCACCATCGCCAGATCGTTGGTATCCGTTTTCTCATCCAGGCAGGCAATGCTGGTGATATAGCGGCCGCTGACGGCCGTTTCCGCCGCGTGCACCTGCTTCCAGTCCAGACGCATGATGTTTTCAACCGACTCCACGGCAAAGGCCTGCACGCTTCGGGCATATTCGGTGATAAGCAGGATGTTCAGCCCGGTGGTAGGCTTACAGCCCGCCACGGCGGCCAGATCTATCACCGGGATCACCTGATCGCGAATATTCACCATCCCCATCAGCGGTGATTTCATCCCGGCGGGTTTTGTGAATTCCGGCATCGGCACAATTTCACGCAGCTTAAAGACGTTAATGCCAAACAGCTCGGATTTATTTTCGTTCAGAGAGGTGCCAAGACGGAACAGTAACAGTTCAAAACGGTTCGACAGGGTGAGATTCGCCCTGTCATCAATATCTTTCTGGAAATTATCCATTCTACCCTCGAGAGAAATGCTGACCTTTTAATCGTTATCGGCATCCTGAGAGAAAAATGAAGGGCTAAACGCTGACCTTAGCGAAATCTTCGGCCAGCTCGCACGCCGGGAACACCGCCAGGCACTCTGCCAGCAGGCTTGCACACCCCCGCGCGTCGTAGCGGGAACTGACGTGAGTGACGATCAGCCTTCCGACGCCTGCGTCGCGGGCAAGCTGCGCCGCCTGACGCGTTGAGCTATGGCCGCGGCCGTTGGCTTTCTCTTCCATCGCCGTTTCCAGCGTGGCTTCGTGCACCATCACGTCAACGCCCTGGGCAAGCTGAAGCGCCGCCGGGCACGGGGCCGTGTCGCCAAAGATAGCCAGCTTCTTGCCCGGCTCGGGCGCGGCGAGATAATCCTGACCGTTGATGACGCGACCGTCCTCCAGCGTGACGGTCTCGCCGTGCTTCAGGCGCTGGAACAACGGTCCGGGTTTTACGCCAGCGGCCTTCAGCGCGGCGGCGTCCAGCGCGCCGGGTTTGTCATGCGCTTCAATGCGATAGCCATAGCACTCAACGGGATGATTCAGCGGCTGAGCGCTCACCTTATAATCACCGTCATCGAAAACCAGGCCTTCGCTAATCTCAACGATCTCCAGCGGATAATCCGTCCATGATCCGCTCAGGCGCAGCGCGGTTTCAACAAATTCACGCACACCCGCAGGACCGTAAATCGTCAGCGGATTGGCGTTGCCGGCCATGGAGCGGCTGCACAGCAGGCCCGGCAGGCCAAACAGATGGTCGCCGTGCAGGTGAGTAATAAAAATTTTATCCAGCTTGCCGGGGTGATACGCGGTGTGCAGCAGCTGATGCTGCGTCCCTTCACCGCAGTCAAACAGCCACAGCCCGCCGCGGGTGGGGTGCTTAAGATCCAGCAGAATTGCCGTCACGTTTCGTGAGCGGGTTGGCACGCCAGCGGACGTACCCAGAAAAATCAGTTCCATAACGCAATCAGCCCTTTGCCGAACGGGGAGGGGTTTAGTATAACGTGATGAACCCCAGGAAGGAGAAAGAGATGATCCAGTGGCAAGATTTACATCATAGTGAGCTCTCCGTTCATTCGCTCTACGCACTGCTTAAACTGCGCTGCGAAGTGTTTGTGGTTGAACAGACGTGCCCGTATCAGGATATCGACGGCGATGACCTCGTTGGCGAAAACCGCCATATCCTCGGCTGGAAGGATAACGAGCTGGTGGCGTATGCGAGGATTCTGAAAAGCGAGGACGATGTCGAGCCCGTGGTGATAGGCCGCGTCATTATCAGCGGTAACGCTCGGGGTGAGAAACTGGGCTATCAGCTGATGGAAAAAACGCTGGAGTCATGCCAGAAACAGTGGCCGGACAAGGCGTTATACCTGGGCGCGCAGGCGCACCTGCAATCCTTCTACGGTCATTTCGGTTTTATGCCGGTCACCGACATCTACGACGAAGACGGTATTCCGCACATCGGTATGGCGCGGGAAGCGAAACAGGCGTAATGGCGCGTCGTTGTCTATAGTTAGCGGACTGGTGTACTAACATGGAGAAAAATATGTCATTTCAATCCTGGGATACCCGTATCGACGACGACCTCACCTTACTGAGCGAAACGCTGGAAGAGGTGTTACGTTCCTCGGGCGACCCTGCCGATCAGAAATATATCGAGCTGAAAGCCCGTGCCGAGCAGGCGCTCCACGACGTTAAAAACCGCGTCAGCCATGCGTCTGATACTTACTACTACCGCGCCAAAAAAGCGGTTTATCGTGCCGATGATTACGTCCATGAAAAACCGTGGCAGGGCATTGGGGTGGGCGCAGCCGTAGGGCTGGTGCTGGGTCTGCTGCTGGCCCGTCGTTAAGCCGTTTAACCACTCCCTATACGTGGGTACTGATATTTCTTATGGTACCCCGTATAATATGAGGTTTTAACAGGGAGAGGTTCGCGTGAATTCGATTTTCCTCGCGCTGGAACAATTGCGTAGCCATCTTTCGCAAGCGTTACCTGCCACATCCGGCCTGCGTCATTTCGACGTCTCTTTCCCGTTAAACGATGCCTTCGATCCCCTCGCCTGGCTGGGCGAGCAGCAGTTCTATCCCCAGTTTTACTGGCAACAGCGTAACGGCGATGAAGAGCTGGCCGCGCTGGGAGCGGTGGTCCAATTCTCCTCTCTGGCGTTAGCCTCGCAGTTTTTAAGTGCGCAACACGCCCCTGAAGATACCCGAATCTGCGGCCTGAACGCGTTTAACCCGGAGCAGGGCAGCCTCTTTTTACCGCGTCTGCTGTGGCGACGTACCGCTGGCAACGCCACGTTGCGTCTGCAGCTGTGGAGCGACAGCTCGCTTGAGGACGATGCCGACACCGCGCGGGCGTTCTTACAGCAACTGCTTCCCGCCAGACCGATCCGTCCGCTCTCCGTGCAGGTTGAGCGCGAAACCCATCACCCGGAAAAACCGCAATGGCTTAGCCTTATCGGCAAAGCGACAGAGACGATTGCACGCGGTGATTTCGAAAAGGTCGTTCTCGCCCGAGCCACCGACCTGCAGTGTAAACAGCGCGTTAACCCCGTCGCGCTGATGGCCGCCAGCCGCGCCCTGAATTTAAACTGCTATCATTTCTGCATGATATTCGACGCCAGCAACGCGTTTCTCGGCTCCACGCCCGAGCGTCTCTGGCGGCGGCGCGGCAAGCTGCTGCGCACCGAAGCGCTGGCGGGCACCGTCGCCAGCCATACTGACGATAAACAGGCGCAGCGTCTGGGCGAGTGGCTGCTGAATGACGATAAAAACCAGCGCGAAAATATGCTGGTGGTGGAAGATATCTGCCAGCGTCTTCAACACCATACGCAGACGCTGGAGGTGTTGCCGGCTCAGGTCGTCCGCCTGCGCAAAGTGCAGCACTTACGCCGCTGTATCTGGACCGAGCTCAAGCAGGCCGACGATGAGCTGTGCCTGCACGTGCTACAGCCGACGGCGGCGGTTGCCGGGCTTCCGCGACAGCCAGCGCGCGAGTTTATTCAGCACGTTGAACCCTTTAACCGCGAGTGGTACGCCGGTTCGGCCGGGTATTTATCCCCCGAACAAAGCGAATTCTGCGTGGCGCTGCGCTCGGCGCGCGTACAGGAAGACGCTCTGCGGCTTTACGCCGGAGCGGGCATTGTCAGCGGCTCTGACCCGGAGCAGGAGTGGCAGGAGATCGAAAACAAAGCCGCCGGATTGCGCTCTCTGCTCCTAAGGGATTAATACTGATTCGCGCAATCCCGATTCATATCAAAATTCCAATTTTTTCTATTATTTATACTGTGTCGCATTCTTGATACCGGACAATCTCATGTCAGTAAGTTCTTTTAACCGACGCTGGGCGGCGGTGATCCTTGAAGCCCTGACGCGCCATGGAGTCAGGCACGTGTGTATTGCACCGGGTTCTCGCTCAACGCCGCTGACGCTGGCGGCGGCTGAAAACCGGGCGTTTGTTCACCACACCCACTTTGACGAGCGAGGCCTGGGGCATCTCGCGCTCGGGCTGGCGAAGGTCAGCAAAGAACCCGTGGCGGTGATTGTCACTTCCGGTACCGCCGTGGCGAACCTCTATCCGGCCCTGATTGAGGCCGGGTTAACCGGTGAAAAACTGATCCTGCTGACGGCCGACCGTCCGCCTGAGCTAATCGACTGCGGCGCCAATCAGGCTATTCGCCAGCCCGGACTTTTTTCTACGCACCCTTCGCAGACGGTTTCGTTACCGCGTCCCACCCAGGATATTCCTGCAAGCTGGCTGGTCTCGACCGTCGATCACGCCATGGCGACATTGCGCAGCGGGGCGCTGCATATCAACTGCCCGTTTGCCGAGCCGCTGTACGGCGAGCTGGACGATACCGGCCTTGACTGGCAGCGGTCGCTCGGCGAATGGTGGCAGAGCGAAAAGCCGTGGCTGCGCGAGCAGACGCATCTTGAGAGCGCGAAACAGCGCGACTGGTTCTTCTGGCGGCAGAAGCGAGGCGTGGTCATCGCCGGGCGCATGAGCGCCGCCGAAGGCAGGCTGGTCGCCGAATGGGCGCAAACCCTCGGCTGGCCGCTGATTGGCGACGTGCTTTCCCAGACCGGCCAGCCGCTGCCGTGCGCCGATCTCTGGCTGGGTAACGCGAAAGCGGTTACTGAGCTTTCGCAGGCGCAGATTGTGGTCCAGATCGGCGCAAGCCTGACCGGAAAACGTCTGCTGCAGTGGCAGGCGACCTGCACGCCGGAAGAGTACTGGGTGGTGGACGCGCTGGAAGGGCGGCTCGACCCGGCGCACCATAGCGGCCGTCGTCTGGTGAGCAAAATTGATAGCTGGCTGGAACTGCACCCGGCGGAAAAACGTCAGCCCTGGGCGGTGGCGATCCCTGAGCTGTCGCGTCAGGCGTGGGAAATCACCAAAGCGCGCTGTGAGACATTCAGCGAGGCCGGGCTGGCGCACCGTATTCGCCAATACCTGCCGGAACAGGGGCAGCTGTTTGTCGGCAACAGCCTGGTCGTGCGGCTGATCGATGCCTTTTCGCAGCTGCCGGCGGGCTACCCGGTGTACAGCAACCGCGGTGCCAGCGGCATCGACGGGCTGATCTCGACGGCGGCGGGGGTGCAGCGCGCCAGCGCGAAATCGACGCTGGCGATCGTGGGCGATCTCTCCGCGCTCTACGATCTCAACGCGCTGGCGCTACTGCGTCAGGCGTCCGCGCCGTTTGTGCTGATTGTGGTCAACAACAACGGTGGGCAGATTTTCTCCCTGTTGCCAACGCCCCAGAGCGAGCGCGAGCGCTTCTACCTGATGCCGCAGAACGTGCAGTTTGAACACGCCGCGGCGATGTTCAGCCTGAAATACCATCGCCCGGAAAGCTGGGAACAGCTGGAAGCGGCGTTAAGCACCGCCTGGAAGCAGCCGGGCGCGACGCTGATTGAGCTGGTGGTGAACGAGGCCGATGGCGCGCAGACCCTGCAAAGCCTGCTGGCGCAGGTGAGCCAGCTGTGATCCTCTCGGGTGTGCAGCAGGCCGGAAAACCGGGCTATCCCTGGCTGGTCTTTTTGCACGGTTTTTCCGGCGACTGCCCCGAGTGGCAGGCTGTCGGGAAGCAACTCGGCGAGTATTCCCGGCTCTATCTTGACCTGCCGGGCCACGGTGAGTCCGGGAATATTGCCGTGACGGGGTTCGACGAGATGAGCACGTTACTTACCCGAACCCTGCTTAGTTACAACATACTGAACTTTTGGCTGGTGGGGTACTCCCTCGGCGGCCGCATTGCGATGTTTCATGCCTGCCAGCAGCCGAAGGGGCTGCTGGGGGTGATCGTTGAAGGTGGACATCCGGGCCTGCAGGATGAGGATGAGCGTCACGCGCGGTGGACATCCGACCGCCGCTGGGCGACGCGTTTTCGCACCGAACCGCTGGAAAAGGTATTTACCGACTGGTATCAACAGCCGGTATTTGCTTCCCTCACTGACCACCAGCGCAAGGCGCTTATCGCCCTGCGCAGCCAGAACAACGGCGCGACGCTGGCGAAGATGCTCGAAGCAACGTCGCTGGCCGTGCAGCCCGATTTGCGTGCCGCGATTAGCGTATGCAATTTCCCTTTTGACTATCTCTACGGTGAACGTGACCAGAAGTTCGCGGCCCTGGCCGCTGAACTGGACGCCGTTCGCCATGCGATTCCAAACGCCGGACACAACGCCCACCGGGAAAACCCCGACGCGGTTGCCGCGAGTCTGGCTCAGATACTGCGTCTTCGAATAAAGGACACTCTATGATCTATCCTGATGAACATATGCTTTATGCGCCGGTTGAATGGCAGGACTGCTCCGAAGGCTACACCGACATTCGTTACCACAAATCCGCCGACGGCATTGCCAAAATCACCATCAACCGTCCGCAGGTGCGTAACGCCTTCCGTCCGCTGACCGTCAAAGAGATGATTCAGGCCCTGGCGGATGCGCGCTACGACGACAGTATCGGCGTGATCGTGCTGACCGGTGAAGGCGAGAAGGCCTTCTGCTCCGGTGGCGATCAGAAGGTGCGCGGCGACTACGGCGGATACCAGGACGATGCGGGTACGCACCACCTGAACGTCCTCGATTTCCAGCGCCAGATCCGCACCTGCCCGAAACCGGTGGTGGCGATGGTGGCGGGCTATTCCATCGGCGGTGGCCACGTGCTGCACATGATGTGCGACCTGACCATCGCTGCTGAAAACGCCATCTTCGGCCAGACCGGCCCGAAAGTGGGCTCCTTCGACGGCGGCTGGGGTGCCTCTTACATGGCGCGCATCGTCGGGCAGAAAAAAGCCCGCGAAATCTGGTTCCTGTGCCGCCAGTACAACGCACAGGAAGCGCTGGATATGGGCCTGGTGAATACCGTGGTGCCGCTTGCCGATCTCGAAAAAGAGACCGTGCGCTGGTGCCGCGAGATGCTGCAAAACAGCCCAATGGCGCTGCGCTGTCTGAAGGCGGCCCTGAACGCGGACTGTGACGGTCAGGCGGGTCTGCAGGAGTTGGCGGGTAACGCCACCATGCTGTTCTACATGACCGAAGAGGGTCAGGAAGGGCGCAACGCGTTCAACGAAAAACGCCAGCCAGACTTCAGCAAATACAAACGGAACCCGTAATGCGTCGCGCGCAGGTTTACCGCTGGCAGATACCGATGGACGCGGGCGTGGTGCTGCGTGAACGGCGGTTAAAGACCCGTGACGGCTTCTTTGTGCATCTTCATCAGGACGAGCAGGAAGGCTGGGGCGAGATTTCGCCTCTGCCGGGCTTTAGCCTGGAGTCGCTGGATGACGCGCAGTCTGCATTGCTGACGTGGGTAAAGGCGTGGCGTGAGGGCGCAAACCCGGCATTACCGGACACGCGTTCCGCCGCCTTTGGCATCAGCTGCGCGCTGGCGGAGCTGGACGGTAGCCTGCCGGAAGAGGCTAACTATCGCGCGGCACCGCTCTGCACGGGCGACCCGGACGAGCTGTTCGCGCTGCTCGCCGCCATGCCGGGCGAGAAAGTGGCGAAAATCAAAGTCGGTCTCTACGAAGCGGTGCGTGACGGCATGGTCGCCAATCTGCTGCTGGAAGCAATCCCCGATCTGCACCTGCGTCTGGATGCCAACCGCGCGTGGACGCCGCTTAAGGCGCAGCAGTTCGCCAGGTACGTCAACCCGGCGTACCGCAGCCGCATTGCCTTCCTCGAAGAACCGTGCAAAACCCGCGATGACTCGCGCGCCTTTGCCCGCGAAACGGGGATCGCCATCGCCTGGGATGAAAGTCTGCGCGAGGACGATTTTGAATTTGTCGCCGAGCCCGGCGTCAGCGCGGTGGTGATTAAGCCGACGCTAACCGGCAGCCTGGCGAAGGTGCGCGAGCAGGTCTCGGCGGCGCACGCGCTGGGGCTGACGGCGGTGATCAGCTCGTCGATAGAGTCCAGCCTGGGGCTGACCCAGCTGGCGCGCATTGCCGCCTGGTTAACGCCGGACACGGTTCCCGGCCTCGACACGCTGAACCTGATGCAGGCTCAGCTTCTCCGCGAGTGGCCTGCCAGCACGCTGCCGTGCCTCGACGCAGAGGCACTGGAGCCGTTGCTATGAGTTTTACCGACTGGCCCTGGCGTCACTGGCGCGCGCTTTTTGCCGATAAACCGGCCCTGAGGCTGAATGATGAAGCGCTCACCTGGCAGCAGTTGTGTGTACGCGTCGACCGCCTTGCGGCAGGGTTTCACCAGCAGGGCGTGACGGAGGGCGACGGCGTACTGCTGCTGGCCTATAACCACCCGCAAACGCTGCTGGCATGGCTGGCGCTGCTTCAGTGCGGGGCACGTATTCTTCCCGTTAATCCGCAGCTGCCGCGCCCGCTGCTCGACGTGCTGATCCCGCAGATGACGCTGCGCTTTGCGCTGGTGCTGGACGGCAGCTACGACGGCCTTCACGGCCTGAGCATGTGCGAGCCAGCAGATGCGTACTGCGCTGCGTGGCAGCCGTCGCGGCTGGCCACCATGACGCTCACCTCCGGCTCCACCGGGCTGCCGAAGGCGGCGGTGCATACCAGCGCCGCCCATCTTGCCAGCGCCCGCGGCGTGCTGTCGCTGATGCCCTACGGGGATAATGACGACTGGCTGCTTTCGCTGCCGCTGTTTCACGTTTCAGGCCAGGGGATTTTATGGCGCTGGCTGCAGGCCGGTGCGCGCTTAACCGTGCGCGAGAAGCAGCCGCTGGAGCAGGCGCTACGCGGCTGCACCCACGCCTCGCTGGTGCCGACCCAGCTCTGGCGTCTCCTCAATAGCGAAAGCCACATCGCACTGAAAGCGGTGCTGCTCGGCGGGGCGGCCATTCCCGTAACGCTGACGCAAAAGGCCCGGGAACAGGGCGTTCGGACGTACTGCGGCTACGGCCTCACCGAGTTTGCCTCTACCGTCTGCGCAAAAGAGGCTGACGGCGATCCGGACGTGGGCCGTGCGCTGCCGGGCAGAGAGGTGCAGGTCGTTAACGGTGAAGTCTGGATCAAAGCGCAGAGCATGGCTTCCGGCTACTGGCGGGACGGCGCCCTGATACCGCTGACCAACGCGCAGGGCTGGTTTGCCACTCGCGATCGCGGGGAATGGCATGGCGACCGTCTGACGATTTTAGGCCGCATGGACAATCTCTTTTTCAGCGGTGGAGAGGGGATCCAGCCGGAATCGCTGGAGCGCGTTATCGCCGCGCACCCGCAGATTAACCAGGTTTTTATCGTCCCGCTGGATGACGCCGAGTTTGGACAGCGTCCGGTGGCGGTGGTGGAGTGCGAGCCGGGAACGGATATCACCCGTTTCCCGACCTGGGTACAGGGCAGGCTGGCGCGCTTTGAGCAGCCCGTTCACTGGCTGGTGCTGCCGGCTGAGCTAAAAAATGGCGGGATTAAGATCTCCCGCCAGGCGTTAAAGCAGTGGGTCAATGCCCAGCTGTCCGTATAGTTAGCCGATATCCGGCTCCGGTTTGCGCTGGCGACGACGCAGCAGGCGCAACACCGGCGGCACCACAATCACCATGACCGCGAGCGCTAACAGAACCTTCGCGACGCTGCTGTCCCACAGTATCGACACATTACCGTTGCTGATGGACAGGGCGCGGCGCAGGTTCTGCTCCAGCATCTCACCCAGCACAAAGCCCAAAATCAGCGGAGACATTGGGAAGTGCATTTTTCGCAAGATGTAGCCGAACACGCCGAGGACCACCATCAGCACCAGGTCAAACGTGGTGCTGTGCACCGCGTAAACCCCCACCGCAGAGACGGCGGCAATGGCGGGCACTAGGAACCACAGCGGAATCGTCAGCATGCGGGTGAACAGCCCAATCAGCGGGATATTCATCACCAGTAGCATGACGTTGGCGATCAGCAGCGCGGCAATCAGCCCCCAGACAATATCAGGCTGCTCGGTAAACATCGCCGGGCCGGGCGTAATGTTATAGAGCGTCAGCGCGCCCATCATCACCGCCGTGGTGCCGGATCCCGGCACGCCCAGGGTCAGCATCGGGATAAACGAGCCGCAGGCCGAGGCGTTATTGGCCGCCTCAGGCGCGGCGACGCCGCGAATATCGCCTTTACCAAAGCTGTCGCTATTGCCGCTGAGCTTCTTCTCGGTCATGTAGGTGATGGCGCTGGCGATAGTGGCCCCGGCGCCCGGCAGGATGCCGACGAAGAAGCCAATCACCGACGAGCGCAGCGTGGCGCCGATGCACTGCGCGCCCTCTTTAGTGCTAAAGAGCATCCGGCCGGTTTTGCGCACCAGCGTCTGCCCGCTGCTGGTATGCTCCAGCATCAGTAAGATCTCAGAGACAGAGAACAGGCCGATCACGACGACAATGAACTGCACGCCATCGGACAGGTGAACGCTGTCGAAGGTAAAGCGATAGACCCCGGTGTTGGCATCCACGCCGACGGTGGCTAACCCTAAGCCAATCAGCGCGGATAAAAACGACTTCAGCGGATTTTGCGCCATCATGCTGCCGAGGCAGGCAATGGCGAACACCATCAGGGCAAAATATTCTGCCGGACCAAACGCCAGCGACCACTGGGCCAGCGCAGGAGCGAACAGAATGATGCCGCCAATGGCAATCAGTGAGCCAAAGAATGAACTGACCGCAGAGATGGAGAGCGCCACGCCGCCGCGTCCCTGCCGCGCCATTGGGTAGCCGTCCAGCGCGGTCATGATCGCCGCCGCATCCCCCGGCACGTTAAGCAGGATCGACGAAATGCGTCCGCCATATTCACAGCCGATGTAGACCGTTGCCAGCAGGATCAGTGCCGATTCCGCAGGCAGATGCAGGGCAAACGCCAGCGGGAGTAAAATCGCCACGCCGTTGATCGGCCCAAGGCCCGGCAGCAGGCCGACAATCGTGCCCACGAAACAGCCGATCAGGGCTATCACCAGGTTTTCCGGGGTCATCGCCACGGCGAACCCCTGCGAGAGGTAAATCCAGGTATCCATAGCGTGCTCCGTTAATTAAGCCAGGCGCCGAGCGGTAACGTCACGTCCAGCAAGCGGTCAAAGGCGTACCACAGTAAAATCCCCATCACCACGCCTGAGATCCCCGCCGCGGGGAGGGTGGCGTTAAACAGCATGCCGATGACCATCGTCAGAATGGCGGTCGCCACCGGGAAGCCGAGCCACTCAAAGCCCCAGGCATACATCAGCAGGACAATCACCATCACCAGCAGACGCTGCAGAATGCGACGCGGCGGCCACTCGACGGTATCCGGGTGGCGAAGCAGCAGCGCCACCGAGCAGAGCAGCATCAGGCCGACGATGCCCATCGGGAAGGGGCGGGGTCCCACGGGTTCATAGCTGTATTCGCTGTGGATCTGCCAGGCGACAAACATCCCGCCAACGCAGAGCAGCAGCCATATCCCGGCAAAAATACGATCGCTCATAGCGCCTCCGGTTATTTCGCCAGGCCAAAGGCTTTCGCCTGTTCGCGGTAGTCATTCACCTGTTTTTTGACGTACTCATCCAGTGGCTTACCGGTCAGGTTAAACTCAAACAGTCCGCGCAGATCGCGCTGTTTCTTAAATTCTTCCGTCTGCTGGAGTTTGTTGAACGCGTCGACCCACCACTGGTACTCGGCGTCGGTCACTTTTGGCCCGACGAAGAAGCCGCGGATGATCGGCCAGACCAGGTTATAACCCTGCTCTTTGGCGGTCGGGACGTTCGCCAGCTGGCCCGGCAGACGGTTTTCCGAGAAGACCGCCAGCACGCGGATTTTATCCCCGCTCAGGTACGGCACCATCTCGCTGAGATCGCCGGAAACGGCCTGAACGTGGTTGCCCATCAGCGCCGTGACCGGTTCGCCGCCGCCCTCAAAGGCCACGTAGCGCATCTTATGCGGGTCAACCTTCGCCTGCTGGGCGAGAAGGGCCGCTTTCATCCAGTCCTGGCTGCCGATAGACGCCCCTGCGCCAATCACCACGCTGTTCGGATCTTTTTCCATAGCGGTCAGCAGATCTTTCAGGGATTTCCACGGGGAATCGGCACGCACGGCAATCATTCCGTAGTCGGTGCCGACGGTCGCCAGCCAGCGCACGTCGTTCACACCGTAGCGGCCAAACTTGCCCTGCGACAGGTTCAGCAGCGAGCCGCCGGAGAAGGCCACCACCGTTCCCGCTTCCGCCGGACGTTGCGCGACAATCGCGTTATAGGCCACCGCGCCCACGCCGCCTGGCATGTAGGTGACGCGCATCGGTTTCTCAATGGCCTTCGTCTCCAGCAGGCTGACCTGAATAAGCTTGCAGGTGAGATCGAAACCGCCGCCCGGTTTGGCCGGGGCGATACATTCGGTACGGGACGGAGCGTCCTGGGCCTGAACGACAGAGGTACTCAACAGCAATACGCTTGCAGCAAGGGTAGAAAGTAATTGTTTTTTCATCGTTTATCCTCACGCCGTGGGTACGGGTCTTTTTTTCTGATTATGTGAACCACCTTGTAGCGGTTCCGTTGCGTGATTGTTAAAACAATAACCTTTCATTTCCCTTTCAACGGGACACCAACTTTACAGGATGTGACATGCGTCTCTTACTCGCAGAAGATAATCGTGAGCTGGCTCACTGGCTGGAGAAAGCGCTGGTGCAGGAAGGCTTTGCCGTGGACTGCGTCTCCGACGGACGTGCCGCCGACCATCTGCTGCAGGGTGAAAACTACGCGGTCGCTATTCTGGACATCGGCATGCCCGGTTTTGACGGCCTGGAAGTGGTCCACCGCCTCAGAAAACGGGGGCAAACGCTGCCGGTGCTGTTTCTTACCGCCCGCAGCAACGTGGCGGATCGGGTGAAGGGACTGAACGCCGGGGCAGATGACTATCTGCCAAAACCGTTTGAGCTGGAGGAGCTTGACGCGCGTCTGCGCGCCCTGTTGCGCCGAAGCGAGGGGCGAACGCAGGAGCGCCAGCGCCTTGGGGAGCTGGAGTATGACGACGAGGGCTTTTTCCTGCTGCGCGATGAACCGCTTTCCCTGACGCCGCGGGAGCTCTCCCTGCTGAAAGTGCTGATGCACCGCCGGACCCGTCCGGTTTCACGACAGCAGCTTTTCGACCAGGTGTTCAGCCTGAACGACGACGTCAGCCCTGAAAGCATCGATCTCTATATTCACCGGCTGCGTAAGAAGTTGACCGGCAGCGGCGTGCGGATAACCACCCTTCGGGGGCTTGGGTACGTGCTGGAGTGCGGCGATGAGGTGGGTTAAGCCGCAGTCGCTCTATCTGCAGCTGTTGCTTTTCCTGGGTCTACCGCTGCTGCTGCTGTGGGGATTGTCGGCCTTTAACAGCTACGTTAGCGCGCTGCAGGCGGCCACGCAGGCCTACGATCGCACGCTGTTATCCTCTGCCCGCACCATCTCCGAGCGGCTGGAGGTGCGCAACAGCAGGTTGGCGGTCGACGTGCCCTGGGTGGTGCTCGACAGCTTTGAGCTCAACATGAACGACCGGCTCTACTATAAGGTGGTCGACCCCGACGGACGGGTGATCTCCGGCTATGACGATCTGCCGAAGATGCCGCCTGCGACGTCGCGCACCACGCTCTATCCGGCGCTGGCCTGGTTTTACCACACCGAATATCGCGGCCAGGCGATTCGGGTGGCGCGCCTGCTGCAGCCCGTAAATGAAGATAATGTTTTTGGCATGGCGGAGATTTACGTCGCCGAGACGCTCCAGTCCCGCCGCTATCTCGCCAGCCAGTTGCTCTTTTCATCCTGGGTTTCACAGGGGCTGCTGGTGCTGCTGACGCTGGTGCTGACCGCATGGCTGCTGCGCCGCGTGCTGCGCCCAATGCGCCAGCTTTCGTCACTGATGGTGCGGCGCGAGCCGGGCCTGCTCGCACCGCTGCCGGAGCTGCTGCCCTGGTCCGAGACCCGGCTGCTGATAGTCGCCTTTAACCGCTATATCGACCGGCTGCGCGGCGTGCTTTCGCGTCAGGAACGCTTTAACGCGGATGCGTCGCACCAGCTCAAAACGCCGCTGGCGGTGCTTAAAACCCAGGTCTCCGTCGCCCTCGCGCGTCAGGATCCCGCCCTGTGGCAGGAGAGTCTGCGGGCAATGAATGCCACCCTGGACGACACTATCGTGCTCACCGAGCGGCTGCTGCAGCTTTCAGCGGTGAAGGGAAAAGAGCAGGGGGATCGTCATTTTACGCCTGTGGATCTGGTTCAGGTGGTGCAGAACTGCTGCTTTTCCCGGCTGGCGCAGGCGCGGAGCAAGGCGATTGATTTAGGATATGACGGTGTACAGCAGCCGGTCACGATCGAAGGCGATGACGTTCTGCTGGGCGAGCTGTGCGCCAACCTGCTGGAGAACGCGATTAAATATACGCCTGCAGGCGGGACCGTGACCGTTTTCCTGCGCATGGATGGCGGTGCCGTTGAGCTGAGCGTTGAGGACAGCGGCCCCGGCATTGAAGAGGATCAGATCTACCAGGCGATGCAGCCTTTCCACCGTCTGGACAACGTCGGGAACGCCGCCGGCTCCGGGATTGGGCTGGCGCTGGCGGGGGATATCGCCCGGCTGCACCGCAGCCATTTGCAGCTGACTCGCAGCGAAACGCTGGGTGGCCTTTGCGTCAAAATGCGCTTTCTGCTGCTTACGTAAAAAAGCCGGGGGTTTCAAATCGTTACAATCTTCCTGTCCGCCGCACGCAGAGTGCTTGATCCCCCGCAGACTCAGGTTAAAATCTCGCGGTTTTGGGGACTTCTCTATAATTATGCAGGATCGCGACAATGAAAAAAGTGGCATTACTGGGCCTCGGCCTGATGGTTGTATCTGCGGCGGCTAACGCCATTAGCATTAATGGTTCGGCGGGTCAGGACTATACCCACCTCGGTTTTGGCATGGGTACTGACACCTCCGGTCTGGCAATGACCGGCGGCTGGACGCACAACGATGACGACGGCGACGCGGCAAGCCTCGGCCTCGGTCTGAATATTCCTCTTGGCCCATTCCTGGCCACCGTTGGCGGTAAAGGTATCTACACCAACCCAAATGACGGTGATGAAGGGTACGCAGCGGCAGTGGGCGGCGGCCTGCAGTGGAAAATTGGCGACAGCTTCGGCCTGTTTGGTGAGTACTACTACTCTCCGGATTCTCTCTCCAGCGGCATCGACAGCTATGAAGAAGCCAACGCCGGCGCGCGCTGGACCATCATGCGTCCGATTACCATCGAAGCGGGCTACCGTTATCTGAACCTGGCCGGTAAAGACGGCAACCGCGATAACGCGCTGGCTGACGGCCCGTACGTGGGCGTGAGCGCAGGCTTCTAATCGTTCCGGCGCGGCGTTCCGTCGCGCCAGTTTCTCTCATCTCCACCCCGCGTTTGCGCTATAGTGTTTTGACCAAATAAGCGGGAGAACACAATGATTAACGTGGAGATGTTATCCACCGGCGACGAAGTGCTGCACGGACAGATTATTGATACCAATGCTGCCTGGCTTGCCGATCTTTTCTTTGAGCAAGGATTACCGTTAACGCGCCGCAATACCGTGGGCGACAATCTGGAGTCACTGGTCGCTGTTCTGCGCGAGCGCAGTGAACAGTGCGACGTGCTGATTGTGAACGGCGGGCTTGGCCCCACCAGTGACGATCTTAGCGCGCTGGCTGCCGCGACCGCAAAAGGCGAAGGGCTGGTGCTGCACGAGGCGTGGCTTTCGCAGATGGAACGCTTCTTCTCCGAACGTGGCCGCGTCATGGCCCCCAGCAACCGTAAACAGGCTGAAATTCCCGCCAGCGCCGAGCTGGTTGATAACCCGGTCGGTACCGCATGCGGGTTTGCCATGCAGCTGAACCGCTGCCTGATGTTCTTCACGCCGGGCGTGCCTTCCGAATTTAAGGTGATGGTCGAGCAGCAGATCCTGCCGCGCCTTCGCCAGCGTTTTACTCTGCCTGAACCTCCGCTGTGCCTGCGCCTGACCACCTTTGGCCGCTCGGAAAGCGATCTGGCCCAGAGCCTTGACCACCTTCCGCTGCCGCCGGGCGTGTCCATGGGCTATCGCTCCTCTATGCCGATCATTGAACTCAAATTAACAGGACCGGCCACGCAGAAAGAGGCGATGCTTGCCCTGTGGCCTGAGGTGCAGCGCGTGGCGGGCGAAAGCCTGATTTTTGAAGGGACGGAAGGGTTGCCTGAGCAGATTGCAAAACATCTGCAGACTCGCCAGCTCAGCGTGACCTTAAGCGAGCAGTTCACCGGTGGCCTGCTGGCGCTGCAATTGTCGCGCGTCAACGCGCCGCTGCTCGCCAGCGAAGTGGTGCCGTTTCAGCAGGAGACCCTGGCGCAAACCGCCCGCTGGGCTTCCGAAAGAAGGGTGAAGCATTTTGCCGGTCTGGCGCTGTTTGTCGGCGGGCTGGATGAGGATTACCTCAACTTCGCGCTGGCGACGCCGGAAGGCACCTGGGCGCTGCGGGTAGAAATGAGCATCACCCGCCACAGCCTGGCGGTGCGTCAGGAGGTGTGCGCCATGATGGCGCTGAATATGCTGCGCCGCTGGCTCAACGGCAAAGAGGTCGCCAGCGAGCACGGCTGGATTAACGTTGTCGAGTCGCTGTTCGTTGAGTAATGCCTGTGCCGGGGCCTTTCGCCCCGGCAACGTTCAGCCCAGCGCTTTCGCCAGCAGGGTAATCGGATGTTCGCAGCGCTTGCTGGTGGACATCTCAATCTGCCATTTACAGGTTTCGCAGTCCGTCACCACGATATCCGCGCCGCTCTCTTCAATCTGGCGGAACAGCGGGGCGCCAATTGCCTGCGAGGTTTCGTAGTTTTCACGCTTAAAGCCGTAGGTGCCTGCGATGCCGCAGCAGCGCGAATCCAGCACCGTCAGCTCCAGCCCCGGAATTAACCGCAGCAGCTCCAGCGTATAGAGCGACCAGCCCATTTTCTCCATATGACACGGGGTGTGATAGACCACCTTCAGCGGCAATGTTCCCAGCGGCAACGTCTGCCCGCTGTCCAGCTTGCGCCAGAGGAAGCGCGTCGCCAGCTCGATGTGCTCGCGCAGTCCGGCGTTATCCACGTCCAGCAGGTGCGGATACTCATCGCGCAGGGTGAAGGTGCAGGTGGACGACGTCGCCAGCACCGGCATGCCTTTATCGACAATCGCTTCGCGCAGGGAGGTGACGTTGCTTTTGGCCTGCCTGCGCGCTTTATCGGTAAACCCGTTGGCAATCAGCGGCACGCCGCAGCACTTCTCTTTGCTAAGCAGCTGTACGCCTGTTCCCATGGCGTTCAGCACCTTCAGCAAGTCTTTTCCCAGCTGCGGGTGGTTGTAGTTCACATAGCAGCCGTGGAAAAAGGCTACCCGATCGTCGTACTGCGCCTGCTGCTCCGCGACGGTTTTATACCAGCGACGGAAGGCGCCGTGAGAATATTTTGGCAGGCTGCGGTGATGGTCTATTTTAAGCGTGGCATCCAGCAGCTGACGCACCGGCTTGAATGAGGTTGCGGCATTCACCAGCGGGGCAAACGGCGTGGAGACGCTGCCCATCAGATCGGTATGGCTCAGGATCGCATCGCGCAGTGACGGCTTTTGCGTGCTGTAGCGCGCCCGGGCGCGCTGGATGATGTCGCCGATTTTCACGTCCGACGGGCAGGCGACCTCGCAGCGCTTGCAGTTGATGCAGTATTTCAGCGCCTCGTCGTACAGCCTGCCGTCCTTCAGGCGCAGGCGCTCGCCGTCCGGCCCGGCCTGCTTTGGCCCAGGGTAGCGCGGGTTCACGCCGCTGACCGGGCAGACGGTGGTACAGACCGTGCATTTAATGCAGCTTTCGAAACGGGTGTCGTTCATTGTTCAGCCTCCACGCGCTGGATAATCTGCTCGGCTACATACAGCGCCGTGACGGCGCAAACCCCGCCGCCGCATCCCTGGGGGATCGGATCGTATCCGCCCAGCAGCGAGCCGATGGCAAAAAGATTACCGACGGGCATACCGGAAAGCTGCGGATGTAGCCGGTTATCGACAATTACGCCAAACTGCTGCCAGGGCTGCGGCGTGAAGAAATCACACTGATACCAGTCCGCGCGGGAAGCGGTTTGCCGCACATCCAGCCCCATAATCGCTTCCCGGATGCCCTCCCGGCTGCTCAGCAGCCCGTTGCTGAAGAAGCTCCCGCTCGCCAGCACCGTATAGCGGGCGCGAAGCGGAATATCCTCGTGGTTGCGCGTCCAGATTTCGCTCACCGCGCCGTCGGTCAGGGTGATTTTTTTCACCTCATCACCCGCCATCCATACGCCGCCCTGCGCAACAAACTGGCGCTGAAGCTGGGTGTGCAGACGAATGCCGGGTACGGAAGGGGGAAGCGTCGGCAGCAAACCGAGCGTGCAGGGCAGACGATCCGAGAGCCAGCGCCAGAGCCGGTTGTCGTTTAAACCAAAGCAGGCGGGCATTATCAGGGCATCGCAGGTTTCACCGAGCGGCCTGAGCGCCTCATACAGCAGCGGCCATTTCTCCTCGTTATCCAGAAAACGGGCGATATTCACCGCGCGAAACTCGCTCGGGTTATCGTGCAGGATATCCAGCTCGGGCAGCTCTATTTCTGCCGTGTCGGCGTTGATGCCCTGGCGACAGAGCGAGGCCGCCGCGAGATGGGGTTGAAAATCCAGAAAGCCGCTAATACCCACCACCCGCACTCGTCCCGCGCTGACGGGGGCCACGGGGACTTCCTCCGGGCTGAGCCACGCGGAGCGCAGGGTGCCGAGCGGCGTGATGCGCTGGTGATTTTGCCTGGCGCTTCCCTTCAGACGCGCGCCGCAGCCCGCCAGCAGCGCTTCGGCTTCCAGCGCAAAGCGGTCAATATGCTGCGCGCCAACCAGGTGATAGGGGTGCTCCGGCGGCAGCCTGTCGCGGTACGCTTCGTCCACCAGATCCAGCGATCCCGACGAGAAGTGCAGGGCGCTCTGGCCGCGGGTGATAATGGCGCAGCGCAGCCCCTGCTTCGTGAGTTTGATGCCGCAGAGCAAGCCTGCCAGCCCGCCGCCGACGATTACGGTATCAAATTTCATCGTGTTGCTCCTTCTCCAGGCCGCAAAGCCCCTGATAGACCCAGCGGGTAAATTCGCTTTCGCGCAGGGCATCACCCCAGGCGACAGGCTGAATGCCTTTCCAGCGCTCGTTCAAAAACGCGCTGAGCTGATCGAGCGACTGGGTGGCGGTGGTGGTATGAAAACGCTGCAGCAGCCCGGCGGCACGACAGGCGCACAGTTCGCCCTGACAGGTCCCCATTCCGACGCGGGTGCGGCGGCGGAGATCCAACAGGCTGTTGACTGTCAGGTTCTCTACCGCGTACTGCACTTCGCCTGCGGTAACGGCTTCGCACTCGCACACCAGGCTGCGGCTTCGCACTCGCACACCAGGCTGCGGCTCAGTCGTCCTTCACCGAGCCACTGCGGCGTTCTGTCGCCGTGGCGGTAGATGGCCGAACCGCGCAGCGGCGCGGGCAGGGAGATGATTTTTTGCAGCGTTTTTTCGGTAGACTGGCGCGATCCCGGCAGCGGCTGTTCTGCGGTAACGCACGGTTCGGTATTTCCGAGCTTGCGGCAGACGGCATCGGTCGCCCACTCGGCCATCAGCCGGTAGGTCATCAGCTTGCCGCCGGTAATGGTGATAAACCCGTCCATGCCGTCGCGCTCGGCGTGATCGAGCAGCACGATGCCACGGCTGACGTTACGTCCGCTCGGATCGTTATCGCTGGCGACAAGGGGACGCACGCCCGCGTAGGCGCGCAGAATACGCGTCTGCGCCATCACCGGCGCCAGCTTTTCCCCTTCGCGCAGCAGAATATCCACTTCTTCGGCGGTGACCCGGTTGACGTCAATGTCGCTGTAGTCAACGTGCGTTGACGTCGTACCGATGAGCGAAATGGTGTCGCCCGGCACCAGAATGTCGGCGTCAGACGGTTTGCGGCAGCGGTTGATGACGTGGTTATTGATGCGGTGGTCAAGGATAAGCAGCGAACCTTTTGCCGGGAACATGCGGATGGATAAATCGGCGTATTCTGCGATGCGCTGGCCCCAGATCCCCGCCGCGTTGACCACTACGGCGGCGTGCAGCTCGCTGTGCTCGTTGTACTGCGTATCAAACACCCGCACGCCGCAGATGCGATGACCCTCGCGGATAAGCCCGGTCACTTCATGTCCGGTCAGAATGCGCGCGCCATGCTCGCGGGCGTCCAGCATGTTGGCGGCGGTCAGGCGGAACGGATCGACGGTGCCGTCAGGCACCTTCACCGCGCCGATCAGCGTCGGGTTCACCGACGGCTCCAGCCGCCGGGCCAGCGCCGGATCCATAGCCTCAGCCTGAATGCCCGCTGCAGTACAGGCGGTTATGAAGGTTGACTGAAAGGCGAGGTCATCTTCGGGAAGGGTAATAAAGAGACCGTCGGTCGGCTCTATGCAGTGTCGGGCGATACGCTTGAGGATCTGGTTTTCAGCGATACATTCGCGCGCGGATTCACCGTCGGTGACCGCATACCGCGCGCCGCTGTGCAGCAGGCCGTGGTTACGCCCCGTCGCGCCGGTGGCGATATCGTGGCGCTCCAGAAGCGTGACGCTTAAGCCGCGAAGGGCGCAGTCGCGTGCGATGCCGGCGCCGGTTGCGCCACCGCCAATGATAATCACATCGCTGTAGCGTGGATCGTGAATTGTCATTGCCTTTCCTCTATGTTCGTTTTTTAGCATTTAGCCACATAAATCGTGTGGTTTGTTTGATTTCGAACATAAACGCGCGAAATTCGAAACTGAAACGTGATTTCATGCGCTTTTTTGCGCATTATGTCATATTTCTGTAACAATCTGTGCGTTGATTCACAGTAACAAACCGCATGTTTTTTTAACATCCCCGCCTCTGTAACCGGGCGCGAGATGCCTGGTCATTTTTTGAAAGGCCACGGAGGCTGTTATGCTCAGTATCTTCAAACCTGCGCCGCATCGGGCGCGACTGCCAGAGGCAGAGATCGATCCTCTCTACCGCCGTCTGCGTTGGCAAATCTTCCTCGGGATCTTCTTCGGATATGCGGCGTACTATCTTGTACGTAAAAACTTTGCGCTCGCCATGCCGTATCTGGTGGAGCAGGGCTTCTCTCGCGGCGACCTGGGCTTCGCGCTGTCGGGGATCTCCATCGCCTACGGTTTTTCTAAATTCATCATGGGTTCCGTGTCGGACCGCTCGAATCCGCGCGTGTTCCTGCCCGCCGGTCTGATCCTCGCGGCAGCGGTCATGCTGTTCATGGGCTTTGTGCCGTGGGCGACGTCCAGCATTGCCATCATGTTCGTGCTGCTGTTCCTCTGCGGCTGGTTCCAGGGGATGGGGTGGCCGCCGTGCGGACGTACCATGGTGCACTGGTGGTCGCAGAAGGAGCGTGGCGGCATTGTGTCGGTGTGGAACTGCGCGCATAACGTCGGGGGCGGGCTTCCACCTCTGCTGTTCCTGCTGGGGATGGCCTGGTTCAACGACTGGCACGCGGCGCTCTACATGCCTGCCTTTGGTGCTATTCTGGTGGCGATTATTGCCTTCGCCCTGATGCGCGACACGCCGCAGTCCTGCGGGCTGCCGCCAATCGAAGAGTACAAAAACGACTATCCGGATGACTACAGCGAGAAGCACGAAGAAGAGCTGACCGCGAAACAGATCTTCATGAAGTACGTGCTGCCGAACAAGCTGCTGTGGTACATCGCGGTGGCGAACGTGTTCGTATACCTGCTGCGCTACGGCATCCTCGACTGGTCCCCGACCTACCTGAAAGAGGTGAAGCACTTCGCGCTGGATAAATCCTCCTGGGCGTACTTCCTGTATGAATACGCCGGGATCCCGGGCACGCTGATTTGCGGCTGGATGTCGGACAAAGTGTTTAAAGGCAACCGCGGCGCAACGGGCGTGTTCTTTATGACCCTGGTGACCATCGCGACTGTCGTTTACTGGCTTAACCCGCCGGGTAACCCATCAGTAGACATGGCCTGTATGATCGTTATCGGCTTCCTGATTTACGGCCCGGTGATGCTGATCGGTCTGCACGCGCTGGAGCTGGCGCCGAAAAAAGCGGCGGGCACGGCGGCAGGCTTTACCGGTCTGTTTGGCTACCTCGGCGGTTCCGTCGCGGCGAGCGCTATCGTGGGCTACACCGTTGACTTCTTCGGCTGGGACGGCGGCTTTATGGTGATGATTGGCGGCAGCGTGCTGGCGGTTCTGCTGCTGGTTGTTGTGATGATCGGCGAGAAACGTCACCACGCGGAAGTGCTGGCGCGTCGTCAATAAGGAGCATTGCGATGAAATTAACTCCATTAACCACCGGCCTGCTGCTGGCAGGCCTGATGACTGGCTCTGCCCTGGCGGCGGATAAAATCGTTATCGCCCACCGCGGTGCCAGCGGCTATCTGCCGGAGCATACGCTGCCGGCGAAAGCGATGGCCTATGCCCAGGGGGCGGATTACCTGGAGCAGGATCTGGTGATGACGAAGGACGACCAGCTGGTCGTCCTGCATGACCACTATCTTGACCGCGTCACGGACGTGGCGGAGCGTTTCCCGGACCGCGCGCGCAAAGACGGTCGTTACTACGCCATCGACTTTACCCTGGATGAAATTCGCTCTCTGAAGTTTACCGAAGGCTTTGAGATTGAAAACGGCAAGAAGGTGCAGGTCTACCCGGGACGCTTCCCGATGGGCAAATCTGACTTCCGGATCCATACCTTCCAGGAAGAGATTGAGTTTGTTCAGGGGCTGAACCACTCCACCGGGAAAAACATCGGTATCTACCCGGAGATCAAAGCGCCGTGGTTCCACCATCAGGAAGGGAAGGACATTGCCGCGAAGACGCTGGAGGTGCTGAAACAGTACGGCTACACCAGCAAGAAGGACAAAGTTTACCTGCAGTGTTTTGACGCCGCCGAGTTGAAGCGCATCAAAACCGAGCTGGAGCCGAAGATGGGGATGGATCTCAATCTGGTGCAGCTGATTGCCTACACCGACTGGAACGAAACCCAGGAGAAACAGCCGGACGGGAAGTGGGTGAACTACAGCTACGACTGGATGTTCAAGCCGGGCGCGATGAAGCAGATTGCGCAGTACGCTGACGGCATCGGGCCGGATTATCACATGCTGGTGGCGGAAGGCTCAACGCCTGGCCACGTGAAGCTGACGGCGATGGTGAAAGAGGCGCACGCCAGCAAAATGCAGGTGCATCCGTACACGGTGCGTGCCGACCAGCTGCCGCCATATGCCACCGATGTGAATCAGCTTTACGAGGTGTTGTATAAGCAGGCGGACGTGGACGGGCTGTTTACGGATTTCCCGGATAAAGCGGTGACGTTCTTAAAATAGAAAAAGGGCCGTAAGGCCCTTTTTTACATCTCGATCTCAATATCGCCTTTTGCCCGGCAGCAGCAGGGCAAAATTTCCCCTTCACTGATAAAGGCCAGCGGTTCGGTCAGCCAGTCCACCTGGCCTGCGACCAGACGGCAGCGGCAGGAGCCGCAATAGCCTTCACGACACTGGTACTCTACCTCCACCTGATGCGCTTCAAGCGCCACCAGAAGGGAAGGGTGCTCATCCTGGCACAGCACTTCGGTGCCAGAAAGGCTCAGCGTTACGCGCGTCATCAGAGCTGGAAGTCGCTCAGGTCGTCGGTGTTGACTTCAGAATCAATCTGACCGACCAGATAAGAGCTCACTTCCACTTCCTGCGGCGCAACCTGCACGTTATCGGATACCAGCCAGGTATTGATCCACGGAATCGGGTTAGAGCGCGTCTGGAACGGCAGGTCCAGACCAACCGCCTGCATGCGGATGTTGGTGATGTACTCCACGTACTGGCACAGAATATCTTTGTTCAGGCCAATCATGGAGCCGTCGCGGAACAGGTAGTCTGCCCACTCTTTCTCCTGCTGAGCCGCCAGCACGAACAGGTCGTAGCACTCCTGCTTGCACTCTTCGGCGATTTCCGCCATCTCCGGGTCGTCCGTACCGCTGCGCAGCAGGTTCAGCATGTGCTGGGTGCCGGTCAGGTGCAGGGCTTCGTCACGAGCGATCAGACGGATGATTTTGGCGTTGCCTTCCATCAGCTTGCGCTCGGCAAAGGCGAAGGAGCAGGCGAAGCTCACGTAGAAGCGGATCGCTTCCAGGGCGTTAACGCTCATCAGGCAGAGGTACAGCTGCTTTTTCAGCGCGCGCAGGTTCACGGTAACGGTTTTGCCGTTCACGCTGTGGGTGCCTTCGCCCAGCAGATGCCAGTAGCTGGTCATCTCGATCAGCTCGTCGTAGTAGTGCGCAATGCCTTCCGCGCGCTTCTGGATCTGCTCGTTAGTGACGATATCGTCAAACACCACCGCCGGATCGTTCACGATGTTGCGGATGATGTGGGTATAAGAGCGGGAGTGGATCGTCTCAGAGAACGCCCAGGTTTCCACCCAGGTTTCCAGCTCAGGAATCGAGATCAGCGGCAACAGCGCCACGTTCGGGCTACGGCCCTGAATGGAGTCCAGCAGCGTCTGGTACTTCAGATTGCTGATGAAGATATGCTTTTCGTGATCCGGCAGCGACTGGTAATCAATACGGTCGCGGGAAACGTCAACTTCTTCCGGACGCCAGAAGAAGGAGAGTTGCTTTTCAATCAGCTTTTCGAAGATGTCATATTTTTGCTGATCGTAGCGTGCCACGTTGACCGGCTGGCCGAAGAACATTGGCTCTTTGAGCTGGTCGTTTTTCGTCTGTGAAAAGGTGGTATATGCCATGAGTGTGTCCTGTCTTACGAAATAAAGGCGGGGATATCCCCGCCCTTCATTAGATCTTACATGCGCCGCTTTCGCAGCCATCGTCCTGAATTGACGGTACCAGGTCGTCCTGCGCGTCTTCTGCACCGTCACGGGTGTTGTGATAGTACAGCGTTTTCACGCCAAATTTGTAGGCGGTCAGCAGGTCTTTCAACAGCTGCTGCATCGGTACCTTGCCGGACGGGAAGCGCGTCGGGTCGTAGTTAGTATTGGCAGAGATCGACTGGTCGATAAACTTCTGCATGATACCCACCAGCTGCAGGTAACCGTCGTTGTTTGGCATCTCCCACAGCAGCTCGTAGTTGTTGCCCAGCGTTTCGTAATCCGGCACCACCTGACGCAGCACGCCGTCTTTCGACGCTTTAATGCTGACGTGGCCGCGCGGTGGCTCAATACCGTTGGTGGCGTTGGAGATCTGCGAAGAGGTCTCGGACGGCATCAGGGCAGAGAGCGTGGAGTTACGCAGGCCGTGCGTTTTGATGGACTCGCGCAGGCCTTCCCAGTCCAGGTGCAGCGGCTCGCTGACGATCGCATCCAGGTCTTTCTTATAGGTGTCGATCGGCAGAATGCCTTTTGCATAGGTGGTTTCGTTGAACCACGGGCACGCGCCTTGCTCTTTCGCCAGCTCGTTAGAGGCTTTCATCAGGTAGTACTGAATCGCTTCGAACGTCTGGTGCGTCAGGTTGTTAGCGCTGCCGTCGGAGTAACGCTTGCCGTTTTTCGCCAGCCAGTAGGCGAAGTTGATCACGCCGATACCCAGGGTACGACGGCCCATTGCGCCGCGTTTAGCGGCCGGGATTGGGTAATCCTGGTAGTCCAGCAGGGCATCCAGCGCACGTACCGCCAGCACGGCCAGCTCTTCCAGCTCGTCCAGGCTCTTAATCGCACCCAGGTTGAACGCGGACAGCGTACACAGGGCGATTTCGCCGTTTTCGTCGTTCACGTCTTCCAGCGGTTTGGTCGGCAGGGCGATCTCCAGGCACAGGTTAGACTGGCGCACTGGCGCAACCGCCGGATCAAACGGGCTGTGGGTGTTGCAGTGGTCAACGTTCTGGATGTAGATACGGCCGGTAGAGGCGCGCTCCTGCATCATCAGGGAGAACAGGTCTACCGCCTTCAGGCGCTGTTTACGGATGCTGTCGTCTTTTTCATATTTGGTGTACAGACGCTCGAACTCGTCCTGATCGGCGAAGAACGCGTCGTACAGGCCCGGAACGTCGGACGGGCTGAACAGGGTGATGTCTTCCCCTTTCAGCAGACGGGTGTACATTAGCTTGTTGATCTGCACGCCGTAGTCCATGTGACGCACGCGGTTGCCTTCCACGCCGCGGTTGTTTTTCAGTACCAGCAGGCTTTCCACTTCCAGGTGCCACATTGGGTAGAACAGGGTCGCTGCGCCGCCGCGCACGCCGCCCTGAGAGCAGGATTTTACCGCCGTCTGGAAGTGCTTGTAGAACGGGATACAGCCGGTGTGGAACGCTTCACCGCCGCGAATCGGGCTGCCCAGCGCGCGGATGCGACCGGCGTTGATGCCGATACCGGCACGCTGGGAGACGTATTTCACGATGGCGCTGGAGGTGGCATTGATGGAATCCAGGCTGTCACCACACTCGATCAGTACGCAAGAGCTGAACTGACGGGTAGGGGTGCGCACGCCAGACATGATCGGCGTTGGCAGAGAAATTTTGAACGTCGATACCGCATCGTAGAAACGCTTCACATAGTCCAGACGGGTGTCGCGCGGGTAGTTTGAGAACAGGCAGGCAGCCACCAGAATATAGAGGAACTGGGCGCTTTCGTAGATCTCACCGGTCACACGGTTCTGAACCAGGTATTTGCCTTCGAGCTGCTTCACCGCCGCGTAGGAGAAGTTCATGTCGCGCCAGTGATCGATAAACCCGTTCATCTGCTCGAACTCTTCTTCCGTATAGTCTTCCAGCAGATGCGTGTCGTATTTGCCCAGCTCAACCATTTTCACCACGTGATCGTAAAGCTTTGGCGGCTCGAACTGACCGTAGGCTTTCTTACGCAGGTGGAAAATCGCCAGACGCGCAGCGAGGTACTGATAATCCGGTGCGTCGCGGGAGATCAGATCCGCCGCTGCTTTGATAATGGTTTCGTGGATATCAGACGTTTTGATGCCGTCGTAGAACTGAATGTGAGAACGCAGTTCAACCTGGGATATAGATACGTTATTCAGTCCTTCTGCTGCCCAGTCGAGAACTCGATGGATTTTGTCCAGATTGATACGCTCGGTAGTACCGTCGCGCTTTGTCACCAGCAGACTCTGATTCATGTGGGTTTTACCTGTCCGTGAAATAAAAAATATCCCCCGCTTATCCACAGATCCGTCTTGTGACTAACTCTGTGGATAAATACTACATATAGGGGGTTTGCGATAAGAAAAACGCTATATGGTGAGTATTCTAGTATCGAATCTTTTCAGCACAAGGGTTGATTTTGAGGTTAAATTGAGGTTGTGAAAGGGTAAAAAAGCGTAAGTCCTCGTACCGTAAGGCCTGGAAGAGATGTCAATAATTTAGAAAAAAAATTCAAAATTTGATCGAGTGCTGATTTCTTCAACGGGAGGTCAGAATTGCGCAACATGATGTCGCGCAATCATTATAAGAATAACGGATGACGTTAGTCGTTTTTGGCGGTTGTATGCAACATATAGTTAACATCCACGCCCGGGGCAAGTTTGAACTTATCCGTTAGCGGGTTGTAGTGCAGGCCCGTGATGTGCTGCTCCTTAAGCCACGTCTGGTCAACCCAGCCCAGCAGTTCGGCAGGCTTGATAAACTTCTTCACGTCGTGCGTCCCTTTCGGCACCATGCGCAGCACATATTCTGCGCCGACCACGGCCATCAGCCAGGCTTTACCGTTGCGGTTAATTGTCGAGAAGAAGACCTGGCCGCCCGGCTTCACCAGTTTTGCACAGGCGTTTACCACGGACTGCGGATCCGGAACGTGCTCCAGCATCTCCATGCAGGTCACCACATCGTACTGGTGGGCATGTTTTGCCGCGTGCTCTTCCACGGTTTCCTGCACATATTCCACCTGTATACCGGACTCCAGCGCATGAAGACGGGCAACCTGCAGCGGTTCAAAGCCCATATCCAGGCCCGTGACGTTCGCCCCTTCGCGCGCCATGCTCTCCGCCAGGATGCCGCCGCCGCAGCCGACGTCGAGCACTTTCTTACCGAACAGACCGCCGGAACGCTCCGCGATATAGCCCAGACGCAGCGGGTTAATACGATGCAGCGGTTTGAACTCACCTTCGAGATCCCACCAGCGGGACGCCACCGCTTCAAATTTGGCAATCTCTTCGTGGTCAACGTTGTGAGCCACCGGGGATTTTTCGGCATTCATGGGCGCTTTTACTCCTTATTTTGCAAGACAAATGAGTATATCAGGCAATCCCTGTGAATAAAGCGTATAGGTTTACCTGTATCACCGCGGCTGTGTTATAATTTGCGACCTTTGAATCCGGGATACAGTAGAGGGATAGCGGTTAGATGAGCGACCTTGCGAGAGAAATTACACCGGTTAACATCGAGGAAGAGCTGAAAAGCTCCTATCTGGACTATGCGATGTCGGTCATTGTTGGCCGTGCGCTGCCGGACGTCCGCGATGGCCTGAAGCCGGTACACCGTCGCGTACTATACGCCATGAACGTATTGGGCAATGACTGGAATAAAGCCTACAAAAAATCTGCCCGTGTCGTTGGTGACGTAATCGGTAAATACCATCCCCATGGTGATTCCGCGGTGTACGACACCATTGTCCGTATGGCGCAGCCATTCTCGCTGCGTTACATGCTGGTAGATGGTCAGGGTAACTTTGGTTCTATCGACGGCGACTCCGCCGCGGCAATGCGTTATACGGAAATCCGTCTGGCGAAGATTGCCCATGAGCTGATGGCCGACCTGGAAAAAGAGACGGTTGATTTCGTTGATAACTACGACGGCACGGAAAAAATTCCTGACGTTATGCCAACGAAGATCCCAAACCTGCTGGTGAACGGCTCGTCCGGTATCGCCGTGGGTATGGCGACCAACATTCCGCCGCACAATATCACGGAAGTGATCAACGGCTGCCTGGCCTACATTGACGATGAAGACATCAGCATTGAAGGGCTGATGGAACACATCCCGGGCCCGGACTTCCCGACGGCGGCAATCATCAACGGTCGTCGCGGTATTGAAGAAGCGTACCGCACCGGTCGCGGCAAGATTTACATCCGTGCCCGCGCCGAAGTGGAAGCGGACGCTAAAACCGGCCGTGAAACCATTATTGTTCACGAGATCCCGTATCAGGTGAACAAAGCGCGACTGATTGAAAAAATCGCCGAGCTGGTAAAAGAGAAACGCGTTGAAGGCATCAGCGCGCTGCGTGACGAGTCTGATAAAGACGGTATGCGCATCGTGATTGAAATCAAGCGCGACGCGGTGGGTGAAGTTGTGTTGAACAACCTTTACTCCCAGACTCAGCTTCAGGTCTCCTTCGGTATCAACATGGTTGCGCTGCACCATGGCCAGCCGAAGATCATGAACCTGAAAGAGATCCTGAGCGCGTTCGTGCGTCACCGCCGTGAAGTGGTGACTCGCCGTACCATCTTCGAACTGCGCAAAGCGCGCGACCGTGCCCATATCCTTGAAGCACTGGCCGTTGCGCTGGCGAACATCGACCCGATCATCGAGCTGATCCGCCGTGCGCCGACGCCGGCAGAAGCGAAGGCGTCGCTGGTTGCGCGTCCGTGGGATCTGGGCAACGTGGCGGCGATGCTGGAACGTGCGGGCGATGACGCTGCGCGTCCTGAGTGGCTCGAGCCTGAATTCGGCGTGCGTGACGGTCAGTACTACCTGACTGAACAGCAGGCCCAGGCGATTCTGGATCTGCGCCTGCAGAAGCTGACCGGCCTTGAGCATGAAAAACTGCTCGACGAGTACAAAGAGCTGCTGGAGCAAATTGCTGAGCTGCTGCACATCCTGGGTAGCGCCGAGCGCCTGATGGAAGTGATCCGCGAAGAGCTGGAGCTGGTCCGCGATCAGTTCGGCGACGAGCGTCGTACCGAAATCACGGCCAACAGCTCTGATATCAACATTGAAGATCTGATCAACCGCGAAGACGTGGTAGTGACCCTGTCTCACCAGGGCTACGTGAAGTATCAGCCGTTGACCGACTACGAAGCACAGCGTCGTGGCGGTAAAGGTAAATCTGCGGCACGTATTAAAGAAGAAGACTTCATTGACCGTCTGCTGGTGGCTAACACCCACGATACGATCCTCTGCTTCTCCAGCCGTGGTCGTCTGTACTGGATGAAGGTCTATCAGCTGCCGGAAGCGAGCCGCGGTGCGCGCGGTCGTCCAATCGTCAACCTGCTGCCGCTGGAAGCGAACGAACGTATCACCGCCATCCTGCCGGTACGCGAGTACGAAGAGGGCGTGAACGTCTTTATGGCGACCGCCAGCGGTACCGTGAAGAAAACCGCGCTGACCGAGTTCAGCCGTCCGCGTTCTGCCGGTATTATTGCGGTAAACCTGAACGAAGGCGACGAGCTGATCGGTGTGGATCTGACCTCCGGTTCTGATGAAGTGATGCTGTTCTCTGCGGCCGGTAAAGTGGTGCGCTTCAAAGAGAACGCCGTGCGCGCAATGGGTCGTACGGCGACCGGCGTGCGCGGTATTAAGCTGGCGGGTGAAGACTCCGTTGTTTCCCTGATCGTTCCACGTGGCGAAGGCGCAATCCTGACCGTCACCCAGAACGGCTACGGTAAACGTACGGCGGAAAACGAATACCCGACCAAGTCACGCGGCACGCAGGGCGTTATCTCCATCAAGGTTACCGAGCGCAACGGTTCCGTTGTGGGCGCGGTGCAGGTGGACGATGCCGACCAGATCATGATGATCACCGATGCCGGTACGCTGGTGCGTACGCGCGTATCCGAGATCAGCGTGGTGGGCCGTAACACCCAGGGCGTTATCCTCATCCGTACGGCGGAAGATGAAAACGTGGTCGGTCTGCAGCGCGTTGCTGAGCCGGTGGACGACGAAGAGCTCGATTCCATCGACGGCAGCGTCGCGGAAGGTGATGATGAAATCGCACCGGAAGCAGAGAGCGACGACGACGCAGCGGATGACGCTGACGAGTAATCTCTTCTGACGCATAAAGGGCCGGATTCCGGCCCTTTTCTTTTGCAGATGCAGATACGTGAACGTTGCGACAAGCCGCGTTTACCGCTACCTTAACCACATTCTTTTGACCCCGACGGCGGAGCCTCGCCCCTTTGAAATACCTCGTCTCCTTTCGTACCACGCTGAAAGTTTCTCGCTATCTGTTCCGGGCGCTGGCGCTCCTGCTTTGGCTGCTGGTGGCCTTGCTGTCGGTGTTTTACATCGTCAATGCGCTGAACCAGAAAGAAGCGGAGATCCGCCAGGAGTTTAATTTAAGCTCCGATCAGGCCCAGCGCTACATTCAGCGAACGTCTGACGTGATGAAGGAGCTGAAGTATATTGCCGAAAATCGGCTGACGGCAGAAAACGGTATCCTTGCCCTGCGCGGGCGCAATGACAAAACCGAAGTACCGGACTTCCAGCCGCTGTTCCCGGACTCTGATTGCTCCACCATGAGCAGCACCTGGCGCGGGTCGCTGGAATCCCTCGCCTGGTTTATGCGCTACTGGCGCGACAACTTCTCCGCCGCTTACGACCTTAACCGCGTATTCCTGATTGGCAGTGAAAACCTCTGCATGGCTGACTTTGGCCTGCGCGATGTGCCCGTCGAGCGTGATGATGCGCTGAAAAGCCTGCACGAGCGTATTGTGAAATATCGCAATGCGCCGCAGGACGAGCGCGGGAACAACATTTTCTGGATTAGCCAGGGGCCGCGCATGGGCGTGGGCTATTTCTACGCGCTGACGCCGGTCTACCTGGGCAATCGCCTGCAGGCGCTGTTGGGGATTGAGCAGACCATCCGCATGGAAAACTTCTTCACGCCGGGCAGCCTGCCGATGGGCGTGACCATTCTGGATGAAAACGGGCATCAGCTGATCTCACTCGCCGGGCCGGATAAAAGTTTGAACGTCGATCCGCACTGGATGCAGGAACGCTCATGGTTTGGCTACACCTCCGGCTTCCGCGAGCTGGTGCTGAAAAAAAGCCTGCCGCCATCGTCGCTGAGCATTGTTTACTCGCTGCCGGTGGATATGGTCCTTGAGCGGATACGCATTCTTATTATGAATGCGATCCTGCTGAACCTGCTGGTGGGCGGGGCGCTGTTTACGCTGGCGCGCATGTATGAGCGGAGAATCTTTATTCCCGCCGAAAGTGACGCCCAGCGTCTGGAGGAGCACGAGCAGTTCAACCGCAAAATTGTCGCCTCGGCTCCGGTGGGGATCTGCATTCTTCGTACCCAGGACGGGACCAACATCCTGAGTAACGAGCTGGCGCACAACTACCTGAACATGCTGACGCACGAGGACCGGCAAAGGCTGACGCAAATCATCTGCGGCCAGCAGGTGAACTTTGTCGACGTGCTCACCAGCACCCACACTAACCTGCAGATCAGCTTTGTTCATTCCCGCTATCGCAATGAAAACGTAGCGATTTGCGTGCTGGTGGATGTCTCCGCGCGCGTGAAGATGGAAGAGTCGCTGCAGGAGATGGCGCAGGCCGCGGAGCAGGCCAGCCAGTCGAAATCCATGTTCCTGGCTACCGTCAGTCACGAGCTGCGTACGCCGCTGTACGGGATTATCGGTAACCTCGATCTGCTGCAGACGAAGGAATTGCCGAAAGGCGTCGACCGGCTGGTAACGGCGATGAACAACTCCTCCAGCCTGCTGCTGAAGATCATCAGCGATATTCTCGACTTCTCTAAAATTGAGTCTGAGCAGCTGAAAATCGAGCCGCGCGAGTTTTCGCCGCGTGAGGTCATGAACCACATCAGCGCCAACTATCTGCCGCTGGTGGTGCGTAAACAGCTGGGGCTCTACTGCTTCATTGAACCGGACGTGCCGCTGACGCTGCACGGCGACCCGATGCGCCTGCAGCAGGTCATCTCTAACCTGCTCAGCAATGCCATCAAATTCACCGATATCGGCTGCATTGTGCTACACGTCTGCCGGGCGGGAGATTATCTCAGCATCCGCGTGCGCGACACGGGGGTGGGCATACCGGCCAAAGAGGTGGTGCGTCTGTTCGATCCGTTCTTCCAGGTCGGCACCGGCGTGCAGCGTAACTTCCAGGGCACCGGTCTGGGGCTGGCGATTTGCGAGAAGCTCGTCAGCATGATGGACGGTGACATTTCCGTGGATACCGAGCCCGGCATGGGCAGCCAGTTCACCATCCGCATTCCGCTCTATTCCGCGCAGTATCCGGCAAAAGCCACGGTTGACGGGCTGAACGATAAGCGCTGCTGGCTGGCGGTCAATAATGCCTCGCTGAATGACTATCTGACGGCGCTGCTCGCCCATAGCGGCGTGAGGGTCTGCCGCTATGAAGGCCAGACGCCGGACGTGGACGATGTGCTCATCGCCGACGAGATGCCGGAACAGCCGTGGCAGGGGAGAGGAACGGTGCTCTTCTGCCGTCGCCACATTGGCATACCGGTTGAACGTGCGCCGGGGGAATGGGTGCACAGCGTCGCAACGCCGCATGAGCTGTTGAGCCTGCTGGCCCGTATCTATAAAGTCGAGCTGGAAGAGAACGACGGTGCAGTCGCGCTGCCGTCACCGGAAGGTCTGGCGTCAGTGAATGACGATATGATGATTCTGGTGGTGGATGACCATCCGATTAACCGCCGCCTGCTGGCTGACCAGCTCGGATCGCTGGGCTATCAGTGCAAAACCGCCAATGACGGCGTGGATGCGCTGAATGTGCTGAGTAAAAATCATATTGATATCGTGCTGAGCGACGTCAACATGCCTAACATGGACGGCTACCGGCTGACGCAGCGCATCCGACAGCTTGGCCTGACGCTGCCTGTCGTGGGCGTGACGGCGAACGCGCTGGCGGAAGAGAAACAGCGCTGTCTGGAGTCGGGCATGGACAGCTGCCTGTCGAAACCGGTGACGCTGGACGTGCTCAAACAAACGCTGTCTGTTTATGCGGATCGCGTGAGAAAAACCAGAATATAAAAAAGGCCCGTAAGGGCCTTTTTTATTTGCCCGGCGGCGCTGCGCTTGCGCGGGCCTACGGGTTCTGTAGGCCGGGTAAGCGTGAGCGCCATCCGGCATTTACAGTGGGGGATCAATCCTTATCCGATGCGCTCAGCGTAACGGAGGAGAGATAGTTCAGCAGGGCAATATCGTTGTCCACGCCCAGCTTCATCATTGCTGATTTTTTCTGGCTGCTGATGGTTTTAATGCTGCGGTTCAGCTTCTTGGCAATCTCGGTCACCAGGAAACCTTCGGCGAACAGGCGCAGAACTTCGCTCTCTTTCGGCGACAGGCGTTTGTCACCGTAGCCACCCGCGCTGATTTTTTCCAGCAGACGAGAGACGCTCTCAGGCGTGAACTTCTTGCCTTTCTGCAGCGCAGCCAGCGCTTTTGGCAGATCGGTCGGGGCGCCTTGCTTCAGCACAATCCCTTCGATGTCCAGATCCAGCACGGCGCTCAGGATCGCCGGGTTGTTGTTCATGGTCAGAACAATAATCGAGATGTCCGGGAAGTGACGTTTAATATATTTGATGAGCGTGATCCCATCACCGTATTTGTCTCCAGGCATAGAGAGATCGGTAATGAGCACGTGCGCATCAAGCTTTGGGAGGTTATTGATCAGTGCTGTAGAGTCTTCAAATTCACCGACTACATTCACCCACTCGATCTGTTCAAGTGATTTGCGAATACCGAACAGTACAATCGGATGGTCATCGGCAATAATTACGTTCATATTGTTCATGTATAAGGCTACCTTGCTACAGCAAGCTTTTGACGTAGGCGTCAATGTCGCTGATGTATTTTTCAATGCCAGAGGCATCTTTCTCACGAATTAGATGTTCCAGCGTTTCACATAACTGCTTGCCGGGAACCAGATTAAGCATGGCAAACACCCCTTTAAGCCGGTGTGCTGTCTGTGCCAGCGCTGCAAAATCATTCGCAGCGGACTCAGTATACAACCGCTTCACATCATCTGGTACTGTATCAACAAAGAGGGAATAGTATCCGCTGGCGTGAAGCTCGGCATTTTCATTACCGCCTAACGGGGATTCCGTTATCTCTTCCTGCGCCAGCTGCTCTTCTATTAGTTGTAGTACAGCTTCCTGCATCGCATTGCTTATATTAAAGTTGACGCGCAGCTGGCCAGGGCCGATTTTCCGCACGCGTGACTCATCATCGCTTAAAAGCAAGCCCGAGGCAGTAAGATTAGACGGATTATCAGTTAAAAACAGATCAAATTCTTGACTTGCCAGCCTTTCATCCGGCGTGATGCAGGCCGCGCCCCAGTTTTCGAGCTGACGAACCACAATATTGCGGATCTCGTTTGAGGTCACATCCACCATCACCACGACGTCATCCAGCAGGCGTTCTTCATCTTCTTCCTGTGGATTGGCGGCCATTTTCACGTGCAGAGAGTAACGGGTGCCGAGCGATTCACGGGCCTTGATATTCAGATGGCCGCCGAGCTTACGTGCCAGCTGATCGCACAGCCAGAAGGTCAGGGCGTTAGCCTTGCCGTAATGATCGCTTTGCGTGTCATTCAGGAACGGGAAGTGCAGATTATCAATTTCACTCGCCGTCACGCCTTCCCCGGTGTCCAGAATGCGGAACGTCAGGCGATCTTCCGCCGACTCGTCGGTGCTCACTTCAAGGGTGATCTTGCCGATCTGCGTGGTGGTCACGGCGTACTGAATAATCATCAGCAGAATACGACGCAGCGCCTCGCGGTCGCCGTGACGTTCGTCATTGGCGGGTAAATGGTTGTTGATTAGCAGCTGCAGCCCTTTGCGCTTAATGACGGGCAGGACTTCGGGAACCACTTCATCGATCAGATCCTGAATGGAGAAGAGAGAAGGGGTGCCTTTCCAGAAATCATTCTCCAGCATGTTTGCCAGCTGGATCTCATCCACCATGCGGACCAGCGAGTCGGCCTGGCAGGCGAGCTGGTGGCTTTCAGACGTGTTTAACGCTGCCGCCTGGGTCGCCAGCGTTTTTAACGGCTGCTTGAAGGCATCGCCAATATTCTGCATGAATGCCGCGCGCCCCTGCTGGTTCTTCTCATACAGCCTTTGCGCCTGCTTGAGCTTTTTATTCACCAGCACTTCGCGATCCTGATCGCGAATGATGAAGATTTGCGTACGCGGTGCCACCTGGCTGCGGAACTGACGGATCTCGTAAAGTTCATTATTAATCGTGGCCTGAATAACCCCCTGGTGCTGATCCGCCATAGTGGTGATGTTCTGCAGATTAAGGTGCGGCAGCAGATGATCAGCAATTTTATTGCTCATCACCGTGCGATTCGCTTCCTGATCGTGAACTAACACCCCTAGCGGCAGCACGGAGACAATCTCTTCATTGAGCGCGCGCAATACGCGCAGCTCGTTGGTATTGCCCGCGGAGACCGCAGACGCGTCGCTCTGGCGTCCCGGCTGGAAGCGGAAGGTGCTGTAGCCAAACAGGGCCAGCGCCAGCAGACCAATATTCAGCAGCAGCGGCAGCAGAATATTTTGCAGGGTATCAAGCAGCAGCGTGCCGAACGGTACCTGCCACACCAGACGCATGCCGGTTGAGTTCAGCGACGAGGCAATTTCAATTTTCGAGCCGTTAAAGGAGATGGTGACGCTCTCTGCGGCCTCTTTGTCGGACGCCGCACGCATGTTCTGGGTGCTGCTGTCAGGCTCCAGACGGAAGCTGTCGAGCGGCATATCCGGCGGGATCAAATCATTAATGGGTAAATCGAAGGCCACGACCGTCGCCAGATGACCCGGCTGGTTAAAGGTGGTACGCAGGGTAAAATAGTGACCATTCTGCCAGGCCAATCGGCGCAGCGATGAGAAGCTCTCACGTTCATCAAGGGCATTGGCCTGCTGCAGCATTTCTGCCCGGCGGGAGTCGACAATGCTGCCGACCGTCGTCTCTTTAAATCCGGAAGAGAGATCTTTCAACGGCAGCGTCGAGATCAGGATCATGCTGTTGTCCTGACCGTTCAGATAGTACATCGACCACGGCACCGTTTCGGCGCCCCAGAGGGTATCCAGGTAGGTCGAAATACGCTGCGTCATCTCAAGGGTCGCGCTGTCGTGAGAGCCAAAGATAAGCGCTTCAGTCTTACGCTGCGGTTTTTCGAGATAGTAGACATCCTGCTTAAGCCGCGTCTCCTGAAGCCCATCTCCGGATGAGCTGGCAGGCGCTGCCGCAATGTTGTCGTAAATCTGCCAGGTGGCGTAGCGCCAGGTATCAATACGCTTGTGTACGGCGTGGGTAATATCCACCACCTGATAGCTCTTATCCTTCAGCCAGGCGTTAACCGCGCTCTGCACCATCACGCCCATTGTGACTAACAGCACCACGATCAAAAGAAGAAAGAAACGGGTGATGCTCCCGGGCAGAAGGGAGAATTTGCTTTGGGCGGTAGTTTCAGTCTGACTCATTGATATCTTTAACCCGTGATGGTCGTGCTCTGTGGCGATAGGGCAGTATAAAGGGTAATAATTGAATTTCCAGCGCCACTGTCCTTGAACAAGCGACTTTTTCGATGGCCCGTGCGAGAGAGAAAGGACGTCTTAAATGTGTACAAGAACATAATGTATGTACAAATAAAAAATGCATTTCGTCAGAAAATAGCACGAATTAACAAGAAATTAAGTTTTGAGCGAATTTTCCCATTATGCACAGGGGCGAGCGTGAATTTAGTTAATAGTCGTTACAATTACGCGGCGGTAGCACAAAAAAGGAAAAGTTACGTAAAGAAGGGTAAAAAAAAACCGAATGCGATGCATCCGGTTGAATTAGGGATAAACAGACATTCAAAGCTGAATGACGGTAATAAATAAAGTTAATGATGATAGCGAGAGCTATTTTAGAGACTGGAGTCGATCTTGTTTTGTCATTCAGTGCGGTAACGTTTTTTATTTTAACTCTTTGATATGTATTGGGTCATTTTTCGTTTTGATTATAAGTGCTAAATTTCTAAGCTTTTTGTGCTTTGTAAAAGTTCCTTTTCATTTACATTTTGAAACATGTTGATGGATAAATGAAACATCTTCAAAGTTTTCGTATCATATTCGCATTGGATTATTCTGTAATTTTGCGGAGAATGAATTTGCCGACTGGTTAATGAGGGTTAACCAGTAAGCAGTGGCAATTATAAGGCATATAACAGAGGGTTAATAAAATGAAAGTTAAAGTACTGTCCCTCCTGGTACCAGCACTGCTGGTAGCAGGCGCAGCAAATGCGGCCGAAATTTATAATAAAGATGGCAACAAATTAGATCTGTACGGCAAAGTTGATGGTCTGCACTATTTCTCTAACGACAAGAGTGCTGACGGCGACCAGACCTACATGCGTCTTGGCTTCAAAGGCGAAACTCAGGTTAACGATCAACTGACCGGTTACGGCCAGTGGGAATACCAGATCCAGGGCAACACGACTGAAAGCGATAACCAGTCCTGGACACGTGTGGCGTTTGCTGGTCTGAAATTCGCTGAAGCGGGCTCTTTCGATTACGGTCGTAACTACGGCGTGATCTACGACGTAACTTCCTGGACTGACGTTCTGCCAGAATTTGGCGGCGATACCTACGGCTCAGACAACTTCCTGCAGTCTCGTGCTAACGGCGTGGCGACCTATCGTAACCAGGACTTCTTTGGTCTGGTGGATGGCCTGAACTTTGCGCTGCAGTATCAGGGTAAAAACGGTAGCGTAAGCGGCGAAAACGACACTGGTCGTAGCACCCTGAAACAGAACGGCGACGGCTACGGCGCGTCCCTGACCTATAACCTGGGTGAAGGCTTCAGCATCGGTGGTGCAATGTCTTCTTCCAAACGTACCGCTGACCAGAACAACACCGCTAACCCGGCGCTGAAAGGCGAAGGCGATCGCGCTGAAGTGTATTCTGGTGGTCTGAAATACGACGCCAACAATATCTACCTGGCGGCACAATACTCACAGACCTACAACGCAACGCGTTTCGGCAACTCTCAGAGCAGCAGCGACATTTACGGTTTTGCTAACAAAGCGCAGAACTTCGAAGTGGTTGCTCAGTACCAGTTCGACTTCGGCCTGCGTCCATCCGTGGCTTACCTGCAGTCCAAAGGTAAAGACATCGAAGGATACGGCGATCAGGATCTGCTGAAATATGTTGATGTGGGTGCGACTTACTACTTCAACAAAAACATGTCCACCTACGTGGATTACAAAATCAACCTGGTTGATGAAAATGAGTTCACCCGTCAGGCCGGTATCGGCACTGATGATATCGTCGCGCTGGGTCTGGTTTACCAGTTCTAATCGCGTCATCGTGTGACTAAGGGGCCTGAAGGCCCCTTTTTTGTGTTTTTTTTTGGCCTCACAATGCAACCGTTTTGGTGTACTCTTGCCGCCCTGGCATGAGGATAATAATGAATGGACATGACTTTTTTACGCGCCAGCTTTCTGGCTATGCTTTTTTTCCTGACCGCGTGTGACGATTCCGCGCCCGTGGCGAAAACCGATGCACCCGCCGCGACGGTGCTCGAAGGCAAAACGATGGGCACCTTCTGGCGCGTCAGCGTGATGGGCCTGGATAAAACGCGCGCTGATGAACTTCGCGGTAAAATCCAGTCTCAGCTGGACGCCGACGACCAGCTGCTCTCAACCTATAAAAATGACTCGGCGCTGATGCGCTTTAATCTTTCCACCAGTACCTCCCTGTGGCCGGTGAGCGAAGCGATGGCCGATATCGTCACCGAATCAATGCGCGTGGGATATAAAACCAACGGCGCGATGGATGTCACCGTCGGGCCTCTGGTCAATCTCTGGGGATTTGGCCCGAACAAACAGCCGGATACCACACCCGATCAGGCGGCCATTGATGATGCCCGCGCCCGGACAGGGCTAAAGCATCTGACGGTGATCAACCAGTACGGCCAGCAGTATCTGCAGAAAGATATCCCCGATCTGTTTGTCGATCTGTCGACGGTAGGTGAAGGTTACGCGGCGGATCACCTTGCCGCGCTGATGACGCAGGAAGGGATATCGCGCTACCTGGTCTCCGTGGGCGGCGCGTTAGTCAGCCGGGGCATGAACGCCAGCGGTAAACCGTGGCGCGTGGCGATTCAAAAACCGACCGATCGGCAAAACGCCGTACAGGCCATTGTGGATATTAACGGGCACGGCATCAGCACTTCCGGGAGCTACCGTAATTATTACGAACTCGACGGGAAGCGTATTTCGCACGTGATCGATCCGCTGACCGGACGTCCCATCACGCATAACCTGGTCTCGGTGACCGTGATTGCGCCGACTGCGCTGGAAGCCGACGCCTGGGATACCGGATTAATGGTTCTCGGCCCGGAAAAAGCAAAAGAGGTGGTTCGTCAGGAAGGGCTGGCGGTTTATATGATCGCTAAAGAGGACGACGGGTTCAAAACCTGGAGCTCGCCGCAGTTCAACAGCTTCCTGGTGAGCGACAAAAATTAAAAAGCAAGGTTGCGGGTTTTTTATCACTGGCACTCGGGCACGCTAAAGGTATGCTTGTAAGAGGAGCTGATGATGAAAAATCCAACCTATATGAATGATGAGGATCGCTGGCAGGCCGTTCTGGCTCGCGATCCGCGCGCTGACGATCGGTTTGTCTTTGCCGTGCAGACGACGGGGATTTTCTGCCGCCCGTCATGCCGCGCCCGTCACGCGCTGCGTAAAAACGTCTGCTTTTATCCCGATGTCCAGCATGCCGTTCAGGCAGGGTTTCGCCCGTGCAAGCGCTGCATGCCGGACAAACGCGATCCGAATCAGCAAAAGCTGGCGAAAGTGGAGCACGCCTGTCGCCTTCTGGAGCAGGATCCCGCGCTGACGCTTGAAGGCCTGGCGCAGCAGGTCGCCATGAGTCCTTTCCATTTCCACCGGCTGTTTAAGTCCGTCACCGGGATGACGCCAAAAGCCTGGCAGCAGGCGGCGCGGGGGCAGCGTCTGCGCGCGGCGCTTGCGCAGGGAAATAAAATTACCGATGCCGTGCTGGCGGCAGGGTTTCCCGACAGCAGCAGCTATTACCGCAAAGCCAACGATGCGCTGGGGATGACGGCGAAGCAGTACCGCAAAGGCGAGGTAGCGGTGCGTTACGCCATCGGCGACTGTTCGCTGGGACGCTGCCTGGTTGCGGAAAGCGAGCGGGGAATTTGCGCGATACTGCTGGGCGACAACGATACCAAACTGGCAGAAGAATTTGCGACGCTGTTTCCAAACGCGGAGCATGCCCCGCAGGAAGATGCCTTTGCCCAGCGTATCAGCCAGGTCATTGCCAGTATTGATAACCACGCGGTGCCGCTGGCGCTGCCGCTGGATATACGCGGCACCGCGTTCCAGCAGCGGGTCTGGCAGGCCCTTCGTGACATCCCCTGCGGGGAAACGGCCAGCTATCAGCAGGTGGCGAAGGCGATTGGCCAGCCCAACGCGGTGCGTGCCGTCGCGGGAGCCTGTGCGGCAAACAGGCTGGCGATTGTGATCCCCTGTCACCGCGTGGTCCGCAACGACGGCGCGCTGTCGGGCTATCGCTGGGGGGCGGCGCGAAAAGCGCTATTACTGAAACGTGAGGCGAAACGCCGGGAGGGATAATGCTCGATCTTTTTGCGGATGCTGAACCGTGGCAGGAGCCGCTTGCGCCCGGGGCAGTGATCCTGCGCCGCTTTGCACTCTCCCGTGCGGCGGCATTGCTTGCCGATATTGAAGAGGTCACGGCGGTTTCACCGTTTCGCCATATGGTGACGCCGGGCGGCTACACCATGTCGGTGGCCATGGCCAACTGCGGCGAACTGGGGTGGGCGACGAACGAACGGGGGTATGTGTATGCCCCGAACGATCCTACGACCGGCCGGCCGTGGCCTCCCATGCCTGCGGTGTTTCAGGCGCTTTGTCACGAGGCTGCCGTTGCAGCAGATTACCCTGACTTCCGGCCGGATGCCTGCCTGATTAACCGCTACGCCATCGGTGCGAAGCTCTCGCTGCATCAGGACAAAGATGAGCCCGATCTGCGCGCGCCCATCGTCTCGGTATCGTTGGGTCTGCCCGCCGTCTTCCAGTTTGGCGGATTGCGCCGCAACGATCCGCTCAGGCGCATTATGCTGGAGCACGGCGACGTGGTGGTGTGGGGCAGGGAGTCACGGCTGTACTATCACGGCATTCAGCCCCTGAAGCCCGGGGTTCATCCCCTCACTGGCGAGTACCGCTATAATCTGACTTTCCGTCAGGCGGGATTGAACAAACAAAAATAAGAATTATTCTTGATGTCCGCTCAGGGCAGTTTACACTGCTGGCTGATTTTTATTGTCCGGATTGCCTGCATGCAACTACTTCTTCTTGTCTGGCGTCAGTACCGCTGGCCCTTCATTGCCGTAATGGCCTTAAGCCTTGCCAGCGCGGCGCTGGGTATTGGCCTGATTGCGTTTATAAACGTGCGGCTGATCGAAATGGTCGATACCTCACTCTCGGTTCTGCCGGAGTTTCTCGGCCTGCTGCTGCTGTTGATGGCGGTTACGCTCGGCTCTCAGCTGGCGCTGACCGCGCTTGGCCACCATTTCGTTTTCCGCCTGCGCAGCGAGTTCATCAAGCGGATCCTCGACACGCAGGTTGAGCGCGTGGAGCAGCTCGGCAGCGCCTCCCTGCTGGCGGGGCTGACCAGCGACGTGCGCGCGATTACCATCGCGTTTGTCCGCCTGCCGGAGCTGGTGCAGGGGATCATCCTGACCTTTGGCTCGGCGGCCTATCTCGCCTGGCTTTCTACCAAAATGCTGGCGGTGACCGCGGTGTGGATTGCCATCACCATCTGGGGCGGTTTCGTGCTGGTATCGCGCGTCTATAAACACATGGCGGTCCTGCGCGAAACGGAAGATAAGCTCTATAACGATTACCAGACGGTACTGGAAGGGCGCAAAGAGCTGACCCTCAACCGCGAGCGTGCCGAGCATATCTTCAATAACCTCTATGTCCCGGACGCACGCGAATACCGGCACCACATTATTCGCGCCGATACCTTCCACCTGAGCGCGGTGAACTGGTCCAACATTATGATGCTGGGCGCCATTGGCCTGGTATTCTGGATGGCGAACAGCCTGGGCTGGGCGGACACCAACGTGGCGGCGACCTACTCGCTGACCCTGCTGTTCCTGCGTACGCCGCTGCTCTCGGCCGTCGGCGCATTGCCCACCTTGCTAAGCGCGCAGGTGGCGTTTAACAAGCTTAAGAAGTTCGATCTGGCGCCATTTAAGGCTGAATTCCCGCGCCCGCAGGCCTTCCCGAACTGGCAGACCCTGGAGCTGCGCGACGTGACGTTCCGCTATCAGGACAACGCCTTCTCCGTGGGACCGGTCAACCTGACGATTCACCGCGGCGAACTGCTGTTCCTCATCGGCGGCAACGGTAGCGGAAAATCCACGCTGGCGATGTTGCTCACCGGACTTTACCAGCCGCAGTCGGGCGAGATCCTGCTGGACGGTAAGGCGCTGAGCGCGGAGAAACCCGAGGATTACCGCAAGCTTTTCTCAGCGGTATTCACCGATGTCTGGCTGTTTGACCAGCTGCTGGGGCCGGAAGGGCAGCAGGCCAATCCGGCGCTGGTTGAGAAATGGCTTGCGCAGCTGCAGATGTCGCACAAGCTGGAGCTCCAGGACGGCAAAATCCTGAACCTCAAGCTCTCTAAGGGGCAGAAAAAGCGCGTGGCGCTGCTGCTGGCGCTGGCGGAAGAGCGTGACATCATCCTGCTGGATGAATGGGCGGCGGATCAGGACCCGCACTTCCGCCGCGAGTTTTATCAGGTGCTGCTGCCGCTGATGCAGGAGATGGGCAAAACCATTTTCGCCATCAGCCACGACGATCATTACTTCATTCACGCCGACCGTCTGCTGGAGATGCGCGACGGCAGGCTGAGCGAGCTGACCGGCGACGAGCGCGATGCGGCGTCGCGTGACGCGGTGGCGCGCACGGCCTGATGCCCTCACCCTAACCCTCTCCCACAGGGAGAGGGGATAATCGTGGCCGTAATGCCGCTTTTTTCTCCATCCCGCCTCGCTGTTTATTCTTATTTACATATCCTCGCGCTATGCTTAGTCTCAACTCATTTAATGGATTTATGATTGATGTCGGTATTAAAGAAAAACAGCGCCAGGCAGCGTGACCAGGAACGTGCGCGACTCATCTGGCTTCTCACGACCGATAAAGCGGTCACGTCTACGCTATTAGGCAAACTGACCCTGGCTGAGCAATATGATGTCGGCACCTTAGCCGACGATATTGCTGAGGTAGGTGCGCTGGTTGCTCATTTACCGCCGCCGGATCTGGCGGATACCCTGGAAGCGCTTCCTTCGGAAGAGCGTCACGCCCTCTGGCGCCTGGTACAGGATCACGAGCGCGGCCAGGTTCTGCTTGAAGCCTCGGAAAACGTCTGGGATGACCTGATCGACGAGATGAGCGATCGGGATATCCTCGACGCCCTGCAAACCCTGGATATCGACGAGCAGATTTACCTTGTACAGCATCTGCCGCGTAACCTGACCGGCCGCCTGCTGGCCTCTCTGCCTGCCGATGAACGTGCGCGTGTGCGTCAGGTGATGCACTACGAGAAAAACAGCGTCGGCGCGATCATGGAGTTCGGCGTTATCACGGTACGTCCGGACGTCACGCTCGGTACCGTGCAGCGCTACCTGCGCCGCCTGGGCAAAATGCCGGACAACACCGATAAGCTGTTTGTCACCTCGCGGGATAAAACCCTGCTGGGCGAGCTGGAGCTGAAAACCATCCTGCTCAACAGCGCCCAGCAGCGGGTGAGCGAGGTGATGGAAAACGAGCCGATGGTCTTCTCCCCGGAAGACGATGCGGAAAAAGCGGCGCGTACCTTTGAACGTGATGACCTTGTGAGTGCGGCGGTCGTAGACTCCGTTGGCAAGCTGATGGGCCGTCTGACCATCGATGAAATCGTTGACGTGGTTTATGAAGAGACCGATAACGACCTGCGCGCGCTAGGCGGGATTAGCGCCGAAGATGACGTCCACGCCTCCGTCGGTAAGGCGGTGAAAACCCGCTGGGCCTGGCTGGCTATTAACCTGTGTACCGCCTTCATCGCTTCCCGTGTGATTGACGGCTTTGAACACACCATCTCGCAGCTGGTGGCGCTGGCCTCGCTGATGCCGATTGTGGCCGGAATTGGCGGCAACACCGGAAACCAGACCATCACCATGATCGTCCGCGCGCTGGCGCTGGAAAATATTCAGCCCGGTAACTTCGCCTTTCTGATCTTCAGGGAAATGGGCGTGGCGCTGATTAACGGCCTGGTATGGGGCGGCATTATGGGCGGCATCACATGGTGGCTGTATGACGATATGGCCTTAGGCGGCGTGATGATGCTGGCGATGGTGCTGAATTTGCTGGTGGCATCGATGATGGGCGTCATTATCCCGCTGACGATGACCAAACTGGGGCGCGACCCCGCGGTGGGGTCGAGCGTGATGATCACCGCCATCACCGATACCGGCGGTTTCTTTATTTTTCTTGGGCTGGCAACGATTTTTCTGCTTTAACCCGACGCTTAATGCGGGCGGGGATCAGTGCCATGACGATAATCCCGCCCAGCACGCCAACCGCCAGATTGCCGGTTGATACCGTGGCGGCTACCGTCACCAGCATCACCACCGTTTCGGCAATCGGGGCTTTTTTTATCGTGGCGGGCTGAAGGCTGTGCCAGCTGAAGGTTTTGACGGCAACAATCGCCATAATCCCCGCCAGCACCGCCATCGGGATTTTGGCCATTACTTCGCTGAGCGCCGTTACCAGAAGCAGCAGCACGATGCCCGCCGCAATGGTTGAAATGCGGCTTCGTCCTTTCCCCATCTCCACGTTAACGATGGTTTGTCCGATCATCGCGCAGCCCGCAATGCCACCGTAGAGCCCGGCCATGATATTCCCCACGCCCAGCCCGATGCTCTCGCGACGCTTGCTGGAGGGCGTAACCGTCAGTTCATCCACCAGTTTTGCCGTCAGCAGGGACTCCAGCAGACCGACGAAGGCAATACTCAACGCGCACGGCCAGATAATGTTCAGCGTCTGTAAATTAAGCGGCACCAGCAGCTCGGTAAATCCAGGCAGACCGCCAGTCATTGAGCCTTCATCACCGACAGTCGGCAGGATCTGACCGGTGGTGACGGTGAAAAGGGTTAACAGCACAATCGCAATCAGCGGGGAAGGGACGCTTTTAATATAGCGCGGCACCCACAGCACAATCAGCAGCGTCAGCACGAACAGGCCCACAATCAGCGGGCTTCGGCTCCAGAAATGCGGCACCTGAGCGAAGAAAATCAAAATGCCAAGGGCGTTAACAAATCCGGTCATCACCGACTGGGGAATAAAGCGCATCAGCCTTGCCATGCCCAGCACGCCAAACAGAATCTGGATCACGCCAGCCATCAGCACGGCGGGAAGAATGTACTGTACCCCGTGCTGATGCACCATCGGGCCAATCACCAGCGCTACGGAACCGGCCGCAGCCGTGACCATCGCCGGACGACCGCCCAGCACGGAGAGAGCAAGACACAGCACCACGGAGGCGATCAGGCTGACCTTCGGGTCAACGCCCGCCACCACGGAAAATGAGATCACTTCGGGAATCAGCGCCAGAGCGGTAATCACGCCCGCCAGCGTTTCACGCGCCAGTTGTTTAGGGGAGTGCAGCACGCTGGCTACACTGACTTCAGGGGATACGGCAGAATGAGGTAAGGACATAACAGTTCGCTGGTTAGGGCAGGCTTCCGTGCGCGCGATCACAAAGTGCAGCATAGTAGCCATAAATTCCTCCTTATACCAGTTGCGCGCCGCAATCCCCTACAAACAATCCATCATTAAATTTCACAATTACAATAATTTCGTAACCTTTAAACAATATTTAAAAGTTGTTACCGTGCCCACGCAGCTTTTTTCACCTGCAATTTCCACGCATCAAGCACTTTTACACTAAGGCATAAATTATGAAAAAAATGACTGCCATGCTCTTTTCTCTGGCTGTCGGGCTCAACGCCGTCTCAATGGCAGCGAAAGCAGACGCACCAAAAGAGCAGGAAACGGACGTCCTTTTAATTGGTGGCGGCATCATGAGCGCCACGCTGGGAACCTATCTGCAAGAACTGCAGCCGGACTGGTCCATGACCATGGTCGAGCGCCTCGATGGCGTGGCGCAGGAGAGTTCGAACGGCTGGAATAACGCTGGTACGGGCCATTCGGCACTCATGGAACTGAACTATACGCCGCAGAAAAAGGACGGTTCCATTAGTATCGAGAAGGCGGTAGAGATCAACGAAGCGTTCCAGATCTCGCGTCAGTTCTGGTCCCACCAGGTCAACAGCGGCGTGATGCACGACCCGCACTCCTTCATCAATACCGTGCCGCACATGAGCTTTGTGTGGGGCGAGCAAAACGTGAATTTCCTGCGCGCGCGCTACGCTGCGCTGCAGCAGAGCACCCTGTTCCGCGGGATGAAATACTCCGAAGACCACGCGCAGATTAAAGAGTGGGCGCCGCTGGTCATGGAAGGCCGTGACCCGAACCAGAAAGTGGCGGCGACCCGTACCGAAATTGGCACCGACGTGAACTACGGCGAAATTACCCGTCAGCTGGTGGCGTCCCTGAAGAAGAAAGATAACTTCAATTTGCAGCTCAGCACCGAAGTGCGCGGCTTTAAGCGCAATGCGGACAACAGCTGGAGCGTGACCGTTGCCGATCTGAAAAACAACGAAGCCGAGCACGTCATTAAGGCGAAATTTGTCTTCATCGGTGCGGGCGGCGCGGCGCTGAAGCTGCTGCAGGAGTCCGGTATTCCTGAAGCTGACGACTACGCGGGCTTCCCGGTCGGCGGCCAGTTCCTGGTGTCCGAGAACCCGGAAGTGGTGAACCGTCACCTGGCAAAAGTGTACGGTCAGGCTTCCGTCGGTGCGCCACCGATGTCCGTCCCGCATATCGATACCCGTATGCTTGACGGTAAACGCGTGGTGCTGTTCGGACCGTTCGCGACCTTCTCAACCAAGTTCCTGAAAAACGGCTCCCTCTGGGATCTGCTGAGCGCGACCACCACCTCTAACGTCAAACCGATGATGGACGTGGGCCTGGATAATTTCGACCTGGTGAAATACCTGATTAGCCAGGTGATGCTTTCTGATGAAGAACGCTTCGAGGCGCTGAAAGAGTACTATCCGCAGGCGAAGAAAGAAGACTGGCGTCTGTGGCAGGCGGGTCAGCGCGTGCAGATCATCAAGCGCGATCCGAAAGAGGGCGGCGTGCTGCGTCTGGGGACCGAAGTGGTGAGCGATAAGGATGGCACGATTGCCGCGCTGCTGGGTGCGTCACCAGGTGCATCTACCGCTGCGCCAATCATGCTGCACCTGATGGAAAAAGTGTTTAAAGACAAAGTTGCCAGCCCGGAATGGCAGGCGAAGCTGAAAACCATTATTCCATCCTACGGCACGAAGCTGAACGGTAACGTGGATGCGACGGAACAAGAGCTGGAGTACACCAGTCGCGTGCTGCAGCTACAGTACGTGAAGCCGCAGGCTGCGGATGCTGCGCCGAAGGCGGAGCTGAAGCCTCAGCCGGTAAACAAGCCGGTTGCGGATATCGCGCTGTAAGGTAAAAGCAAAACGGTAACATCTGTTACCGTTTTTAGTTTAGCAGGTCGGGTAAGGCGAAGCCGCCACCCGACTTGTTTTTAACGTATTACCGCTTGTCCGACCGTCTCTTCTGCCTTCCACACGCGATATTTTACTTCCACGTTTTCAGGCGTATATACCACGATCGGCAACTTGCTGTTGTAGCGCAGCAGGCTGTTGTCGCCCAGATAGGCCGTCACAAATTTCTTCTCTTTCTTGCCGTCCGGGCAGGCCATCATGGTAGAGACCGGAGAGGTCACTTTATCAAAAACGTAATAGTCATAACCCCAGCCTTCCAGGGTTTTGCTTTCCAGCTGGCCGCCCAGACGATGCTGATTGCAGTCCACTTCCAGCGTCTTGCCAATTAACAGTTCGACTTTGTAATTCGCTTCGTCCTGCTGAACCGGCAGTTGAATCACCTGACGCTTCATGCCTTTTTCCGCTTGCGGATAGGGTGCAACTTTTTCCAGCGGCTGCGCTTTTTGAGCGTCGCTGGCGAAAGCGCTGGTGCTGACGCACGCGGCGGCGAGAAGCGCGATGGCAAATTTAGGTGCGTTTTTCATTGTCATTCCTTTATGTCAAAACGGTCCTGAACAGACTAACATAATGAGCATGAATGATTGGTGTGATTTACTTACATTTTCATTATATGCAGCGTAATAAACTTAGAATTAACCTTTTTGGCAGGTGTTTGTACTGGTGTGGAGTGTGGCGGGCGTTCGTGTTATTTTAGTCCATCGATAATGTTATTCATCTGTGAAAGGGAAGAGAGATGGTTCGTGCAAAACTGAAAACACCTGAAGGCCGCAAGTTCCTCCTGGCGCTACTCGTCGTGTTTATGATTGCTGCCGCGTGCGTCGGGCGGGCCACCATTGTTGGCGTCATTGAACAGTACAACATTCCTCTCTCCGCCTGGACCACCAGCATGTATGTGCTGCAGTCGGCGATGATCTTCGTTTACAGCCTTGTCTTCACCGTTCTGCTGGCCATTCCGCTGGGCATTTTCTTCCTGGGCGGACGTGAAAAACACTGAGCATTCACCTGCTATAAGAAGCCAGCCTGCGGGCTGGCTTTTTTATGTGTGATGATATTTATTCGCATTTCCAGGGTATTCTGTGTCGAACAAGGTCGTTCGACATAAAGCAGGAGATGTTCAATGTTATCCCGGTTTGCAACGCTCAGCCGGATCCCGAAAGGCGTATGGGTTGTGGGTGGGGTCAGTATGCTGATGGATATCTCCTCGGAGATCATTCACAGCCTGCTGCCGCTCTTTATGGTCACGACGCTGGGAGCCAGCGTGATTTTCATTGGCTTGATTGAAGGCCTGGCTGAAGCCACCGCGCTGTTTATCAAAGTTTTTTCCGGTGCCATCAGTGACTACCTGGGTAAACGTAAAGGACTGGCGGTGCTGGGCTACGGTCTTGGCGCGCTGAGTAAGCCGCTTTTCGCTATCGCCTCTTCGTCGGGCATGATTCTGGGGGCACGCTTAATCGACCGGGTAGGGAAGGGGATCCGGGGCGCGCCGCGCGATGCGCTGGTCGCTGACGTTACGCCGCCGGAACTTCGCGGCGCGGCCTTTGGGCTGCGTCAGTCGATGGATACCATCGGCGCATTTCTCGGGCCGCTGCTGGCCGTAGGCTTAATGCTGCTGTGGAACGATGATTTCCGCACGATTTTCTGGATTGCGGTGATCCCCGGCGTCCTCGCCGTGGCACTGCTTTTTTTCGGCCTGCATGAGCCGAAAACGCCCGTCGAACATAAACGCACGAACCCCATCAAAAAAGAGAACCTCAGGCGTCTCGGGAAAGGCTGCTGGTGGGTTATTGGCCTGGGCGCCATCTTCACGCTCGCACGTTTCAGTGAAGCCTTTCTTGTCCTGCGCGCACAGCAGTCGGGGGTGCCGCTGGCGCTGATCCCGCTGGTGATGGTGGCCATGAATTTGCTCTATTTCCTTTCAGCCTATCCGTTTGGCAAGTTATCGGACGGGATGAGCCACACCCGACTACTGCAGTGGGGCCTGGTGATGCTGATTGGGGCAGATATTGTGCTGGCGCTAAGCACCCACTGGGCTGGAATGCTTCTGGGCGTTGCGCTTTGGGGAGTGCATATGGGGATGACGCAGGGGCTGCTGGCGGCAATGATCGCAAAAACAGCACCTGCGGATCTGCGCGGTACCGCCTACGGCATTTTTAGTCTGGTTAGCGGCGTGGGATTGTTAGTCGCCAGCCTGGGCGCCGGGGCCATCTGGGAAACGTTTGGCGCGGAATATACGTTTTATGCCGGAGCCGTGATTTGTCTGGTTACGCTGATGTACCTGCGCAAAACACCGGACGAGGCGAAATAAAAAACCAGCCGTAAGAGGCTGGTTTTCAATGTGTTTTTGGTCGGCACGAGAGGATTTGAACCTCCGACCCCCGACACCCCATGACGGTGCGCTACCAGGCTGCGCTACGTGCCGACGCATAGAAAGAATACTACTCGATTCCGTTTCGAATGCAAGGGAATCCGTCGCTAACTGGTTTATTATTAATCAGTTAGCGATGAAGCGCTTCTCATCCGTCAGAACCTGTAACAGCAGGCTAAGCTGTGGTTTCTGGTCCTTCAGCCGTTCACCCTGCAGATTATAGGTCTGATAGTTCCCGTTGCTATTCAGCACCAGCGTCAGCTTCGGCGTGGTCACCACCAGCGTGTTGCCGTCAGCTGCAGTCACCCAGTTATGGCGGCGCGTGGCGCTGAAGAGATCCTGCCCCTGTGAATACTCGTTTGCTGGCGTACTGACGTGCAGCAGGCGCTGCATCAGGGTCGTCATGACGTCTTTATGTTCTGTGAGCATATTGATGCGCTGCGCCGGCGTTCCCGGCCAGTGGATCACCAGCGGAACATGCAGGTTTGGACGTGACCAGCTCATGCTCTTCGTCTCGTCGCCTAACGGTACGCCATGCCCCGCGGTCACGATCACGACCGTGTTATCAAGCTTGCCTGATTCACGTAGCGCGTCAAGCACGCGGCCAATCTGTGCGTCAACATCGATGGCCGCGCGGCCGTAGCGGCGCGCAAAGCCTGCCTGGTTGCTGTCGTTAAGCGTTGTGCCGTTAAAGGCCACCCACGAGAACCAGCGGTTATCTTCCTGCGCGTAGCGCTGCAGCCAGTTTATCCACTGGTTTGCGGTCTGGGCATCAGACTGGCTCTGCGCGGCAGGCAGTGAGAAATCAGAGAGCAGCGCCTGGCGGTACAGTGAACTGTTGAAGCCGTCCGATGAGAACAGCCCTAACTGATAGCCCTGCTGATTAAGCCCGGTGATCAGCGCCGCAGGAATGCGCGCAGACAGCACGCCGTCCATGTATCCGGCAGAAATGCCATAGAACAGGCCAAAGATACCCGCATCGGTTGAGTTACCTGAACTCATATGCTGGGTAAACGACACGTTCTGACTCGCGAAATCGGCCAGCGCAGGCATCTGCTTCTCGTAACGAGAATAGTTGAGGCCATCGACGGTAATCAGCAGGACGTTTTGCCCGCGACCCATATCGCGATAGCGCAGATCGCTCAGTGGATACTGCACGCTAACCGCTTCCGGATTACCCTGTTCGACCAGACGGCGCTGGTACTCCTGGGCATCAAGCAGGCCGTGTTTCTCAAGGAAACGACGGGCCGTCATCGGATAAGAGAGCGGCAGGTTAGCGCGCTGCATGGTAATAGGGCGATAGAAGTTCGCATCCGCCCAGATATACATGAGGTGCGAACTGATAAATGAGACGAAAAAGAGCGCGGCGACGGGTTTCGCGTAATGGCGGCGTCGGGTCAGGCTGCGGAGCTTTTGCCAGCTCCAGGTGGCAAACAGCATCTCGATCAACAGGATCACCGGAACGCTGATGAACATCAGCTGCCAGTCACGGGCCGTTTCGTTCTGGTCGGGGTTGATCACCAGTTCCCAGACGATAGGGTTGAGATGCAGGTGGAACCGGGTGAACACTTCACTGTCGATAAGCAGCAGCGTCATCCCCACCGTCGCAAGGATTGCGGACAAGAACCGCATCAAACGCTGCGACATGACGATAAACGTCAGAGGAAACAGGATCAGCAGATAGGTGGCGAATACCAAAAAGCTAAAGTGACCAACAACGCTTATCCAGGAGTAGATACGCCCGGTTAGCGTTGTGGGCCAGTCTGCGACAAACAGATAACGACAGCCAATTACCGTCGCTAGCAGAATGTTGAACAGGGCAAACCAGTGTCCCCAGCTGACCATCTGGGAGACTTTTTCACGGTAGCGCTGACGATTCGTCACCATAAACTGTTGTTCGTTTCCCTTAATGGGCCTGGTCGTTGCTGACGGATGACTGTAACGCCTGGGCGAAAGATTTGGCGATCGCCTGACGCTGAGCCGGAGCAACGCTGGTGTTGATAAGGTTGGTGACCATATTTCCCAAAACCATCAGGGAGAGATCGGTCGGCGTTTTATGTTTTTCCAGTACGTTGACCAGCTCACTGAGCAGTTGTTCAACGTGTTCATCACTGTAGCGGGAATGTTGTGGCATAAATCAAAATCAGTTTGTTGATGAAAGGGCAACATATTACCGTAGCAACAGCTTTTTTTCCCCTTTTTTATCTGTTGTTGCACACATGTCCTGGTGGTGGTTGAATACCGCCCGGTCTAAAAGGAGAGTTTATCATGAGTCTGGAAATCAACCAGATTGCCTTGCACCAGCTTATCAAGCGTGATGAGCAAACCCTTGAAGTGGTGCTACGCGATTCGTTACTGGAACCCACGGCAACCGTTGTGGAAATGATGGCAGAACTGCATCGCGTCTACAGCGCTAAAAATAAAGCCTATGGTCTGTTCAGCGAAGATAGTGAGCTGGCAGATAGCCTGCGCCTGCAGCGTCAGGGCGAAGAGGATTTCCTGGCGTTTAGCCGCGCGGCAACCGGGCGTCTGCGCGACGAGCTGGCGAAATATCCGTTCGCCGACGGCGGTATTGTCCTGTTCTGCCACTATCGTTACCTGGCGGTCGAGTACCTGCTGGTTACCGTGCTGAATAACTTAAGCAGCATGCGCGTGAACGAGCAGCTGGACATCAGCTCAACGCACTATCTGGATATCAACCATGCGGATATTGTGGCGCGTATTGATTTGACCGAGTGGGAAACTAACCCGGAGTCGACCCGCTACCTCACCTTCCTGAAGGGGCGGGTGGGCCGCAAAGTGGCGGATTTCTTTATGGACTTCCTCGGTGCCAGCGAAGGCCTGAACGCCAAAGCGCAGAACAAAGGGCTGCTGCAGGCCGTTGATGACTTCACGGCGGAAGCGCAGCTCGATAAATCTGAACGCCAGACCGTGCGTCAGCAGGTTTACAGCTATTGCAACGAGCAGCTGCAGGCGGGGGAAGAGATTGAACTGGAGTCCCTGTCAAAAGAGCTGGCGGGCGTCAGCGAAGTGAGCTTCCAGGAATTCACCGCGGAGAAGGGCTATGAGCTTGAGGAGAGCTTCCCGGCGGATCGCAGCACGCTGCGTCAGTTAACCAAATTTGCCGGCAGCGGCGGTGGGTTAACCATCAACTTTGACGCCATGCTGTTGGGGGAACGCATCTTCTGGGATCCGGCCACCGATACCCTGACCATAAAAGGTACGCCGCCGAACCTGCGCGATCAGCTTCAGCGCCGCACGTCTGGCGGTAAATAGCAGCCATAAAAAAACCCCGCCGAAGCGGGGTTTTCTCGACAGGTTTGCGATTACGCGCGAACGAAGTCGATGTGAGTCAGTTTTGGCTTGAACGCGTGACGCTGAACAGCCTGAACTTTCACTTTTTCTTCTTTACCGCCAACAACGATGGTCAGAACTTCGCTGTAGAATTCAGCTTTGGTCTGCATGTTCCATACTTTGTCGTGATCCAGTTCAATAGCAACTGGAGCAGCTTCGCCACCGTAAACGATAGCCGGGAACTTGTTTGCGGTACGCAGGCGGCGGCTCGCACCCTTACCCTGCACGTTACGTACTTCTGCTTCGATAGTGAACATTGATTTCTCTCTGTATTTAAAACCCTACTACAGGCGACCCAGCAGCAGGTGAGTGTTCTGCCCCACGGATGTGAAGCGGGCGGCATTTTATACTCAAATGCCCCGCACATCAATGAAAAGTCCCGTTAACCGCGCAATTCATTTGCCCGACGGAAGCGACCTTCATAGTCAAAGACCTTCTCGCGAACCTGCCAGAACTGGCCTTTCTTGCGGGCGACCACGAAGTCGGGGTGGCGCAGCAGCGCCTGCTGATGCACGATATCCGCCACGGTTATCCAGCGCAGCGGCACGCCAGGCGTACGGGTATGCGGCCGGATAAACAGCTGCTCAAATGCCGTGCGCTGGGCAGGCGTCTGAACCCTGAACCGTTCGCTGACGTCAGCGCCATCCTCGTCGTAATAGGTTATTTTCAGCCACTCGCCTTTTTCATCCGCGCCGGGCTGCAGCGCCATGCCGGAGCAGCGCAGCACCAGCGCATCTTTCAGCTTCAGCGCCGCTTTCAGCATGTCGTCCGGGTCCACCAGTACCGTGTCGCACTCGCGGCAACGGCGGGCGGCGATGTCATTTTCGGCGTTGCACTGCGGGCAGTTTTTGAAGCGGAAGCGGAAATCGCACTGCTCGCGATGTCCCTCATCATCCTCAAACCAGCCCTGACAGCGGCGGCCAAAGTGTTCAATCAGCGTGCCGTCGGCGGTGGTTTTTCCCCAGAATGTGTTGGCAAAGCCGCAGGCCGGGCAAAACACCTGTACCGGCACGTTGTCGCTTTTGCCTTTTGGCGCGCCCACTTCCGGGGAGTACAGATCGTGCGGGTTGCCGGCGTAATCCAGTATCAGGCAGTCGGTTTTGCCCGGCGCCAGGCGCAGGCCACGGCCGACAATCTGCTGATACAGGCTGACGGATTCCGTCGGGCGCAGAATCGCAATCAGATCGACGTGCGGGGCGTCAAACCCGGTGGTTAATACGGAGACATTCACCAGGTAGCGGAACTGCTGGGCTTTGAAAGCCTCAATCAGCCTGTCGCGCTCCGGGCCGGGCGTTTCGCCAGTGATCAGCGCTGCGTCGTCAGCGGGTAGCAGTCCCGTGATTTCGCGCGCGTGTTCGACGGTGGCAGCAAAAATCATCACCCCTTTACGCGTTTGCGCGAACTCTTCAATCTGGCTGATGATATGCGGCGTGATCCGCTTCTGTTTTTTCAGTTCATGGTTAAGATCCGCCTCGCTGAACAGCCCGTTGCTCTGCGCCTGTAAGCGGCTGAAATCGTACTGCACGACCGGCATATCCAGCCGCTCGGGCGGCGTCAGGTAGCCGTGCTTAATCATGTAGCGCAGCGGAAGTTCATAGATACAGTCGCTGAACAGCGCTTTCTCGTCGCCGCGCACCATGCCGTGATAATGAAAGCGGTAGATCCAGCCTTTGCCCAGACGAAACGGGGTTGCCGTCAGGCCGAGCAAGCGTAAGTGAGGGTTCACCTCTTTAAGGTGAGTGAGGATTTGCTGATACTGGCTGTCGTCGTCATCGCTGATGCGGTGACATTCGTCGACAATCAGCAGCGAAAACTCGCTGCGGAACAGATCCAGGTTACGGGCCACCGACTGTACGCTGCCGAAAACCACTTTGCCGTGGCTCTCTTTGCGCTTCAGCCCGGCGGCGAAAATGTCGGCTTCCAGCCCCAGCGCACAATATTTGGCATGGTTTTGCGCCACCAGCTCTTTGACGTGGGCCAATACCAGCACGCGACCGCGCGCCAGGCGCGCCAGTTCGGCAATGACCAGGCTCTTGCCTGCACCGGTCGGGAGGACAATGGCCGCCGGTTCCCGGTGTTTACGGAACCAGGCGAGCGTCGCGTCAACGGCTTCCTGCTGATAGGGACGAAGTGTAAAAGTCATGGGGTCTCGGTTTCGTTAATCCGCATATAGTATGCCACGAAACTTTTTCCCTTGAGTGGCGCAACCAGACCATTATACTGAACCGTTCCTGACTGCTTCTTTTTTCGGACGCACGGTCCGACATCCAGCACCATTAAGGCTAAAAAGATTTCATGCGACTTGATAAGTTTATCGCTCAGCAACTCGGCGTAAGCCGCGCTATTGCCGGGCGCGAAATTCGCGCCAACCGCGTTACCGTGGATGGCGACATTGTGCGAGACAGCGCGTTCAAACTGCAGCCTGACCATCAGGTTGAGTACGACGGCAATCCGCTGACCCAGCAGCACGGTCCCCGCTATTTCATGCTCAATAAGCCGGAAGGCTATGTCTGCTCAACGGACGATCCGGATCACCCAACTGTGCTCTATTTCCTCGACGAACCGGTGGCGCATAAGCTGCACGCCGCGGGCCGCCTCGACATCGACACCACCGGTCTGGTGCTGATGACCGACGACGGTCAGTGGTCGCATCGCATCACTTCCCCGCGCCACCACTGCGAGAAAACCTATCTGGTCACGCTGGAGTCACCGGTTGCGGATGACACGGCAGAGCAATTCGCGAAAGGCGTTCAGCTGCATAATGAAAAGGATCTGACCAAACCCGCCGTGCTTGAGGTTATCACCCCGACGGAGGTCCGTTTGACCATCAGCGAAGGGCGCTACCATCAGGTGAAACGCATGTTTGCCGCCGTGGGTAACCACGTTGTGGGCCTGCACCGTGAACGCATCGGTGCGATTGCGCTCGATCCCGACCTGGCGCCCGGTGAATATCGTCCGCTGACGGAAGAAGAGATTGCCAGCGTCGGTCTGCCTTCGCACTAATTTCAGGAGAACCCTGTGACCACCAGGCCACACTCGTCGTTCAAAATTGTCTTCATTCTTGGCCTGCTGGCGATGCTGATGCCGCTGTCTATCGACATGTATCTGCCTGCGCTGCCGGTGATTTCCGCCCAGTTTGGCGTACCGGCAGGCAGCGCGCAGATGACGCTCAGCACCTATATTCTCGGTTTCGCGCTCGGACAGCTGCTGTATGGCCCAATGGCCGACAGCCTGGGGCGTAAGCCGGTTATTCTTGGCGGGACGCTGGTCTTTGCGGCCGCAGCGGTCGCCTGTGCGCTGGCGCAGAGTATCGATCAGCTGATTATCATGCGCTTCCTGCACGGGTTGGCCGCCGCTGCCGCGAGCGTGGTGATCAACGCCCTGATGCGTGATATCTACCCGAAAGAAGAGTTCTCCCGCATGATGTCGTTCGTCATGCTGGTGACGACGATTGCGCCGCTGGTGGCACCGATGGCCGGTGGTGCGGTGCTGGTGTGGTTTAGCTGGCACGCGATTTTCTGGATCCTGGCGCTGGCCGCGCTGCTGGCCTCGGCGATGATTTTCTTCTTTATTGATGAAACGCTGCCCGTCGAGCGCCGCCAGAAATTTCATATTCGAACCACGATAGGCAACTTTGCCTCGCTGTTTCGCCACAAGCGGGTGCTGAGCTACATGCTGGCGAGCGGGTTCAGCTTCGCCGGAATGTTCTCCTTCCTGAGTGCCGGGCCGTTTGTCTATATCGAGCTGAACCACGTTTCGCCGCAGCACTTTGGCTATTATTTTGCGCTCAATATCGTCTTCCTGTTTGTCCTGACCATCATTAACAGCCGCTTTGTCCGGCGGGTGGGCGCGCTGAACATGTTCCGCGCCGGGCTGTGGATCCAGTTTGTGATGGCGGTCTGGCTGGTGGTGAGCGCGTTTCTGGACGTGGGCTTCTGGGCGCTGGTGATCGGCGTGGCGGCCTTTGTCGGCTGCGTGTCGATGATCTCGTCCAATGCGATGGCGGTGATCCTCGACGAATTCCCGCACATGGCGGGAACCGCATCGTCACTGGCGGGAACCTTCCGCTTCGGGATTGGTGCCATCGTCGGGGCGTTACTCTCTATGGCGACCTTTACTACGGCCTGGCCTATGCTGTGGGCGATGGCTTTTTGCGCAACCAGCTCTGTGCTTTTCTGTCTTTACGCCAGCCGGCCGCGAAAAGCGGCGCACTAACGCGCAGATAAGGCCCGAAAGGGCCTTTTTTGTTGACGCATATCAACCAAACTCGCGTTCGTTTATTCCGTGTTTGTTTATTTTATGTAAAATCTATTTATGTAAAAAGTCACATCATTGTATTCAAAAAGGTTGAGTTAGATCGCAGAAACGGGTACATATAGCGCCGACGCGAGCCTCGATACCGATAAAAAAGCGCTGAATAGTGCAGGTTGGCGATGATGTGTTACTATAAATGTAAATAAATTGTGAAGTAAATTTTGCTTCCGGGGAACGAACGTGAATACATTACAACTCTCCATTGTCCATCGCTTGCCCCAGAGCTATCGCTGGTCGGCGGGTTTTGCAGGTTCGAAAGTTGAACCGATTCCGCAAAGCGTCGCGGGCTGTGAGAATTGCCTGGTGGCGCTCAAGCTGCTGAGCCCGAGCGACGAAAATGCGTGGCGGGTGATGGAGCGTCTCAGCCAGGCCCTGACGGATATCGAAGTGGACAGCTCCGTACTGGAGTGCGAAGGGGAGCCGTGCCTGTTTGTCAAAAGCCAGGACGAATTCGCCGCGACCTGCCGCCTGAAAAATTTTGGCGTTGCGATTGCTGAACCTTTCTCCGGCCAGTATCCGTTTTAAGCGCTAGTCTGCCGCGAGCAGCTGGCGCGTGTAGCTCTGCGTTGGCGCAGTAAATACGCGCTGGCAATCACCCTGTTCGACCACCTCACCCTGTCGTAGCACAATCACCTGATGGCATAGCGCCCGAACCACCTGTAGATCATGGCTGATAAAGATATAGGCCAGCCGGTGCTTTTCCTGTAGCCCTTTGAGCAGCGCCAGGATCTGCGCCTGTACGGTTCTGTCCAGAGACGAGGTCGGTTCATCCAGAATAATCAGCTCCGGTTTCAGGATCAGCGCGCGGGCGATGGCGATACGCTGGCGCTGTCCGCCGGAAAATTCCGCAGGGTAGCGGTGGCGAGTGTCGGGATCTAAGCCCACTTCCGCCATCACCCGCATGACCTCCTGTTCCCGCTGTTGCGCACTCAGGCCAGGCTGGTGAACGCGCAGGCCCTCTTCGATAATCTGCAACACGCTGAGGCGCGGATTAAGCGAGGAGTTGGGATCCTGAAATACCACCTGCATGCGGGGCCGCACGGGCAGCATCTGGCGGCGGTTCCAGCGGTGCAACGGCATATCGTCAAACAGGATCTCGCCCTGAGAGGCAATTAAGCGCAGCAGCGCCAGACCGGTAGTGCTTTTCCCCGAACCGGATTCGCCCACCAGCCCCAGGGATTCACCCGGTCGCAGCGAGAAGCGGATATTTTTCAGCACCGGGTTCTGGTCAACGATGCGCCGCAGAACGCCTTTGCGGATCGGGAACGAGACGGATAAATCATCGACGCGCAGCAGCGGTGTGCTGTCTGCCGTGAGAGGCACCGGGTCGCCGGAAGGTTCGCTGTCGAGCAGGCGCTGCGTATAGGGATGCTGCGGCGCGTTCAGCAGCGTGGACGCGGTATTCTGTTCAACGCAGCGCCCGTTTTGCATGACCGCGACGCTGTCGGCCAGCTTTTTCACGATGCTCAGGTTGTGCGTGATAAACAGCAGGCTCATGTCCAGCTCGTCACGCAGCTCCCTCAAGAGCGTCAGAATTTGCGCCTGCACCGTGACGTCCAGCGCCGTCGTCGGCTCGTCGGCAATCAACAGTTCGGGGCGCGTGAGCAGGGCCATGGCAATCATTACCCGCTGGCGTTCGCCGCCGGAGAGCTGATGCGGAAAATCATTCAGCCGTTTGGCCGCGTTGCGTATGCCTGTTCGTTCCAGACAATCCAGAATTTCGCCCCGCGCGGCCTCTTTGCGCATCCCCCGATGAAGTGACAGCACTTCATAGAGCTGTTTTTCCAGCGTATGCAGTGGGTTGAGCGACACCATCGGCTCCTGGAAGATCATGGCAATCTTATTGCCGCGAATACCGCGCAGGGTATGTTCATCAGCGTGCAGCAGCGAACTGCCGTGGAACAGAATATCCCCTTGCGGATAGCTCACGGGCGGGGAGGGCAGCAGACGCAGGATGGAGAGCGCCGAGACGCTCTTGCCCGAACCGGATTCACCCACCAGCGCCAGCGTTTCACCGCGCTGGATCTGCAGCGACAGGTCGGTGACCACGGTACGTGTCTCGCCCTGCTTCGAGAAGGCAATCGACAGGCGATCAATACTGAGAAGAGGCTGCGTCATCTTATACCGCCTTGTTGGGATCGAAGGCATCGCGCACGGCTTCGCCAATAAAAATCAGCAGCGAAAGCAGCACGGCCACGGAAAGAAAGGCGGTGATGCCCAGCCACGGCGCCTGCAGGTTGTTCTTGCCCTGCAGCAGCAGTTCGCCGAGCGACGGCGACCCCAGCGGCAGGCCGAAGCCCAGAAAGTCCAGCGAGGTGAGGGTGGTGATGGAGCTGCACAGAATAAAGGGCAGGAAGGTGAGGGTTGCCACCACGGCGTTAGGCAGCATATGGCGGAAGATAATTCCCCGGTCGCTCACCCCAAGCGCCTGCGCGGCGCGAATATAGTCGAAATTACGGGTGCGCAGAAACTCTGCCCGCACCACGCCCACCAGCGCCATCCAGCCGAACAGAACGGTGATGCCCAGCAGCCACCAGAAGCCCGGCTGTACCACGCTGGAAAGCAGAATGATCAGAAACAGCGTTGGCATACCGGACCAGACTTCGATGATACGCTGCCCCCACAGGTCAATTTTTCCGCCGTAGTAGCCCTGAACGGCGCCGGCCACTACGCCCATTACGCTGGAGAAGACGGTCAGCATCAGTCCAAAGAGAATAGAAATCCGCGTACCGTAGAGGATGCGCGCCAGCACGTCGCCGCCGTTGGCGTCTGTTCCCAGCCAGTTTTGCGCAGAGGGCGGAGAAGGGAAGGGGGTTGTGGTCGCGAAGTTAATGCTGTTGGCGCCAAAGCGCACCGGAGCCCAGAGGGCCCAGCCGTGCTGTTCGATCTGCTGGCGCAGCCACGGATCCTGGTACTCCGCCGGGGTGGCAAACGGGCCGCCGAAGTCGCTTTCACTGTAGTTAGCCAGTACCGGCACGTACCAGCGGTCGTTAAAGTGCACCAGCAACGGTTTGTCGTTGGCGATCAGCTCCGAACACATGCTCAGGACAAACAGGACAGCAAAAATCCACAGCGACCAGTAGCCGCGGCGGTTATGGCGAAAACGGGCCCAGCGGGCCTGGTTAACGGGGCTTAAACGCGGCATCAGCGGCCCTCAAAATCAATTCGGGGATCGACCAGCGTATAGCTGATATCGCTGATGATATTCAGCAGCAGGCCAATCAGGGTGAAAATATAGAGCGTGCCAAACATTACCGGATAATCGCGCGATACGGTGGCTTCGTAGCCCAGCAGGCCGAGACCGTTGAGCGAGAACATCACCTCAATCAGCAGCGAGCCGGTAAAAAACATGCTGATGAACGTGGCTGGAAATCCGGCAATCACCAGCAGCATGGCGTTGCGGAAGACATGTTTCCACATGATCTGTTTTTCGCTGACCCCTTTGGCGCGGGCGGTGACGACATACTGCTTGCGGATCTCATCGAGAAAGGCGTTTTTCGTTAACATGGTCAGGGCGGCAAACCCGCCGATCACCGTCGCCAGCACCGGCAGCGTGATATGCCAGAGATAGTCGGTGATTTTCTGGTACCACGGCAGCGTGCTGAAATCGGCGGAGACCAGCCCCCGCAGCGGGAAGATGTCGAAATAGCTGCCTCCGGCAAAGAAGACAATCAGCAGAACGGCAAACAGAAACGCCGGAATAGCATAGCCGATGATGATGAAGGTGCTGCTCCAGATATCGAAGCGGCTGCCATTATGCACTGCTTTGCGGATCCCGAGCGGAATAGAGACCAGATAGATGATCAGCGTTCCCCACAGCCCCAGCGTGACCGAAACCGGCAGGCTTTGCTTGATCAGCGTCAGCACTGACGCACTGCGGAACAGGCTATCGCCAAAATCAAAGCGGATATAATCCCAGAGCATCTTGAAATAGCGCTCGTGTATCGGCTTATCAAAGCCGTAGCGATGGGTGATCTCGGCGATCACTTCCGGATCCAGCCCGCGCCCGCCGCGGTAGTGGCTTTCACTGATATTCCCCACGCCGGTTCGCGCATGGCTGGCGCCCATGCCTTCTCCGCCGCCGCCGGGCATGCCGCCGCTGTTGCCAAACTCAATGGCGGCAATGGCCTGGTCGACCGGCCCGCCCGGGGCAATTTGCACGATAAAAAAGTTAATGGTGATAATGGCCCACAGCGTAGGAATGACCAGCAGAAGTCGGCGTATTAAATAGGCACCCATGATAATTCCTTATCGCCGCTCGGCGGGCAGTCTGGCGGCTTTATTCACATCATACCACCAGGTGTCAAAGCCCAGAGAATAGACAGGGCGCACGGCAGGCACGGAGAACTTGTCCCAGCGCGCAAGGCGGTCTTCGCCCATATACCACATGGGCAGCATGTAGTAGTTCCAGGTTAACACCCTGTCGAGGGCGCGACCAAGCGGCAAGAGCTTATCTTTATCGCCTTGCGCCGCCACAATTTTCGCAATCAGGGCATCAATCGCCGGGCTTTTTACGCCTGGCGCATTGTACGAGGAGTCGATGTAGCTGGAGGCCCAGGAGATTTGCAGATCCGAGCTGGGCCACGGCTGTGCGGGCCACAGGCGTTGCATCATGTCGTAATCGCGGCTGCGCATGCGGTTGGTGATCTGCGCGTTATCGACCTGGCGAATGTTCATGGTGATCCCCAGCCGTGCAAGGTTGTGCTTAAACGGCAGCACCCACTGATCGTTGCCACCGGAGGAGAGCAGCAGTTCAAAGCTTAAAGGCTTGCCGGTTTTCGCATTGACGCGTTTCTGGTTCTTCAGCTGCCAGCCTGCCTCATCCAGCAGCTTGCTGGCCTTCAGCAGGTTGTCGCGGTCGTAGCCGTCACCCTTTGAAGCGGGCGGCTGAAATACCGTGGTAAACACCTCCGGCGGCACTTCCGCTTTCAGCGGCGCCAGCAGGAGCAGTTCGTCGGCTTTAGGGTAGTCGCGCGCGGCATATTCGGTGTTCTGGAAATAGCTGTTCGCGCGGCTGTACGCCCCGTAAAACAGGGCTTTGTTCATCCATTCAAAATCGAAGGCCAGGGAAATGGCTTCCCGAACGCGGCGGTCGGTAAATACCGGGCGCTGAATATTAAACGCCAGCCAGCGCGTGTCCTGGGCGGATTCGTTTTTGTGCTCGTCTTTGACGATGTAGCCTTTCGTGAAGTTTTTGCCGATATAGCGGGTCGCCCAGTTTTTGGCGCTGTTCTCCACGCGTAAATCGAAGGCGCCGGCCTTGAACGCTTCAAACGCCACGTTATCGTCGAGATAGTAGTCATAGCGAAGGGTGTCGAAATTCCAGCGCCCGCGGTTTACCGGCAGGTTAGCCGCCCAGTAATCTTTCACGCGGGAATAGACCACGTACTGCCCCATGCGCCAGTCGGTAATGCGGTAAGGGCCACCGGCCAGCGGCGGCGTGGAGAGCGGGTCGCTTAACTTATGGTTTTTCCAGAACGATTCAGGCATCACCGGCAGCGAGAACAGGCTAAGCATATTCTCTTTGTTCGGTTCGCTCAGCTCAATGCGTACGGTGAGGGGCGCAATGGCGCGCACCGTTGCCCCTTTATACACAATGCGGAACTGAGGCACGCCTTCGGTCATAAATTTATGAAACGTAAAAGCGACGTCGCTGGCCTTGACCGGCGTGCCGTCGTGAAAGCGGGCCCGGGGGTTTAGGGTAATTTCGGCCCAGGCGAAGTTATCGGCATAGCGCACGTTATCGGCAATCAGCGGGTAATAGCTGCCGGGTTCATCATCCGACGTGACAAAAAGCGTGTCATAAAGCGATTCCGTTCGCGCCGCGGCTACGCCGCGCAGGGCGAAGCGGTTAAAGTTGTCGAACGTTCCCGTAGCCGAGAGCGTGACCTTTCCACCCTTAGGGGCGGCAGGATTGACGTAATCGAAGTGCGTAAAATTGACCGCGTATTTTGGCTCGCCAATCACGGCGAACGCGATGTTCTCTTTGATGGTTTGCGCCTGGCTGGACAGGCTCACGACTGCCAACCAAAGCAACATAAAGCGCATAAACATCTCGCGGCGGCTCCCTCTTTTACAGACCGGCTCAGTTAAGCTGAATAATAAGTGACGCCACGGGCAATGTGAAATTATTCCCCGTCAGGCGACACCGTATTTTGCCACGTGCGGAACTGCTCCAGCGGCATCGGGCGGCTAATCCAGTAACCCTGCAGGTAATTAACCCCATGCTCGCGCAGCCAGGCCGCCTGTTCCGGTGTTTCCACCCCTTCCGCAACGGTCGACATATTCAGTCGTCTTGCCAGCGTCAGTACGGCATCCAGCACTGGTGAGGTGACGGTTTCTGTGCCAATGGCGTTGACAAAACCACGGTCGATTTTCAGGTAGTCCATGGTGAAATGTTCAAGATAAATCAGCGCGCTGTGGCCGGTGCCGAAATCGTCGATGGCAATTTCAAACCCTTCGTTATGCAGCCATTCGAAGAGGCTGTTAGCTTCCCGATGGTTAAGCATATCGCGCTCGGTAATTTCCAGTACGATCTGGAAGTAATCAGGCGGCAGCAGGGCTTTGAAGGTGCGCATATCGTCTTTGAAACTTTCCGCATGCAGATGCCCCGGCGCAATGTTGATGCCCACCTTTGCGCCCGGAGGTAACAGCGTTTGTAATACAGGAGCGTCGTGAATGATAAGATCAAAGAGATGCAGCGTCAGCGGAACAATCAGCTTCTGCGCTTCGGCAAAATTGATAAAGGCGTCCGGCGGGATCTCACCCATGGTCGGGTGCTTCCAGCGCATCAGCACTTCAAGCCCGGTCATCCTGAGCGATTTGGCATCGACGACGGGCTGATAGACCACATAAAACTGACCACGCTTGATGGCGCTTAAAATTTCTTTACCCGGGTTGAGACGCAGGGTGAGGATATAGAAGTTAAGCGACCCAGCCGCAATGCCGCATAAAAGCCCGAAGAACAGGGCAAAAAGGATCTCCGCGCTTGTCCACCCCCTGGCGTACAGTTTGATGGTCAGAGGGACTTCTTTGAGCGTCGCGGTTCGCGCTGGCGTTTGATGTAAATCACTCGCCCTGACAATGTTGCTCGACGAGGTGGATAATGCCTTGTCGCCGATGATAATCGCGATGCCGGCAAACTCGTCCTGGCGTGCGGTATAAAGCAGGTACGGCGTCAGGTTGAGATTCACAGAGGTGAACACGCCGCCGTCTTTTACTAAAGGATTACGATACCAGATGGCAATGGCAGGTCTATGGGGCAACATGGGCGTGCCGGGCAGAAGTGCGATATCAAGCGGCTTGTTGATGTGCAGTTCGGGTATCAGCTCCTCCATCGGGGTATTCATTGGCCCTGTGGCTGACGAGCAGAAGGCCAGTTTGTTTCTGACCAGCAGGAAGGCGCGCACGTTGATGCTGAAGGCTGCACGCGAGGTCAACTCCGCGTTAACGTCCTGGCAATTATTTAGCGTGAGCGGCTGGAGCACATCGATAGAGGTTTTCAGCTCCTCGAAATAGTTCTCCATGTAGATGCGCACGTCCTTAATCAGCGTATCGAACCGGACTTCCCGCTTGTGGTAGCTCCAGAAAAACTGCAATGAACCCAGGAGCAGGGCGGCGATCAGGCCGGTAATGATACTGAGGAACAGTATCTTTCGATGACTGGAGAAGTAGCGGGTGAGCATAAACGTCGTGGTTCCTGAATTGCCGCTGATTGTATTCATTGTAACGGGCAAAAAAAAACACCGCCGAAGCAGTGCTTTTATTTATTGTATCGCCAGCCAAGGGATAACCAACGATACAATTATCATATTAACTGCGGGTCAGTACGCGGCGCGCTTCGTTGTAGCGCTTCTTCCAGTACGGTTCATTCATGCTGGAAATGGTCACACCGCTGCTGGTGGAGGCATGTACAAACTGGTCATTACCAATGTAGATGCCCACATGTCGACCGGTAGAACCTGCACGGAACAGCACTAAATCGCCGGTGCGCAGTTTGGTACGTGAAATCGACTTGCCCATCTCCTGCTGTTCGTAGGTCGAACGCGGAAGATCTAACCCAAATTGCTCGCGGAAGGTACGCTGTACAAAGCCGGAACAATCAATGCCTTTTTTAGTGCTGCCGCCAAGACGGTAACGTACGCCTTTCCAGTCAGCATACTGGTCCATAATGCGGGACTTCACGTCCAGATTACGTACCATATTTTCAAATTCATCCTGAGAGGCTTGCAGTGAAGAGGAATCTTCCATTCCCACAACACGCGTCTCAGGATGCATATTCTTTGCGGTGTTCGATGTACTACATGCAGATAACAGTACCGCGACTGCTATCGCCGGGATCCCCCGTAAGATATATCTCAGAAACGGTTGAGATTTGACCATTTTGTTTATTTTCCCTTGAAGTCCTTAACGACAAATATCGTTATAAAAATGCCAAACGTGACGAGACTAATTATCTGTTCACATTGAGACAATTGTTTCTGGTGACATTTGTGGTGCAGCGCACAAAATTATTCACCATCGAAATAATTATCTCCATGGGGCAAAACGAGTTCGAGATTAACCGATTGCCAGGGCTATTGCGAGTAAAAAGAGCCTTTTTTTTATAAGAAATTGTGATACAGAAAGTAAAAATTTGTCATTGCACAAAATAGCGGCAGATCCGCCGCGTAATCGTGCAATTGCTTCATTTTTATCACGAATGTGATGACAAGAATATGACAGCGCAGAAAGATCGCGGGAAGGGCGTTATCAGGGATCGTGATGATCCCCGATAGTTTACGTTAAAAAACGGTAATTATTTGTTCAATTTTTGTTGCTTTCTACGCGGAAGATAGCGATCGAAAAGGGTAATTAGGCGATCGCTCAAAGGCGTCATCAGAACCCACGGCAGACCAATCAGCACCGCGGAAAGGGAACCCACGACAATATCCGTCAGCCAGTGCGCGCCAATCATCACGCGCGGGAAGGCAAATATCACCACAATAAGCAGGGCGATTGCGAACGCCTTCTTACCGAAATAGCGCAGCATGAACCCAGAAAAAATAAGCAGCATCATGCCGTGATCGCCCGGGAAACTGTCCTTCGAGGCATCTTTTGTTGGAATATGCAGCAGTTCACTCACGCGATAAATATTCGGGAAAGAGAGCGAAGGACTTGCACGTTTTACCGGCATCAGATGTTGCGCCAGCTGATTAATGATCACCGCAGCCAGAAGCATCACCAGTCCGATAATCAGGATGCGGCGACGCCCCGTGTCATCCTCTTTGAGCCAGAAAGAGAGCATCAGGCAGCCCATGGCCAGCAGGGAAAAGCCGTCGAAGGCGCGGTTATTGGTAATTGCCACCAGCCACAGAAAGGCGTCACTCTTCACCAGCCCCTGGTTGAAGAAATGAAACAGGGATGAATCCAGCGGGAACCAGAAACCGTGATTCACCGGGATATACCAGGAGAAAAAGAGCGCCAGACCGGCGACATTAAGCAGTAGTATCTGGGGAATTCGAGTCGTCATAACGTTCTGCATTGAGTGAAAACTGGGGCAACGTTAGCCGCCCGAACTTAAACGAAGCTTCAACAGGCTGGACTGCAGGGCATTCCAGTCGGCGTTAACCGCACTAATTAACTCTATTCGGCTGTCAGGTGGCGCGACGTTTTGCGTTTCGATAAAGAAATCGTCGCCCTGGCGGTTGATCCGCACCAGCCCGTCTGGCGTGCGCATGATCCCTTTCACGCGGTCGACCGGCGCAAGCCTGGCCCACTCAAGGATGCCAATGGTGTCGAAAACGGTGTCGGCATCGAAAATCCATCCGCAGGCCTGATACCCCTGACCGCTGTTAAGGTTACGACGCCAGCGCTGGTGTTCCGGCAGGCTAAGCGCGGCCAGACCCTGCTTCGCAGAATGGTGATGCACATGCTCTGCGCTGACCGGGAGTTGCGCCAGGTTCAGGCGGGGAAGATCCAGCAGGGCGCTACCAATATTCCCCTGAGTGGCCTGCACCCGCGTCCGATTGCCGCCGAAATGCTGCCACCACGCGTCCAGCGCGGCCCGGCTTTCCGCCGTGGCGCGATCTTCTTTATTGGCGACAATAACGTCTGCTGCGGCGAGCTGATCGCGAAAGTTCTCATTGGCCACCGCTTTTTCATCCAGAAGCTGACGCGGATCGAGCAGGCACAGCGTGGCGCGAAGATCGATCCACGGCTCGTAAACCGGGGCGGTCAGTAAATCGAGGATCTGCTTCGGGTGGCCCAGACCGGTAGGTTCAATCAGCAGGCGGTCCGGTTTGCCCTGACGCAGCAGCGTATTGAGGCCTACCTGCACCGGTAAGCCGTTTACGCAGCACATGCATCCGCCGGGGATCTCTTTAATCATTGCGCCGCTGGATGATAGCAACGCGCCATCAATGCCCACTTCGCCGAATTCATTGACCAGCACGGCCCATTTCTCGGCGGGATCTTTATTCGCCAGCAGATGAAGAATAGAGGTGGTTTTACCGCTGCCGAGAAAACCGGTGATGAGGTTGGTTTTGGTCACGTGCGCTCCGCAAGAGAATTGTGATGCTATAACACTATGCTCTTATCCTGGCGAAAAACGGGCGCAATGAGAAGGGGGAGGGCGAACGGAGGCAATGTCCGTTCGCATTAAGCGCAATAATCGCTAAAGATTTAACGTTTCAATAACAGCCTGGCGTGCGCCACGGCGGGTGATGCGCTGGTAGGCCTGGCTAACAGCCTCAGCGAAAACGCTATTTTGCGCGAGATCGTGACCGAAGACCTCGCTCAGCCCCAGCAGCGCATTGACGCGGTCGGCGTCGCTGCTGGCCTCGACAATCGTGCGGATTTTATCGCTGAGGGGATCGCGAACGTCAATCGCGTTGCCGCGTTCGTCGAACCCGCTGACGTAGCGTATCCAGCCAGCGACGCCCAGCGCCAGCAGCGGCCATTCTGTTTTACGCTCAAGGTGGACGCGGATGCCATCCAGCATTCGCTGCGGCAGCTTCTGGCTACCGTCCATCGCGATTTGCCAGGTACGGTGCTGCAGCGCCGGGTTAGCAAAGCGATCAATCAGGCTGTCGGCATAGGCAGTCAGGTCGACATCCTTTATACGCAGCGTAGGCGCCTGTTCATCCAGCATTAGCCGCCGAGCGGCTTCGCGGAAGGTGGCGTCCTCCATGCATTCATTAATATGCGCGTACCCGGCGAGATACCCCAGATACGCCAGGAAAGAGTGGCTGCCGTTAAGCATGCGTAATTTCATCTGCTCCCAGGGCAGAACGTCCTGCACCATCTGAACGCCCGCCACTTCCCACTCCGGACGCCCGGCGACAAAATTATCTTCCACTACCCACTGAATAAACGGCTCGCAGCTTATGGCGCACGGATCGTCAACGCCGAGCGCGTCGGCGATCTCCGCAAGCGAGGCCTCCGTCGCGGCGGGAACAATTCTGTCGACCATCGTTCCCGGAAAACTCACGTGGCCCTCGATCCACTCCGCCAATGCCGGGGAGCGCTTATGCGCCATGCCAAGCACCGCATTTTTCACCACGTGGCCGTTGTCCGGAATGTTGTCGCAGGAAAGCACGGTAAACGCAGGCAAGCCGCGCTCGCGGCGGCGATTAAGGGCTTCGACCAGGATCCCCGGCGCGGAATGCGGCTCAGCGGGATTTTCCAGATCGTGGACGATCCGGGCGTTTTGTAAATCCAGCTTACCGGTCGCGGGATCGATGCAGTAGCCTTTTTCCGTAATGGTGAGCGACACAATCGCCACCTGCGGCTCGCAAAACTTCTCTATTATCGCGGGCAGAGAGTCCAGCTTTGCATTCAGGCATTCATGTACGGCCCCGACAATAATCGGCTGATTTCCTTCAGCACCTTTCTCCAGCACGGTAAACAGGTGATCCTGCGCGCGCAGCTGGCTCATCAGCACGTCGCCGCTGAACAGGCTAATCTCACAAATTCCCCAGTCGCCGCCTTTTTCATTCAGCACCCGGTTTGTTAACAATGCCTGATGCGCGCGGTGAAACGCACCGAAGCCGAAATGGACGATGCGGGAGCGCAGTTGATGACGATCGTAGCGCGGTTGTTGAACCTGGGCTGGAAGGGCGGTTGAGGCAATTGTCTTCATGAAATACACACCTGATTAACCATTAATTAACAATGCCAGTCTAAAGTTATATGACAGCAAATAAAATTGGTAAGCCGTAAATATCCCCGTTCTGTGAGTTTGATCAATCAATGTGTGGCGGTGTGTTGACCCTTCACAGTAAACATGTATGGTAGTCGTCATTGCAGTAACCCATATTGGTATAACAACTTGAGAGGATGAGGCAATGGAACAAACCTGGCGTTGGTACGGGCCGAACGATCCGGTTTCTCTTGATGATGTGCGTCAGGCTGGCGCAACGGGTGTCGTCACGGCGCTGCATCACATTCCTAACGGCCAGGTATGGCCAGTTGAGGAGATTCAACAGCGTCAGGCGCTGCTGGCGGAGAAGGGGTTAACCTGGTCTGTGGTAGAAAGCATTCCGGTTCACGAAGATATCAAAACCCATTCCGGGGAATACCGGACCTGGATTGCAAACTATCAGCAGAGCATTCGCAACCTGGCGGCCTGCGGCATTGATACGGTCTGCTATAACTTCATGCCGATTCTGGACTGGACGCGTACCGACCTGGAATATCAGATGCCGGACGGCTCGAAAGCGCTGCGTTTTGACCAGATTGCCTTTGCGGCGTTTGAGCTGCACATTCTGAAACGCCCGGGCGCCGAAGCGGATTACACCGCTGAAGAGCAGCAGCAGGCCCTTGAATGGTTCAATGCCGCCAGTGAAGCGGACGTCGAGAAGCTGACCCGCAATATCATTGCTGGCCTGCCGGGTGCGGAAGAGGGGTACACGCTGGATCAGTTCCGCGCGCGTCTGGCGGAATACGGCAATATTGATAAGCAGCAGCTGCGTGAAAACATGGCGTATTTCCTGCGCGCTATCGTTCCGGTTGCGGAAGAAGCCGGCGTGCGTCTGGCGGTACACCCGGACGATCCGCCGCGTCCTATCCTCGGCCTGCCGCGTATCGTGTCTACGATTGAAGATATGCAATGGCTGAAAGAGACGGTCGACAGCATCTATAACGGCTTTACCATGTGTACCGGCTCCTACGGCGTGCGCGCTGATAATGACCTCGTGCGGATGATAGAAACCTTTGGCGATCGCATTCACTTTACGCATCTGCGTGCGACCTGCCGTGAAGAGAACCCAAAAACCTTCCATGAGGCGGCGCACCTTGGCGGTGATGTGAATATGGTGGCGGTGGTGGACGCTATTCTGGCTGAAGAGGCGCGTCGCAAGCAGGCGGGCGATGTGCGTCCTATTCCGTTCCGTCCGGATCACGGACACCAGATGCTGGACGATCTGCGTAAGAAAACCAACCCGGGCTATTCGGCGATTGGCCGCCTGAAGGGGATGGCGGAAGTGCGAGGGGTCGAGCTGGCGCTGAAGATGACGAAGTATCCGGAGCTTCTGTAACCGGAATTGTCGGGTGGCGAAGCCGCCACCCGACAAATGCCATAATCAGTCAGCACGACCCATATAGCGTTTTTCTTCAATATGGATGCGGATCTTCTCGCCAGCGGAGAGATATTCCGGCACCTGCACAACCAGCCCGGTAGTCAGGGTCGCTGGTTTGTTGCGCGCACTTGCTGACGCGCCTTTGATGCCCGGCGCGGTTTCAACGATTTCCAGATCCACGGTCTGCGGCAGTTCAAGCGCCAGCAGCACGCCGTCCCAGGTCAGCACCTGCATGTCTGGCATACCGCCTTCAGGAATGAACAGCAGCTCTTCTTCGATCTGATCTTTGGTGAAGATGTACGGGGTGTAATCTTCTTTATCCATGAACACGTATTCGTTGCCGTCGATGTATGAGAAATCAACGTAGCGGCGGGTCAGAGTCACGGTATCAACGATATCGTCACCTTTAAAACGTTCTTCCACCTTCAGGCCGGTACGCACATCGGCGAAACGCATTTTGTACAGCGTCGCTGCACCACGGGCGCTTGGTGCCTGAATGTCGATGTCTTTCACAATCAGCAATTTGCCGTTGTAATTCAGTACCATACCTTTCTTAATTTCGTTCGCTCTTGGCATTGCAGTAATCCTGTCTACGGGAGGTAAAAAATATCGCGCCAAATTACTCGCGCGCGGCCTTTCAGGCAAGTGGAAATCGTGGCTTTTGCTATCAATACGCAAAAGGTGTTACTGTGCGCCCGATGCCCGACTGTACGGGTGTTCGCCACCGAGAGAGCATGTATGGATTGTCGTCCAGATTGCGGCGCGTGCTGTACCGCTCCGTCCATTTCAAGCCCCATTCCAGGCATGCCTGAAGGCAAGCCCGCCAATACCCGCTGCGTTCAGCTCTCTGAATCCAACCTGTGTATGATATTTGAGTCTCCCCTGCGCCCGAAGGTCTGTTCCGGGCTTCAGCCATCAGCTGAAATGTGCGGCAGCACGCGCGCGCAGGCAATGACATGGCTGCTGGAGCTGGAAGCGCTCACTGCGCCTTAAACGTCTTTGATCCTCGCCAGACAGCCAATCGTCAGCGTACACATCACCAGCGCAATCCAGAACACCGTGTGGTAGTTCCAGATCTCGGCAACGATACCGGCCATCGAGCCCGCAATAATCCAGCCCACGCGGGTGGTATTAGTATAAAGGGTGGTGGCGGCACCTGCCTGCCCCGGCATCAGATCCTGGAAGTAGAGCATGCCAATCCCCGCCAGGATGCCGATATACACGGCGTTCAGCAGCTGTAAAGCAAGAAGCAGGGCTGGCGTATGGACCGTCAGCATGCCAACGTAGAATAGCAGCCCGGCGACGGCCGCGATGCGCATTAAAAAACGCTTTCCAAAACGCTTCGCATAATAGCCTGCAATCAGCATGGTCGGGATCTCAAGACCCGCGGCGGTGCCCATCATAATGCCGGCCAGCTTCTCCGGCAGGTGTAGCTCATCAATAATAAACAGCGGCATGTTAATGATATACAGGCTGTTGGTGCCCCACATCAGCGTGCAGATAACAAACAGGAGCAGGGCATCGCGGCGGTTACGACGCGGCGCTTCCAGCACGCCCGTTGCCACTTTGGGCTCTTTGCGCATTGACGGCAGAAAAAACCATACCATTGCGCCGCACGCCACAAACGCGACCGCCGCGCTCAGGTACATCACCGTAAAGCCAAACCCCATCGCCAGCGCGTAGGCCAGCGGTGGGCCAATTACCCATGCCAGCGACACCTGAGCGCGCAATATCGAGCTGAACATCACCGCTTCCCGCCCGGTATGGTCGGCATGTTCGCGGGCAAGGGCAAACAGCTGCGGGTTGGCGGTTGAGCCAAAGCTGCTCAGAAAAACGCCGATGAACAGCAGAATGAAATAGTTACGGTTCCAGGCAAACAGGACGCAGGCCAGCACCCCCAGCAAACAGCAGAAAACGATCAGGCTTTTACGATCGCCTTTGCGGTCGGAACGACCGGCGAGAAACTGGCTGACGAGAATGCCGATGATGGCGCTTCCGGTAAAAAAGAAGCCAACCATCGCCGGACGGGCGTGAACTTCGTTGGTCAGGAACAGGCTCAGCGTCGGGGTTTGCAACGCACCGGCGATGCCCGTAAAGAAGGCAACAATCAGGAACGCCGTTGACGTCAAATCAAAGGGCTTCGGCGCGGTGGCCGCAGGGGTGTTATGCATGTTTTATAATTAGCGAGTAACAGAGAGGGGCGGAGTTTACGCCGTCAGTTAAAAAATAAACAGTGGGTGAAGTCAATTACCCCACGAAAAATCAAAATGGCATTTCAACTTACTCCCCACCTGGCTGAACTTAGCTGAAACTGGTTTGCTGAAGTTCAGCAAAATTTAGCTGAACGCAGAAGAAATGTGCAGTATCTCTAAATTCTGATATCGGAAATACGACATTTCTTGCAAGCCATTGCAGAAAGCGCAAGACTTTTTGAAACGTTTCAGCGCTATCTTGTTTTAACAAACAGAGCAGGCTAGCGCATTTTTTCTCATGTAAGCTGAAACGATTCACTTTCAGCAGGAGAGGAGAACCATGTTCCAGTTATCTGTTCAGGATATTCACCCGGGCGCTCAGGCCGGGGATAAAGAAGAGGCTATTCGTCAGGTTGCCGCTGCCCTTGTGCAGGCGGGTAACGTCGCGGACGGCTACGTAAACGGTATGCTGGCGCGCGAGCAGCAGACCTCCACCTTCCTCGGCAATGGCATTGCCATTCCGCACGGCACAACCGACACCCGCGACCAGGTGCTGAAAACCGGCGTTAAGGTCTATCAGTTCCCGCAGGGCGTGCTCTGGGGCGACGGCCAGGTGGCTTATGTTGCTATCGGTATCGCGGCGAGCAGCGACGAACACTTAGGCCTGCTGCGTCAGCTGACGCATGTCCTGAGCGATGACTCCGTGGCTGAACAGCTGAAGTCTGCAACAACCGCTGAAGAGCTGCGGGCGTTGCTGATGGGCGAAAAACAGAGTGAAGCGCTGAAACTGGATAACGACACGCTGACGCTGGATGTTGTGGCCTCCGATCTGGTCACGCTGCAGGCGCTGAACGCGGGTCGCCTGAAAGAAGCGGGTGCCGCTGATGCCACCTTTGTGACGCGCGTGATTAACGATAAACCGCTGAATCTCGGCCAGGGCATCTGGCTGAACGACAGCGCTGAAGGCAACCTGCGCAGCGCAATTGCAGTGAGCCGCGCCGCCACCGCGTTCGACGTTGAGGGCGAGACAGCAGCCATGCTGGTGACTGTGGCGATGAACGATGAGCAGCCGGTTTCGGTGCTGAAGCGTCTGGGCGATCTGCTGCTGAACAATAAAGCTGAAAAACTGCTGAACGCTGATGCGGCGACCGTGCTGGCGCTGCTGACCAGCGACGACGCGCTAACGGACGACGTGCTGAACGCCGAGTTCGTGGTGCGTAACGAACACGGCCTGCATGCCCGTCCGGGCACCATGCTGGTCAACACCATTAAACAATTTGAAAGCGAGATTACCGTGACCAACCTGGATGGTTCGGGCAAACCGGCCAACGGCCGTAGCCTGATGAAAGTCGTCGCGCTGGGCGTGAAGAAAGGCCATCGCCTGCGCTTCACCGCGCAGGGCGCAGATGCTGAACAGGCGCTGAAAGCAATTGGCGACGCCATCGCGGCAGGTCTGGGGGAGGGCGCATAATGAGCAGACGTGTTGCGACTATTACGCTGAACCCGGCTTATGATCTGGTGGGGTTTTGCCCGGAAATTGAGCGCGGCGAAGTTAACCTCGTGCGTACCACTGGCCTGCATGCTGCGGGCAAAGGGATTAACGTCGCGAAGGTGCTCAAGGATCTCGGAATCGACGTCACCGTGGGCGGATTCCTCGGTAAAGATAACCAGGATGGCTTCCAGCAGCTGTTCAGCGAGCTGGGCATTGCCAACCGTTTCCAGGTTGTGCAGGGCCGTACCCGCATCAACGTTAAGCTGACGGAAAAAGACGGCGAAGTGACCGATCTTAACTTCTCCGGTTTCGAAGTGACGCCAGCTGACTGGGAGCGCTTTGTGACCGACTCCCTGACCTGGCTGGGCCAGTTCGACATGGTTTGCGTCAGCGGCAGCCTGCCGTCCGGCGTCAGCCCGGAAGCGTTTACCGACTGGATGACGCGCCTGCGCAGCCAGTGCCCGTGCATTATCTTCGACAGCAGCCGCGATGCGCTGGTGGCGGGGCTGAAAGCGTCTCCATGGCTGGTGAAGCCAAACCGCCGCGAGCTGGAGATCTGGGCAGGCCGCAAGCTGCCGGAATCAAAAGATGTGATTGAGGCCGCCCATGCGCTGCGCGAGCAGGGTATTGCTCACGTGGTGATCTCGCTGGGTGCAGAAGGGGCGTTGTGGGTTAACGCTTCAGGTGAATGGATTGCCAAACCGCCGTCAATGGAAGTAGTGAGCACCGTTGGCGCAGGGGATTCTATGGTTGGCGGCCTGATTTACGGCCTGCTGATGCGTGAATCCAGTGAACATACGTTACGTCTTGCCACCGCCGTTGCAGCCCTGGCCGTGAGCCAAAGCAATGTCGGTATTACCGATCGTACCCAGTTAGCCGCGATGATGGCGCGCGTTGACTTAAAACCTTTTAACTAACAGCAGGAGAGGAATAATGAAAACGCTGCTGATCATTGACTCCGGTCTCGGACAGGCTCGCGCCTACATGGCGAAGACCCTGCTGGGCGCGGCGGCACAAAAAGCACACCTGGACATCATTGATAACCCAGGCGATGCCGAACTGGCGATTGTCCTGGGCGATAAAATTCCCGCTGACAGCGCGCTGAACGGCAAAAAAGTGTGGCTGGGCGATATTAATCGCGCGGTGGCACACCCGGAACTGTTCCTGAGCGAAGCGAAAGGTCACGCGACCGTCTACAGCGCGCCTGTCGCGGCGGCTCCTGCTGCGGCCTCGGGTCCGAAACGCGTTGTCGCGGTCACGGCCTGCCCGACGGGCGTGGCGCACACCTTTATGGCGGCTGAAGCCATTGAAACCGAAGCGAAAAAACGCGGCTGGTGGGTGAAGGTTGAAACCCGTGGCTCCGTGGGGGCGGGCAATGCCATTACGCCGGAAGAGGTCGCTGAGGCCGATCTGGTGATTGTGGCGGCAGATATCGAAGTGGATCTGGCGAAATTTGCCGGCAAACCGATGTACCGCACCTCTACCGGCCTGGCGCTGAAAAAGACCGCGCAGGAGTTTGATAAGGCCCTGGCAGAAGCCAAACCGTATCAGGCCACCGGCGCAGCAAAAACGCCGACCGAAGGCAAAAAAGAGTCTGCGGGCGCATACCGTCACCTGCTGACCGGCGTGTCCTACATGCTGCCGATGGTGGTTGCGGGCGGCCTGTGTATCGCACTGTCGTTCGCGTTTGGTATTACGGCATTTAAAGAAGAAGGGACGCTTGCGGCTGCGCTGATGCAGATCGGCGGCGGTTCAGCGTTCGCGCTGATGGTGCCGGTGCTGGCGGGCTTTATCGCCTTCTCCATTGCTGACCGTCCGGGTCTGACCCCGGGTCTTATCGGCGGTATGCTGGCGGTGAGCACCGGCTCCGGCTTTATTGGCGGTATCATCGCCGGTTTCCTCGCGGGTTACGTCGCGAAGCTGATTAGCTCGAAGCTGAAGCTGCCGCAGAGTATGGAGGCGCTGAAGCCAATCCTGATCATTCCGCTCATCTCCAGCCTGGTGGTCGGTCTGGCGATGATCTACCTGATTGGTAAGCCGGTTGCGGGTATCCTGGCGGGCCTGACCCACTGGCTGCAAACCATGGGCACGGCGAACGCGGTGCTGCTGGGCGCAATCCTCGGCGGCATGATGTGTACCGACATGGGTGGCCCGGTGAACAAAGCGGCATACGCCTTTGGCGTTGGCCTGCTGAGTACCCAGACTTACGCGCCGATGGCGGCGATCATGGCGGCCGGTATGGTGCCACCGCTGGCGCTTGGCCTGGCGACGATTATTGCCCGTCGTAAGTTCGACAAAGCGCAGCAGGAAGGCGGTAAAGCGGCGCTGGTGCTGGGCCTGTGCTTCATCACCGAAGGTGCGATTCCGTTCGCGGCGCGTGACCCAATGCGTGTTCTGCCGTGCTGTATCGTCGGCGGCGCGGTAACGGGCGCCATCTCCATGGCGATTGGCGCGAAGCTGATGGCGCCGCACGGCGGTCTGTTCGTCCTGCTGATCCCTGGCGCCATCACCCCGGTACTGGGTTATCTGCTGGCGATTGTTGCCGGTACGCTGGTGGCAGGCCTGTCTTACGCGGTGCTGAAACGTCCGGAAGCGGAAGTTGTGGCAAAAGCAGCGTAAGCAGTAAGCAATAAAAAAGCCGGGTGCTAATGCAACCCGGCTTTTTTTATGCCGCCTGTTCTGCGGTTTGCTGTGCCTTCAGCCAGGCAATCTCTTCCGCCCAGATATCCGGATTGATGGTTTCCAGCACCATCGGAATACCGTCGAAGCGGGCGTCCTGCATAATAAAGCGGAAGGCATCGTGACCGATATTGCCTTCTCCCAGGCTGTGGTGGCGGTCAACGCGGCTGCCGAACGCGCTTTTCGCATCGTTCAGGTGCATACCGCGAAGATATTTAAAGCCAACAACGCGCTCGAACTCCTCGAAAGTATTTTTCGTGGCCTCGGTTGTGCGCAGGTCATACCCGGCGGCAAACGCGTGGCAGGTATCAATGCACACGCCCACGCGAGACTTATCTTCCACGCCGTCAATGATTGCCGCCAGATGTTCAAACCTAAAGCCGAGGTTGCTGCCCTGACCAGCCGTGTTTTCAATCACTGCGGTGACGCCTTTGGTTTTATCCAGCGTCATGTTGATGGATTCGGCAATGCGCGCCAGACAAGCATCTTCATCAATCTGCATCAGATGACTACCCGGATGGAAGTTCAGCAGCGTCAGTCCGAGCTGTTCGCAGCGCTGCACTTCATCAAGGAACGCCTCGCGGGACTTATCCAGCGCTTCCTGCACCGGATGCCCGAGGTTAATCAGATAGCTGTCGTGGGGAAGGATCTGGCCCGGCCCGTAATGGTATTTTTCACAGGCGGCTTTGAAATCGTCAATGACCTCAGCGGTGAGCGGCGCGGCGCGCCACTGGCGCTGGTTTTTGGTGAACAGGGCGAAAGCGGTCGCCTCAATTTCGGCGGCGCGAATGGCGGCATTCGCCAGGCCACCTGCAGCGCTGACGTGCGCTCCAACGTATTTCATAAAAAAACTCCTGTTAACCCGAAACGCTTATGATAGCGGGTTAACAGGAGAAGGACGAGATGGTTTATGCCATCAGGCTGTGCACGGCGAGGTTAATCGCACCGCCGCCGACAATCAGCCAGATGAAGAGCACCAGCGCCATCAGCAGCGGCTTTGCACCGGCTTTTTTCAGCGCGCTGACGTGCGTGGTCACCCCCAGCGCCGCCATCGCCATCGCCAGCAGCACCGTATCCAGCGTCACCAGCATCTCCACTACCGCTTTTGGCAGCAGGTGGAAGGAGTTAAAGATAGCGACCACGATGAACAGGATCGCAAACCACGGAATGGTGATTTTGCTCTTCTCGCTGCCGCCAGCCGGTGCCAGCTGTTTAACACGGGCCGCGAGGAAAATCAGGAACGGGGCCAGCATCATCACGCGCAGCATTTTGGCAATGACCGCCGCGTTTTCCGCTTCCGGGTTAATGGCGTGACCTGCCGCCACCACCTGCGCCACTTCGTGCATGGTTGAGCCAATATAGATGCCGTAGGTTTCCGGGCTAAACCAGTGCGCCACCAGCGGGTACATGGCCGGATACAGGAAGATCGCCAGCGTACCGAAGATAACCACCGTCGCGACCGCCACCGTCACTTTACTGGCTTCGGCTTTAACGACCGGCTCCGTCGCCAGCACTGCCGCCGCGCCGCAGATGCTGCTGCCTGCGCCGATTAACCAGCTGGTTTGCTTATCCAGGCCAAACACTTTCTGACCGATAAAGCACGCCAGTAAAAAGGTGCTGGTCAGCGTCAGGACGTCAATGGCAATCCCGCTGACGCCCACGTCCGCAATCTGCGAAAAGGTGAGACGGAAGCCGTAAAGGATAATCCCGAGACGTAATAAATGCTGCTTGGCGAAAATCACGCCGCCGTCGCAGGATTTCCAGATATGGGGGTAAACGGTGTTCCCGACCACCATGCCGAGCAAAATGGCCAGCGTTAACGCGCTGAACCCTGCACCGGCCACTGCCGGAATACTGCCGCCCCATAAGGCCACGCCGGTGACGACGGCGCTGAGCGCAAGGCCGGGCACGAAGTGCCACACTGTACGATGATGTTGTAAGGTGATTTCTGACATAACCTTCTCCTTTGTCTGGCTAAAGGTTACGGCGCGCTGGCTTAAAAATAAAATTGATTATATATTTATAATCAATCTTTATAAGTGGTAAGCAACCATGCACATTACATTGCGTCAGCTGGAAGTGTTTGCCGAGGTGCTGAAAAGCGGCTCGACGACCCAGGCGTCACAAATGCTGGCGCTCTCGCAGTCTGCCGTCAGCGCGGCGTTGACCGATCTCGAAGGCCAGCTGGGCGTCCAGCTGTTTGACAGGGTAGGGAAGCGACTGGTGGTCAACGAACATGGCCGCCTGCTTTACCCGCGCGCGCTGGCGCTGCTGGAGCAGGCTATTGAAATCGAGCAGCTGTTCCGCGAGGACAACGGCGCGATCCGCGTTTTTGCCAGCAGCACCATCGGCAACTACATCCTGCCGGAAGTGATTGCCCGCTACCGCCGGGATTTCCCGACCCTGCCGCTGGAGATGAGCGTGGGTAACAGCCAGGACGTGATCCACGCGGTGATTGATTTCCGCGTGGATATCGGACTTATCGAAGGTCCTTGCCACAACGTCGATATCATTGCCGAGCCCTGGCTGGAGGATGAGCTGGTGGTGTTTGCGTCTCCGGCCTCGTCGTTATTGCAGGGCGAGGTGACGCTGGAGCGGCTGGCGCAGGCGCAGTGGATCCTCCGCGAGCAGGGTTCCGGCACGCGTGAGATTGTCGACTACCTGCTGCTGTCGCATCTGCCGCATTTCCAGCTGGGAATGGAGCTGGGAAACTCAGAGGCGATTAAGCACGCGGTGCGTCATGGCCTGGGCATCAGCTGTCTTTCCCGGCGGGTGATTGCCGAACAGCTGGAGACCGGATCGCTGGTGGAAATCCCTGTTCCGCTGCCAAAACTGGTGCGCACGCTGTGGTGCATCCACCATCGTCAGAAACACCTGTCCAGTTCGCTGCAGCGTTTTCTGCGCTACTGCGAGATGTAAAAGCGCCCCTCACCCCAAAGGGGAGAGGGAAAAATAATGCGTTACTTATAATCCTGGACGCGTCATGAAGCTCTCTTATAACAGGGTATTTCTGACGGAAGGAACGCAGATCGTCTGCTACAATCGCGCCTCATTTATTAAATGGACAGCATTTTCACATGGTTTCAGAAACTAAAACCACAGAAGCGCCCACGCTACGTCGTGAACTCAAGGCGCGTCACCTGACGATGATCGCCATTGGCGGCTCAATCGGTACAGGTCTTTTCGTTGCCTCTGGCGCAACGATTTCGGCAGCCGGCCCGGGTGGGGCATTATTCTCTTATATCCTGATTGGCCTGATGGTTTATTTCCTGATGACCAGCCTGGGCGAACTGGCGGCATACATGCCGGTGTCAGGTTCGTTTTCGACCTACGGACAAAAATACGTTGAGGAAGGCTTCGGCTTCGCGCTGGGCTGGAACTACTGGTACAACTGGGCTGTCACCATCGCCGTGGACCTCGTCGCCGCGCAGCTGGTGATGACCTGGTGGTTCCCGGACACGCCGGGCTGGATCTGGAGCGCCCTGTTCCTCGCCGTCATCTTCCTGCTGAACTACATCTCCGTGCGCGGCTTTGGCGAAGCGGAATACTGGTTCTCTTTGATCAAAGTGGCAACCGTCATCATCTTTATCGTCGTCGGCGTGGCGATGATCGTGGGTATTTTCAAAGGGGCTGAACCTGCAGGCTGGAGCAACTGGACGATAGGCGATGCGCCGTTTGCCGGGGGCTTCTCGGCGATGATTGGCGTGGCGATGATTGTCGGCTTCTCCTTCCAGGGCACGGAGCTGATTGGTATCGCGGCCGGTGAATCCGAAAACCCGGAGAAGAACATTCCGCGCGCGGTGCGTCAGGTGTTCTGGCGTATTCTGCTGTTCTACGTGTTCGCTATTTTGATTATCAGCCTGATCATTCCGTATACCGATCCAAGCCTGCTGCGTAACGACGTGAAAGACATCAGCGTCAGCCCGTTCACCCTGGTCTTCCAGCACGCGGGCCTGCTCTCAGCGGCGGCGGTAATGAATGCGGTGATCCTGACGGCGGTGCTGTCGGCGGGTAACTCCGGCATGTACGCCTCCACCCGTATGCTTTATACCCTGGCCTGCGACGGCAAAGCGCCGCGCATTTTCTCGAAACTGTCCCGCGGCGGTGTACCGCGCAACGCGCTGTATGCCACCACGGTGATTGCCGGCCTGTGCTTCCTGACCTCCATGTTCGGCAACCAGACGGTGTACCTGTGGCTGCTTAACACCTCCGGGATGACGGGCTTTATCGCCTGGCTGGGCATTGCCATCAGCCACTACCGTTTCCGTCGCGGCTACGTCATGCAGGGTCATGACCTGAATAACCTGCCGTACCGTTCAGGGTTCTTCCCGCTGGGGCCGATTTTCGCCTTCGTTCTGTGCCTGATCATTACTCTGGGTCAGAACTATGAGGCCTTCCTTGCGGACACCATTGACTGGGGTGCCGTCACGGCGACCTACATTGGTATTCCGCTGTTCCTGATCATCTGGTTTGGCTACAAACTGACGAAAGGAACCCGCTTCGTTCGCTACAGTGAGATGGATTTCCCGGAACGATTTAAACAATAACCGCGCTTCCTCTCTTTCAGCCCGCTCAACCGAGCGGGCTTTTTTATGGGCAGATCAGAAGCTGTAGGTCATGCCAACCGTATAGCGACGCCCGTCCAGCACGGTGTCATACGTATCGTAGTCAATCTGCTTATCCAGCACGTTATACACACCGGCGGTAACCAGCAGGTTTTTGTTCGCGTTGTAGCGCAGACCGACATCAACCTGAGTGTAGGACGGTGTGCCCTGAGACATTGACGTGCGGCTCAGGTACTCAGACGTTTTACCGCGAAGGTTCAGACGGCTCCAGAAACCTACGTCGGGTGTCGCCTGCCAGTCCAGGGTGGTGTTGAACATGTGCTTCGGCATCTTGTTCAGCGGCTTGCCTGAGAACTGACCGCTCTTCTGCTCAGATTCGGTATAGGTATAGTTTGCGGTCCAGTTTACATCGCGCGAGATTTTCCAGCCGAAGGAGGACTCCACGCCGCGCATGTTGGCTTTGTCCACGTTAACGCGGTCGCTCACAAAATCATAGCTGTGATCGCCAATCGTACAGGCGGGATCGGCGCTGCTGTTACAGCGGCGAACTTCCGTAATTTTGTCCTTGAAGTCGGTATTAAACAGCGTCACGCCGGCATTCAGGTTATCGTTGTTATCCCAGAGCAGGGCGAGCTCTTCGCTCAGGCTCTTCTCTGGTTTCAAATCCGGGTTGCCAACGATGATACCGTCAAGACGGCCGCCACCCGTTACCTGGCCCCAGCTGGCAGACGACTGCCGCAGATCCGGCGCACGATAGCCAGCCGAAACCCCGCCTTTCAACGTCCAGTGATCGGCCAGGTGCCATACGCCGTAACCGCGCGGCGTCCAGTTCGTCCCGTAGTTTTGATCTTTGTCCATGCGCAGGCCGCCGGTTAACGTAAAGCTTTCCGTCATTGACCATTCGTCTTCGGCAAACAGGGCCCAGCTCCAGCGCGTCAGTTTGTTCAGGCCGTCCGCAGCTTCCAGCTGATTGCCCTCGTCGCGCAGTTTCTCATACCGATACTGCCCGCCGAGGGTCAACGTATGATCGCCGAGGAAAATCTGGTTCTGGTTGTTGAAGGTGGTGTTATACGAGCGCATTTCGCGACCTGGATTATTGGTCTCTTCCTGCTGGATATAGCTGGTGGTATTGAAGTCGTCGTAATACCCGCTGTGCGTTAAGGAGTAGGTCGTGTGCTCATAGCGCGAGTCGCTTTTGGTATTTGGTGTGCAGGTTGTTCCCCGGCAGGTTTCAGCCGCTTTCGACATCCCTGGCGTGCTGTTTCTGTCCTGAAGCTCGCGTGCAAAGTCGAGGTCGAAATCGTTCTTCTCATCCGGGGTGAAGTTCAGGGTAATGCCACCGTTACGCATTTTCTGCTCATTATACCCGTTCACGATTTTATCTTCGGCGCGGCGTGACAGCAGCCCCGTCACTTTTGCGCCAAGCAGACCGTCAATCAGGGGACCAGAAGCGTAGGCGTTGGTCTGGAAGATATCGCCGGAATCATGGTTTTCCTGGAAGGTTACATCGCCGTGCAACGAACCGGTCCAGGCTTTAGTGTTTGAGACTTTTTTGGTAATGACGTTGATGACGCCACCCATCGCATCAGAGCCGTAAAGTGAGGACATCGGGCCGCGGATAACCTCAATGCGCTCAATGGACTCCAGCGGCGGCAGCCAGCCTTGTTCAATACCCGAGTTGTCGCTGTTTGGGCGGGTGCTTCGCGTACTGACGCGTTTGCCGTTCACGAGGAACAAGGTGTACTGAGATGCCATGCCGCGAATGCTGATATCACTGCTACTCCCGCCGCCGGTGACGACCACGCCCGGGACGTCTCTCAGGGCATCGGTAACATCACGGTAGGCTTTATCTTCAATCTGCTGTTTCGAAATAACTGAGATGGAGGCGGGGGCATTCTGGATCTTTTGTTCAAAACCCGTCGCGGTGACGACAACGGTGTCCTGATCGGCTGCGTGAACGAGAGGGGTGAATGTGGCAGCGCCAACGGCGACGGCCAAGAGCTTAATGCGGGGTATTGTCATTTGTACATTCCGTATAAAAATGAATAAAACTCCATCGGGATAACCCTGAGAACTGTATGTTTTTGTCTTTAAAGAACTCTTTAAGATGGAGAAGAGCTTGGAATTGTACAAAAGAATGTAGAATTGTAAACACAAATGATAATTGAAATCATTTGTGTTTGAAGGAGGTGAAAGGAAACCAGCCTGGATTCAAGCGGATAGAACTATGTAAATGAGGGGGAGGGGAAAGGCCCGGTATGCAGGAGGCTACCGGGCAAAAAGGCTGAACTTACCTGAACAGATGCTCCGCATGGAAGCGAAGATGATCCTCGATAAAGGACGCCATAAAGTAATAGCTGTGGTCATACCCGGGCTGAATGCGCAGCGTCAGCGGCCAGTCCTTCTGGCGCGCCGCTTCAGCCAGAACCGCAGGCTGTAACTGTCCGGCGAGGAACTGATCCGCATCACCCTGGTCGATAAGCATCGGAATCGCATCTTCCGGCCGGCTTGCCAGCATAAGCGCGCAGCTATCCCATTCCTGCCATTTTTGACTGTCGTCACCCAGATAGTTCGTGAAAGCTTTTTTCCCCCACGGCACCTGCGTTGGGTTCACAATCGGTGCGAATGCCGACACGCTGGCGTACTTGCCTGGATTTTTCAGCGCCATGATCAGCGCGCCGTGGCCGCCCATCGAATGCCCGCTTATCGCGCAGCGCTCGCTGACCGCAAACTGAGACTGTACCAGCGCAGGCAGCTCGTCGCGAATGTAGTCATACATGCGGTAATGGCTCGCCCACGGCTGCTCGGTGGCGTTGAGATAAAATCCGGCACCTTTGCCCAGGTCGTACCCGGCATCGTCCGCCACATCATCGCCGCGCGGGCTGGTGTCGGGCATCACCAGCGCAATGCCCAGCTCGGCCGCAATACGCTGCGCGCCCGCTTTGGTAGTGAAGTTTTCGTCATTACACGTCAGGCCTGAAAGCCAGAACAGAACCGGCGGGTTTTCCGTCGGCGGCAGGAAAATGCTAAACGTCATGGCGCAGTTCAGCGTGGTGGAGTCGTGCCGCCAGCGCTGCTGTCGACCTTCAAAACAACGGTGCTCTTCGAGCAGTTCCATGCAGGGCTCCTTAATGAGAATAGCTATTCATTAGAGCCATAATACAGCGTTTTCATTTACCTGTGAGCAACTTTCACTTTCGCGGAGCGGCGAGATGCTGCATCATAAATTTACTTTTCTTTAACAATTGGAGCAGTCATGGCGCTGCGTATTGCGCTTAGTGGGTTTGTCGTTCTGGTGGTGGCGATGGGGATAGGGCGCTTCGCCTTTACGCCTCAGGTGCCGCTGATGATTGCCGCCGGGCAACTCACGCTCACCAGCGCAGGTCTGGTGGCGGCGATGAATTATCTGGGCTATCTGGTGGGCGCATGGGATGCCATGCGGGCGCACCGCTTTGTTGAAACGCGACTCTGGCTTGGCATCACCGGTGCGGTTGCGTTGACCCTGCTCTCCGCTGCCGCGGATAACGCCGTTGTGCACGGCCTGCTGCGCTTTGTGATTGGCTGCATGAGCGGCTGGTCAATGGTGCTGATTGCCGCCTGGAGCAACGAGCGGCTGGGGCAGTTGGGTAAACCGGGGCTCAGCGCCGCCGTGTTTGCCGGTCCTGGCGCGGGCATCGCCCTGAGCGGCCTGCTCGCGGTCTATATTCAGGCGAAATCCCTTTCGGCCGGTGCGGCGTGGCAAATCTACGGCGTGCTGGCGCTGGTATTGGTCGCGCTGGTGGCGCGCTATCTGCCGCGTTCCGGACAGCTTCATCGACCCGGCAGCGCGCCAGAGCCGCTGGTACTGACGACGGATCTCAAGCGCCTGGTCTGGAGCTACAGCCTGGCGGGATTTGGCTATATCCTTCCGGCGACCTTTCTTTCGCAAATGGCGGCGGTGCGTTTTCCCGGCAGCCTGTTTGCCCAGTTTGTCTGGCCGATTTTTGGTGCCGCGGCCGTGGTGGGGATTGCGCTCAGCATTCTTTTGCGCCACACCTCAACGGCTAACCGCAGGCTGGCTATCGTGCTGTGGTTACAGGGCGCGGGCGTGCTGGCGGCCTGGCTGCTGCCGGGCATTGGCGGCTTGCTGACGGGCGGGCTGCTGGTGGGAGGCGGGTTCCTCTGCGCGGTGCAGCTCTCTCTTTTATACGGCCGCGAGCTGGCGCCACACCACACGCGCTATATGGCGGGGCTGCTCACCACCGGGTATGCCATCGGGCAATTGGTGGGGCCGGTGACCTCGGCGTTATCAACCTGGCTAACCCACCGGCTGGAGCCTGCGCTGGGGCTGGCTGGCGTTGCGCTGTTTGTCGCAGGTGCCCTGGTCTGGAATCGCCACGCTGAAAGGCAACAGCAATTGCAATAATTATCGTCGTGAATACTGGATTATGTGCGTCGCCTCACGCACAATGAGCGCATACTTTTGCCACAACGAGGGCGAAAGACGCCACACCTGCAGGAGAACAAAATGTCATCACTCAGTAAAGAAGCTGCCCTGGTCCACGAAGCCCTGCTCGCGCGCGGTCTTGAAACGCCACTGCGTCCGCCCGTTCAGGATATGGACAATGAAACCCGTAAAAGTCTGATTTCCGGGCATATGACCGAGATCATGCAACTGCTGAATCTCGATCTGAGCGATGACAGCCTGATGGAGACGCCCAAGCGTATCGCGAAAATGTACGTTGACGAAATTTTCTCCGGACTGGATTACGCCAACTTCCCGAAAATTACCGTCATCGAAAACAAGATGAAGGTGGATGAGATGGTGACGGTACGAGATATCACCCTGACCAGCACCTGCGAGCACCATTTCGTGACCATCGACGGTAAAGCGACCGTGGCGTATATCCCGAAAGACACGGTGATTGGCCTGTCGAAGATCAACCGTATTGTGCAATTCTTCGCGCAGCGCCCTCAGGTGCAGGAGCGTCTGACGCAGCAGATCCTGATCGCGCTGCAAACGCTGCTGGGTACCAATAACGTGGCGGTCTCTATTGATGCGGTGCACTACTGCGTGAAAGCGCGCGGCGTGCGTGATGCGACCAGTGCGACCACCACCACCTCGCTGGGCGGCCTGTTTAAATCGAGCCAGAACACCCGCCAGGAGTTCCTGCGCGCCGTGCGTCACCACAACTAATCAGACAGGGCAGGGACCATGGAGCGAAACGTCACGCTCGATTTTGTTCGCGGCGTCGCCATTCTGGGTATCCTGCTGCTGAATATCAGCGCCTTCGGTCTGCCGAAGGCCGCTTACCTCAATCCCGCCTGGTACGGCGACATCACCCGAAGCGATGCCTGGACGTGGGCGATCCTCGACCTGTTTGCTCAGGTTAAATTCCTCACGCTGTTTGCGCTGCTGTTTGGCGCGGGCCTGCAGCTTCTGCTCAAACGCGGCACGCGCTGGATCCAGTCGCGCTTAACGCTGCTGGCAATTCTCGGCTTTATCCACGGCCTGTTCTTCTGGGATGGTGATATTCTTCTCGCTTATGGGTTAGTCGGGCTGATCTGCTGGCGGCTGATTCGCGACGCGCACAGCGTGAAAAGCCTGTTTAACACCGGCGTGATGCTCTATCTCATGGGACTCGGCGTCCTGCTTTTGCTGGGGCTGATCTCCGGTGACGCGACAAACCGTTCCTGGATCCCGGACGCCGCTAACCTCCAGTACGAGCAGTACTGGAAGCTGAAGGGCGGTACGGAAGCGATAAGCAACCGTGCGGATATGCTGGGCGACAATCTGCTTGCCCTGGGGGCGCAATACGGCTGGCAGCTGGCGGGCATGATGCTGATGGGCGCGTCACTGATGCGCACCGGCTGGCTGAAAGGGGAATTCAGCCTGCGGCACTACCGCCGCACCGGCGCGGGACTGGTCCTGCTGGGCGTGCTGATTAACCTTCCGGCGGTAATGGCGCAGTGGCACCTTCACTGGGATTACCGCTGGTGCGCGTTCCTGCTGCAGGCGCCGCGTGAATTGAGCGCGCCGTTCCAGACCATCGGCTATGCGGCGCTGATCTATGGTTTCTGGCCGCAGCTTTCTCGCCTGTGGATCGTCAGCGCCGTAGCCTGCGTTGGGCGGATGGCGTTAAGTAATTACCTCCTGCAGACGCTGATCTGCACCACGATTTTCTATCGCTTTGGCCTGTTTATGAAATTCGACCGCCTCGGACTGCTGGCGTTTGTTATTCCGGTCTGGATAGTAAACCTGGCGTTTTCTGTCATCTGGCTGCGTTATTTCCGCCAGGGACCGCTGGAGTGGGTGTGGCGTCAGTTAACCGCACATGCTTCAGGGGTATCATTGAGTAATACATCCAGATAACGATCTGGATCACAATCATTAACAAAACGGATGTAAGCGTTTTCATGAGTGTGACCTTCTTCACGTAGTCCCCTTTCTCTCGCTGCCAAAATAGCCACCTTGCTAAACACAGGGGGTGTCTGTGAGTTGCTGCAATTCTTTGAAGGATGGTGAATATGATCACCATTCGTGACGTCGCCCGTCTGGCGGGCGTTTCTGTGGCTACCGTCTCCCGCGTGCTGAACAACAGCGCGCTGGTCAGCCCTGAAACCCGTGAAACCGTAATGAAAGCCGTGACCCAGCTCGGGTACCGGCCAAATGCCAACGCGCAGGCGCTGGCAACACAGGTCAGCGATACCATCGGTGTGGTGGTAATGGATGTCTCGGACGCCTTTTTCGGTGCGCTGGTCAAAGCGGTCGATGTGGTCGCCCAGCAGCATCAGAAATACGTGCTGATTGGCAACAGCTATCACGAGGCGGAAAAGGAGCGTTATGCCATTGAAGTGCTGATCCGCCAGCGCTGCAACGCCCTGATTGTTCACTCAAAGGCCTTAAGCGATGAAGAGCTGGCCGGGTTTATGGAGCAGATCCCGGGCATGGTGTTAATCAACCGCATCGTCCCGGGCTATGCCCACCGCTGTGTCGGGCTGGATAACGTCAGCGGCGCCATGATGGCCACTAAAATGCTCATCAATAATGGCCATCAGCGGATCGGCTATCTGGCCTCCAGCCATCACATTGAAGATGACGAGCTGCGGCGTGAGGGGTGGCAAAACGCCCTGAAAGAGCACGGTATTACGCCATCAGAAAGCTGGATTGGCACCGGCACGCCGGATATGCAGGGCGGTGAGGCGGCAATGGTGGAACTGCTGGGCCGCAATCTGCAGCTTTCTGCGGTGTTTGCCTATAACGATAGCATGGCGGCAGGCGCGCTGACTGCGCTGAAGGATAACGGCATTGCGGTGCCACAGCATTTGTCATTGATTGGTTTCGATGATATTCCGATTGCCCGTTACACCGACCCGCAGCTGACTACGGTGCGCTATCCCATTGCTTCTATGGCAAAACTGGCGACCGAGCTGGCGCTGCAGGGAGCGGCTGGGCTGCTGGATCCGGGGGCAACTCACTGCTTCATGCCGACGCTGGTGCGTCGTCATTCCGTCGCCGCCCGGCAAATTGTGGTTCCGATCACTAACTGATTACACCAGGTGATGTAACCGTTTTCAATCTGTGAGTAAATTCACAGTATCTTAACAAGGCGCTGACTATGATGTCAGCGTTTTAGGGGCTGAAACGCTATGTAACGGTGATTATTCGCTTTCACCATAGCCTATGTGCCGCAAACAACGAATAAAACGCATTTCTGGAGCGTTACCGACCACGGAAGATAGAAATTTTATAAGTGAACGTCGGCTGTCAGTAACGTTTTATTAACACCTGCCTGCCGATCGTTATTCACAAGAACTACCCTGCATAAAAAAACCGGAGATACCATGAATAAGAAGGTGTTGACCCTGTCTGCTGTAATGGCAAGCATGCTTTTTGGTGCAGCAGCGCACGCTGCGGATACCCGTATTGGTGTGACCATCTATAAATACGACGACAACTTCATGTCTGTTGTGCGTAAAGCAATTGAGAAAGATGCGAAAGCAGCGCCAGACGTACAGCTGCTGATGAATGACTCCCAGAACGACCAGTCCAAACAGAACGATCAGATCGACGTTCTGCTGGCTAAAGGCGTTAAGGCCCTGGCGATCAACCTGGTTGACCCGGCTGCAGCAGGCACGGTTATTGAGAAAGCGCGCGGCCAGAACGTGCCAATCGTCTTCTTCAACAAAGAACCTTCCCGTAAAGCGCTGGACAGCTATGACAAAGCGTATTACGTCGGTACTGACTCTAAAGAGTCCGGCATTATTCAGGGCGATCTGATCGCGAAGCACTGGGCGGCGAACCCGAACTGGGACCTGAACAAAGACGGTCAGATCCAGTTCGTGCTGCTGAAAGGCGAACCTGGCCACCCGGATGCTGAAGCGCGTACCACCTATGTTATCAAAGAGCTGAACGACAAGGGCCTGAAAACCCAGCAGCTGGCGTTAGATACCGCGATGTGGGACACCGCTCAGGCGAAAGATAAGATGGACGCGTGGCTGTCTGGCCCGAACGCGAACAAAATCGAAGTGGTCATTGCCAACAACGATGCGATGGCAATGGGTGCGGTTGAAGCGCTGAAAGCCCACAATAAATCGTCCATCCCGGTATTTGGCGTGGATGCCCTGCCGGAAGCGCTGGCGCTGGTTAAATCTGGCGCGATGGCCGGTACCGTTCTGAACGATGCCAATAACCAGGCGAAAGCGACCTTCGATCTGGCGAAAAACCTCGCCGACGGTAAAGGCGCGGCGGATGGCACCAACTGGAAAATTGACAACAAAATCGTTCGCGTGCCTTACGTGGGCGTAGACCAGTCCAACCTGGCTGAGTTTATCGGTAAATAAGATCTTCGTTTTGTCTTCACTGGGCGCAATTCGTTGCGCCCTTTTATAACGCGATATGCGAGGCCAACAAGGTATAATTATGGTCAGCACAACTACTCAGTCGTCCGGTGAATACTTGTTGGAAATGACAGGCGTCAACAAGTCCTTCCCCGGTGTTAAGGCACTCGATAATGTTAATTTAAAAGTCCGTCCTCACTCTATTCATGCATTAATGGGGGAGAACGGTGCGGGTAAATCAACGTTATTAAAATGTCTTTTTGGGATCTATCAAAAAGATTCTGGCAGCATTCTTTTTCAGGGGAAAGAGATCGATTTCCATTCAGCGAAAGAAGCGCTGGAAAACGGTATCTCGATGGTTCACCAGGAATTAAACCTGGTACTGCAACGCTCGGTAATGGATAACATGTGGTTGGGACGTTACCCAACCAAAGGTGTGTTTGTCGATCAGGACAAAATGTATCGCGACACCAAAGCGATTTTCGATGAGCTGGATATTGATATCGATCCGCGCGCCCGCGTGGGGACATTATCCGTTTCCCAGATGCAGATGATCGAAATTGCCAAAGCGTTCTCCTATGATGCGAAAATCGTCATTATGGATGAACCCACCTCGTCATTAACGGAAAAAGAGGTTAATCACCTTTTTACCATTATTCGTAAGCTGAAAGAACGCGGCTGCGGCATTGTGTACATCTCGCACAAAATGGAAGAGATCTTCCAACTGTGCGATGAAATTACCATCCTGCGCGACGGCCAGTGGATTGCCACGCAGCCGCTTGAAGGGCTGGACATGGACAAGATCATCGCCATGATGGTCGGCCGTTCCCTGAACCAGCGCTTCCCGGACAAAGAGAACAAGCCAGGTGAAGTAATCCTGGAAGTGCGCAATCTGACCTCGCTGCGCCAGCCGTCCATCCGCGATGTTTCTTTCGACCTTCACAAAGGCGAAATTCTTGGCATTGCTGGCCTGGTAGGGGCAAAGCGTACCGACATCGTGGAAACCCTGTTTGGCATCCGCGAGAAGGCCGACGGCACCATCACGCTGCACGGGAAGAAAATTAACAACCATAATGCCAACGAAGCCATTAATAACGGTTTTGCGCTGGTGACGGAAGAACGTCGTTCGACCGGTATTTATGCTTATCTGGATATTAACTTTAACTCGTTAATCTCTAATATTCGCAATTACAAAAATAAAGTCGGGCTGCTGGATAACTCCCGCATGAAGAGCGATACCCAGTGGGTAATTGACTCCATGCGCGTGAAAACGCCTGGCCACCGTACCCAAATCGGTTCGCTTTCCGGTGGTAACCAGCAAAAAGTTATTATTGGCCGTTGGTTATTAACCCAGCCAGAAATTCTGATGCTGGATGAACCGACCCGCGGTATTGACGTCGGCGCGAAGTTTGAAATTTATCAGCTGATTGCCGAGCTGGCGAAAAAGAATAAAGGGATCATTATTATTTCTTCCGAAATGCCGGAACTGTTAGGGATCACGGACCGTATTCTGGTTATGAGCAATGGTCTCGTTGCCGGTATTGTTGACACCAAAACGACAACGCAAAACGAAATTTTGCGTCTTGCGTCTTTGCACCTTTAAGATCAGGGGCTCCTCATGAGTGCGTTAAATAAAAAAAGTTTTCTCACTTACCTGAAAGAAGGCGGTATTTACGTTGTTCTTTTAGTCCTGCTGGCCATTATTATTTTCCAGGACCCTACGTTCTTAAGCCTGCTGAACCTGAGTAATATTCTGACCCAATCCTCCGTGCGTATCATCATTGCGCTGGGCGTGGCGGGCCTTATCGTCACCCAGGGGACGGACCTGTCTGCCGGTCGTCAGGTCGGCCTGGCGGCGGTTATTGCGGCAACCCTGCTGCAGTCGATGGAAAACGCCAACAAGGTGTTCCCGGAGATGGCGACCATGCCGATTTTCGTGGTGATCCTGATTGTCTGCGCCATCGGGGCGGTGATTGGTCTGATCAACGGTATTATCATCGCTTACCTGAACGTGACGCCATTTATCACCACGCTGGGTACGATGATCATCGTTTACGGTATCAACTCCCTGTACTACGACTTTGTGGGCGCGTCGCCGATTTCGGGCTTTGACAGCGGCTTCTCCACCTTCACGCAGGGGTTTATCGCGCTGGGCAGCTTCCGCCTGTCGTACATTACCTTCTATGCGCTGATTGCGGTGGCGTTCGTCTGGATCCTGTGGAACAAAACGCGCTTCGGTAAAAACATCTTCGCTATCGGTGGTAACCCGGAAGCGGCGAAAGTGTCCGGGGTAAACGTTGCCCTGAACCTGCTGATGATTTACGCGCTGTCCGGTGTGTTCTACGCCTTCGGCGGGATGCTGGAAGCAGGCCGTATCGGCTCCGCAACGAACAACCTTGGCTTCATGTACGAGCTGGATGCGATTGCGGCCTGCGTGGTCGGCGGCGTCTCCTTCAGCGGCGGGGTGGGTACCGTGCTCGGCGTGGTCACCGGTGTGATCATCTTTACCGTCATCAACTACGGTTTGACCTACATCGGCGTGAACCCGTACTGGCAGTACATCATCAAGGGCGCCATCATCATCTTCGCGGTGGCGCTGGATTCATTGAAGTACGCCCGTAAGAAGTAATCGTCACTCGCCATACCCGGCCCGCTCACCGAGCGGGCTTTTTTATGGCCTATGCCAGATGGGACTCTTCTTGCGTCACAATGCGCTCAAACCACTCGAGTTCAGAAAGCTTGCAGGCGACCCACTGTTCGGAAAAGGCGTCGCCCAGGCTGTCGGTGAGATACTGACAGCGGGCGAAGGCCTCAATTGCCTCCTGCTGGAACAGCGGGAGTTCCGGTTGGTCCTGCTGCGGTTCCGGGAGTTCCCCCTCGTCGATATGTTCCAGCCCGTACAGCATGCCGGTCAGGATTGTGGCCGCCACCAGATAGGGATTCGCATCGGCTCCGGCCAGTCGGTACTCGATACGACGGTTGCTCTCTTCCGAGCAGGGAATGCGCAGGGCAGCGGAGCGGGTGTTATAGCCCCACGAGTTAAAGACGGGTTCCGTCAGGTTTTTTCGCAGGCGACGAAACGCGTTGACCCCCGGCGCTAGAATGGCGACGGAGGCGGGCATCAGCGCCAGCTGGCCCGCGATGCACAAGCGCATCATGCTGCTCAGCGCGTTCACCGGCGAGGCAAAAACGTTCTCGCCACGGCTGTTGTTCAGGCTGAAATGGATGTGCAAACCGCTGCCGGAGAGCTGGCTGAAGGGCTTAGCCATAAAGTTAGCCTGAAGACCGTGCTTTTCAGCGACATAGCGGGTCAGGCGGCGCAGGGCCAGCACGTTATCACAGACCTCTACGACGCGCTGGCTGTGCTTCAGGTTTAATTCGTACTGTCCGGACTCGGCTTCCGCTACCACCCCTGACAGCGGGATGCGCTGAAGGTGCGCCAGCTGTTCCAGCTCGTCAAAAAGCGCCGCGTGCGCCGACGAGGTGTCCATGTGAAAACAGCCCTGATTTTGCGGATCGCGATCGCCCTGTCCCGTCAGGTAAAACTCTATTTCCGGGGCAATGACCGGGAAAAGGCCGTGCTGGTGGAAGCGGGCCACGACGTTCTGCAGTATCGCGCGTGGCTCAAGCGGGCAGGGGTTACCGTCGCTATCCTTCATCGTCAGCAGGATCTGCGCGGTATGCTCCGGATCCTGCGGACAGGGACGCAGAGAACCGGCGACCGGGACGCACAGCCGGTCGGGTTCATCATAAAGCGGGGCGGCGATTTTTCCCTTCTGATCCATGGAGTAGACGGAAAGCGGAAAATAACAGCCTTTTTCCAGACTCAGCATGCTCTCCACCGTGAGGCGCTTGCCGCGCATCGTGCCGTTGATATCGTTCAGGTAAACGTCAACGTGTTTCGTCTGCGGGTAGCGTTCCAGATAGTCGGCCACTTCCACGGCAATATTGTGCTGCAGGGCGTCAATTTTTTCATCCAGCCAGAGACCAGAATTAAGTGCGCCGGGGAGTGATAATCCGGGGAAGTTAAAATACGGGCGAAGACTTTTGAGGAAAAACGCATTCATTATCGAGTTCATAGTCATTCTTCAATGAAGCCGTAGCGGCAGTGAACTCAGGTTAAAAGAGCTGGCGTAAAGGGCGGATAAAAAGCGTCAGTACCGGCGTAAAGAAAGTATAAAGGCAGGCCTATTTTTTCTCTTTTTTCTGCATATCCAGCAGCTGCTCCGGCGTCACCGCCGGGTAACCCTGCGCGTCTTCCGGCACTTCATGCATTGCCGGAATCGGCACCAGAGGGCCTAAAAAGCGCGGTTCGCGTTTGAAGATATACAGATCGGCCAGGGCGCCAAAGCGGGCGCCAAACTCGCGGACGCGCACGCTCAGCATATCTTTTGGCGACGGCACCGCATAGCACTGCGCCTGAATGCCCATATGCAGGGCGATAAACAGCGCGCGCTCGCAGTGGAAGCGCTGGGTGATGATGATAAAGTCGTTGGTATCGAAGACTTTGCGCGTGCGCACGATGGAGTCCAGGGTGCGGAACCCGGCGTAGTCGAGCACGATATCGGCCGGATCGACGCCTGCGGCAATCAAATCCTTCCGCATCGTCACCGGCTCGTTATAGCTTTGCAGCGCGTTATCACCGCTCAGCAGCAGGTAGTTCACCTTGCCGCTGTTGTAGGCGTTCAGCGCGCCCTGAATGCGGTAGCGGTAATACTGGTTGATCACCCCTGTGCGGTAATACTTGGCGGTGCCGAGCACCACGCCCACCTGACGATAGGGCAGGTCCTGCAGGTCATCAAAGATGTAGGGAGCCGTTTTCCAGCTCATCCAGCGGTCGAGACCCAGCACGATAAACAGCAGTATGCCGACCAGGACAAACAGGCTGTAAAAAACGCGCTTTAACATGAAGATGGCTCGTTCGTGGATGAAATTTAACTCAGGCTACTTTACCCGCCTGGTTAGCGCAAGAAACAGCGACTCAACTGAGGGGTTTTTCAGCAACGTGGCGGACATTTCTGTCCGCCGGAAGGTTTACGCCAGCAGGACGCGGTCGATTGTCGTGCAGCCTAACGCCTTGAGCGTTGCGGCGGTGGCATCCCACTGAATCAGCGGCGCATCGGCCTTTTCGGCCAGAACGGCACGCTGAATGTCCGGATAATCGTAGCCGTTCAGGCTCAGCAGGTTGAGTGCGCCCTGCAGCGGCGGCAGCGTTGGGTTAAACGCGGCGTTTTCCGCATAGCTGCCGGTGAAGATACGGCCATCGCGGCACTGCAGTGCCACGCCGCTCGGGGACTTGCTGTACGGGGTGTGGCTCTTGTTCGCCGCGCGTATGGCCGCCTGGTTCAGGTCATCGCCGGACAGGGCGAAACCGTGATCCTGCTCGTCCATCAGCAGCGTTTTAATCTCAAGATCTTTCGGGCCGAAGGCGTCAGGCAGGTAGTCCCCCAGCGTGTGCGGCGCGCGGCCCGGCAGGTTAATGCGCAGCTGCAGCCCGCTGTTCAGCTCGTTCATAAACTGGCGGCAGTGGCCGCACGGAGTGTAGTTTACGGTGATGGCGCTCAGGGCTTTCTCACCGCGCAGCCAGGCGTGGCTGATGGCGCTCTGCTCGGCGTGAACGGTCTGCTGCATGGTTGCGCCGAGGAACTCCATGTTCCCGCCGAAGTACCAGGTTCCGCTGACGCCGCGCGCGATGGCGCCGACGTTGAAGTGGGAAAGATCGGCCCGGGCGCAGGCGGCAGCCAGGGGCAGCAGTGCGAAAGCCAGCGCGTCTTCATCCAGCCCGGTTGCCTGTTTAAGCACCGTGACCTGCTCCGCCGTCAGCAGGGCGGGGAAATGTGCATCTGCCAGAACGGGAGCCAGGGCTGACTGCAAATTCTCTGCAAGCTGAGCGAAGGCAGCTTGAAAACGTGGGTGCATGGCGTTTGCCTCATAAAGGTTAATGGATCGGTAGTTTACGGAGCCGCAAGGCCTTTATATGTGATCCAAATCTCATTATGTATGCAACTTATGAAATCAAACTGAAATTTGCGCGACGCATCGCAAATTTTAGCCCATCGCCGCCAGAATCAGCGGGAAAATGAACGGGGCGAGCAGGGAGGTGATAATCCCGCAGATCACCAGCGCAAGCGAGCTAAACGCCCCTTCCTGATAGTCCAGCTCCGCGCAGCGAGCGGTACCCAGCGCGTGCGAGGCGGTGCCCATCGACAGCCCGCGCGCCGCTTTGGTGTGAATACGCATCCCGTTCAGCAGGGTGTGGCCAAACACCGCGCCGAGAATACCGACGAAAATCACGCACATCGCGCTGATGGCCGGAATACCGCCGAGGCTGCCGCCTACCGCCATCGCGATAGGCGTGGTCACTGATTTAGGCAGGATAGAGGCGGCAATTTGCGGGGAGGCCCCCATCAACAGCGCCACCGACGTGCCAGTGATCATCGCCACCAGGCTTCCCACAAAACAGATAGTAATGATGGACTTCCACCGTGCGCGGATCTGGTGCAGCTGCTCATATAAAGGAAAGGCAAGCGCGACAACGGCGGGCTGCAGAAGGTCGTTTAAGATTTTGCTGCCGGCAAAGTAGCGTTCGTAAGGAATGCCGGTGAGCAGCAGGAACGGAATAATCACCACCATCGCCACCAGCAGGGGGTTCAGCAAGGGCATTTTAAATCGTGCGGCAAGCTTGCGCGCGGCGAAGAATACCAGCAGGGTTAACGGCAGTGACCACCAGATATTAGCCATCATTTTTTTGTTTTCTCCCCAATCACGTTACGTTCGCCATGCACCAGATGTGAACTCCAGCTCACCACCAGGAAAACCACCAGCGTACTCACCGCGCAGGAGACAACAATCGGGCCGAACTGGGCCTTGAGCAAATCAAAATACTGCATGACGCCCACGCCGATAGGCACGAATAGCAGTGCCATATAGCGAATTAGGACGAAGCAGCCGGGATTGACCCACTTTGCAGGCAGAATTTGCAGCGCCAGTAAAACGAAGAGGATCAGCATACCGATAATGCTGCCGGGAATGGTGATAGGCAGCAGCGACGCGATGAAAATGCCGGCATACAGGCAGGCGTAAATCAGGACGAATGCGCGCAGATATTGCCAGATAATGTTCAATGATTTGCTCATGGTGAAAGTCCTTGATGAAACGCATTCATCATACAATTAAACCCGAAAATGTGCCACGGATCACATCATGAATTTTGAGCATACCAGACATTCCGAATCGGAACGTCGGGCTTTCCACACACAAACAGAGCAGATACTATAGCGCGTCTTTTTTCACAGGTACTGTTATGCGTGTTTTACTGGCCCCAATGGAAGGCGTGCTCGACTCTCTGGTGCGCGAGCTGCTTACCGAGGTGAACGACTACGATCTCTGCGTGACGGAGTTCCTGCGCGTGGTCGATATGTTGCTGCCAGAAAAGTCATTCTATCGTCTCTGCCCTGAACTGCATCGCCAGAGCCGGACCCCTTCCGGCACGCTGGTGCGTATTCAGCTGCTCGGTCAGTATCCTGAATGGCTGGCGGAAAATGCCGCCCGCGCGGTAGCGCTTGGTTCTTACGGGGTGGATCTCAACTGCGGCTGCCCGTCGAAGCTGGTGAACGGTAGCGGCGGCGGGGCGACGTTGCTGAAAGATCCTGAGCTGATTTACCGCGGCGCGAAGGCGATGCGTGAGGCCGTGCCCTCGCATTTGCCGGTGACGGTTAAGGTGCGCCTGGGGTGGGACAGCGACGCCCGACAGTTTGAAATTGCCGATGCGGTGCAGCAGGCCGGGGCCACCGAGCTGGTGGTGCACGGACGTACTAAAGAAGATGGCTATAAAGCGGACCGCATTAACTGGCAGGCGATTGGCGAGATCCGCAAACGCCTCAGCATTCCGGTTATCGCCAACGGTGAAATCTGGGACTACGAGAGCGCGCAGGCGTGCATGAAAGAGACGGGCTGCGACGCGGTGATGATAGGCCGCGGCGCGCTGAACGTGCCAAACCTCAGCCGGGTGGTGAAATATAACGAGCCGCGGATGCCGTGGGCAGACGTGGTGACGCTGCTGCAAAAATACAGCCGTCTGGAGAAGCAGGGCGACACCGGTTTGTATCATGTCGCGCGAATTAAACAATGGCTGAGTTATTTACGCAAAGAGTACAGCGAAGCGCTGGGATTATTTCAAGAGATCCGCACGCTGCAAACGTCGGCTGATATTGCGCGGGTTATACAGTCAAAATAATCGGCAGTTATATTTAAAAATAAATAATTCACTCGGTGAATATTTTGCCGAGTATGTAAGTGTATGACAATTTGCGGATTGCCACGCGTTACTAAAAAATAGCGCGTCATCAAGCGTAAGTTGCGCCTTTATTTTTTTGAGTGCATGGCGTAATGAAACGTTTTCTTATTTTATCTCTGAGTGCTCCCCTTGTTTTTATGCTGGCTGCCTGCGCACCGGAACATTCCACGGTGTCGCCAATTCAAACGCAAACGACAGCCGCGTCCGTTAATACCCAACTTCGTCATGCGGACTGGCCGAAAAACGAATGGTGGAAAGACTATAACGATCCGCAGCTTAATTCTCTGATCGCGAAGGCGCTAAATGATGCGCCTGATATGCAAATCGCCCGACAGCGTATTACGCTCGCGGAAGCGCAGGCGAAAGCCACCCTGGCGGCAGACGGCCCTCAGATGGATTTTTCCGCCGATGCGGAGCGGCAGAAGATGTCTGCGGAAGGGCTGATGGGGCCCTTCGCCATTACCGATCCGGCCGCGGGCACCACCGGGCCGTGGTATACCAACGGTACCTTTGGCCTGACAGCGGGCTGGGATCTCGATTTGTGGGGAAAAAACCGCGCGCAGGTTGAAGCCCGTATCGGCAAGGTCAACGCCCAGAAAGCTGAGATGGAGCAGACGCGTCAGCTGTTGGCCAGCAGCGTCGCGCGGCTTTACTGGGAGTAGCAGACCCAGGCCGCGGTGGGGGACGTTCTCGCACAGATTAAACACGAGCAGGAAAATATCATCGGTGCCGACCGCGAGCTGAATCAGCACGGGATCACATCTTCGGTAGAAGGTGTCGAAACCGATATCAATGCCAGTAAAACCGAAGAGCAGCTTGCCGGGGTAAAAGGCAAAATGAAAGCCGTTGAGGCACGTCTGCAGGCCCTGACTAATACCTCCTCAATGAAACTGACTCGCCATGCTTTACCGGCAGCAGAAGCGGCGTTGCCTACCACGCTGGGATACGAGCTGCTGGCTCGCCGCCCGGATCTGCAGGAGGCGCACTGGTACATTGAAGCTTCCCTGAGCGAAGTGGATGCCGCCAAAGCCGCCTTCTATCCCGACGTGAATCTGATGGCATTCTTGCAGCAGGATGCCCTGCATCTGAGCGATCTGTTCCGTTCCTCCGCCCAGCAAATGGGCGTCACCGCCGGGCTGACGCTGCCGATCTTCGACAGCGGCAGGCTGAATGCGAATCTGGATATTGCCCAGGCGCAGAACAATCTGTCGGTGGCGAACTACAACAAAGCGGTGGTCGATGCCGTTAATCAGGTGGCGCGCACGGCCAGCGAAGTTGAAACCCTGACCGCAAAAAATCAGCAACAGCAGCAGGTCGAGAAAGATGCCGCGCGCGTGGTGGCACTGGCACAGGCGCGCTTTAGCGTCGGGATTATTGCCGGTTCCCGCGTCAGCGAGGCCAAAATTCCGGCACTCAAGGAACATATCGCTGCACTGACCCTGAAAGGGCAGTACGTGGATGCCACGCTACAGCTGACGTCCGCGCTGGGCGGTGGCTATCATCACGGCTAAAAAGGGTGATTATCTATACTTACCTCTTTGCACATTTTCAGGAGGTGAGTATGAACAGAGTAGCGATTGTAACCGCATCGGATTCCGGGATCGGTAAAACCACGGCGCTGATGCTGGCAGAGCGCGGGTTTGATATTGGCGTCACCTGGCATTCGGATGAAAAAGGGGCGATGGAAACCTGCCGTGAAGTTGAAGCGCGTGGGCAGCGCGCAGAGGCTATCCATCTTGATTTAAGCACGCTCCCGGACGGCGCTGAAGCCATTGAAACGCTGATTGCGCGTTTCGGCCGGCTGGACGTGCTGGTTAACAATGCCGGAGCGATGACCAAAGCGCCATTTCTTGAGATGGCGTTTGACGACTGGCGGAACATTTTTACCGTCGACGTGGACGGCGCGTTTCTCTGCTCGCAGATTGCGGCACGGCAGATGGTGAAGCAGGGGGAAGGGGGGCGGATTGTGAACATCACCTCGGTGCATGAGCACACGCCGCTGCCTGATGCCAGCGCTTACACGGCTGCGAAACATGCGCTCGGCGGCTTAACCAAATCGATGGCGATGGAGCTGGTGAAGCACAAGATTCTGGTGAACGCCGTCGCGCCGGGGGCCATTGCCACGCCGATGAACGATATGGACGACAGCGAAGTGAAGGAAGGGTCAATGCCGGAAATTCCGCTGGCAAGGCCGGGCCGCACCAAAGAAATCGCCAGCCTGGTGGCGTGGCTGTGTGACAGCGACGCCAGCTATACCACAGGGCAATCGTTTATCGTCGACGGGGGCTTTATGCTGGCGAACCCGCAGTTTAAGCCGGAAGGGTAACAGGTTTCCCCTCTCCCCAAAGGGGTGAGGGGCACCAGGCTGACTCACTCCTCGTCCCGCTTCTTCTCTCTGTGCCGCATCCACAGCCTGACCCCAATCACCGCCACAACCACCAGAATCAACCACGCCCAGTGCTTCAGGTGCTGGTCAAGGTTATGCAGCCACGGGCCAATCACCTCGCCACCCACGTAACCAAGCGTCGTGAAGATCAGCGCCCAGGCTATCGCGCCAACAATATTCAGCGGCAGGAAAATTTTTGGCGGCAGGCGGCTGGCACCAATCAGTATCGGCCCGATGATCCTGAAGCCGTACATAAAGCGGGTGCCTATGACGAACAGATAAGGGTGACGCTGGATCAGGCGCTGCGCGCGGTTGATTTTCTTTTTGTGTTTAACGAAACGCTTGAGCAGCGTCGGCCCAAAGCGCAGCCCCAGGAAGTAGAGCAGCTGATCGCCAATCATGCCGCCCAGCGCGACCGCAGCGACGACCAGCGGAAACTTCAGTAAGCCCTGATGCGCGGCGACGCCGCCCAGCAGCGTGATGGTTTCACCTTCCGCCACGCTGCCGATGACCAGCGCGGCATATCCATATTGTTCAATGAGTGCGTTAATTTCCATTACGTAACGGTTATCTCCCTCTGCGTACCTCGTTTAATCATATACCTCATGAATCAACCGCGCGGCAATCAACGGAAATTTCCCACTGTACATAAAATAATCTAAAGCCTGCATTATACTTAAGGTATCGCTGACGGGCCGACAACAAGGGGGCGCTATGAACCATGTCTGGGGACTTTTCTCCCATCCCGATCGTGAAATGCATGTCATCAAAAGTGAGAACGAAACGGTCTCGCATCATTACACCCACCATGTGCTGCTGATGGCCGCGGTGCCGGTAATATGCGCGTTTATTGGCACAACACAAATCGGCTGGAACTTCGGTGACGGTACCGTGGTTCAGCTCTCCTGGTTTACCGGGCTTTATCTGGCCATTCTCTTTTATGGCCTGATGCTGGCAGGGGTGGCGGTCATGGGGCGCGTCATTCACTGGATGGCGCGTAACTACCCACAGCGTCCATCGCTGGCACACTGTATGGTCTTCGCCGGATACGTCGCGACCCCGCTGTTCTTAAGCGGTATTGTTGCGCTCTATCCACTGGTCTGGCTGTGCGCGCTGATCGGTACTGTTGCGCTCTTTTACACCGGTTATCTGCTGTATCTGGGCGTTCCAACCTTCCTGAATATCAATAAAGAAGAGGGCCTGAGCTTCTCCGGCTCCACGCTTGCCATCGGGGTGCTGGTACTGGAGGTGTTACTGGCACTGACGGTTATTCTTTGGGGTTATGGATACCGTCTCTTCTAAGCTCACTGCATTGCTGGCGTAAATGCCAGCAATGCAGCATCTGTTCACGATTATCCGCTGGCGACAAAGCACGGTGACCGCTATGATGCCGAAGCCAGCCTGTGTTTATTCGTCGACGCAGGCGGTGTACGTCATTACGTGCGTGAATAATTATCAGAAGTCTCACCATGCTGAAATTTCGTGTCTCCTTACTTAGCCTGGCGCTGCTGCTGGGCGCGTCCGCTGCCGTGCCAGCCGTCGCCAAAACGCCCGCGGTGACCACCGCTGCTGCTCAGCCGCAAATTGCGTCCGGCAGCGCGATGATTGTTGATCTCAACACCAATAAGGTGATTTACGCCAGCCACCCGGACCTGGTGCGCCCGATCGCCTCAATAACCAAATTAATGACCGCGATGGTGGTGCTTGATGCTCGCCTGCCGCTGGACGAAAAGCTGAAAGTGGATATCAGCCACACGCCGGAGATGAAAGGGATCTACTCTCGCGTGCGCCTGAACAGTGAAATCAGCCGTAAAAATATGCTGCTGCTGGCGCTGATGTCGTCCGAAAACCGTGCGGCGGCAAGTCTGGCGCACCACTATCCTGGCGGTTACGATGCCTTTATCCGCGCGATGAACGCCAAAGCCAAAGCGCTGGGGATGAGCAATACTCATTTTGTTGAACCGACGGGTCTGTCGATTAACAACGTCTCCACGGCCCGCGATCTGACGAAACTGCTGATTGCCAGCAAGCAGTACCCGCTGCTCGGCCAGCTCAGCACCACGCGTGAGGACATGGCGACATTCTCGAATCCGTCTTACACGCTGCCGTTTCGCAACACGAACCATCTGGTGTACCGCGAGAACTGGAATATTCAGTTAACCAAAACCGGGTTTACCAATGCGGCAGGCCACTGCCTGGTGATGCGCACCGTGTTTAACGGTAAGCCGGTGGCGCTGGTGGTGATGGATGCCTTCGGGAAATATACCCACTTCGCGGATGCGAGCCGCCTGCGGACCTGGATTGAGACCGGGAAAGTGCAGCCCGTTCCGGCTGCGGCATTGACCTATAAAAAGCAGAAAGCGGAGCAGATGGCGACGGCGCAAAACGATTAATTCCCCTCTGCGCGTTGATGCCCTCACCCCGACCCTCTCCCACGGGAGAGGGAGAAAACACTAAAAACGGTAACCCAGGTTACCGTTTTACGTTTATTCCGGCAGCGTCCAGTCCCCATCGTTGAGCGGGCGCTGCATTATCACCGTATCCCGCCAGTCGCCTTTCTTATACCCCACGCTGCGAAGCTGACCGACAATCTCAAAGCCGTGTTTTTTATGCAGCCGTAACGAGCCGGAATTATTATTGCCATCTCCCACAACGGCAATCATCTGCCGCCACGGGCCCTGCTCGCAGCGCGCGATCAGCGCGTTCATTAATGCGGTGCCAAAACCGCGTCCGGTGATGCTGGCATCCACGTAAATCGACTCTTCCAGAGTATAGCGATAGGCCTGACGCGGTCGGTAAGGGGTGGCGTAACAATAGCCCACCACGATGCCGCGATAGAGCGCGATGAGCCACGGTAAACCGTTCTCGGCCACGCTTTTCATGCGCTGACGCATTTCGTCGATGGTGGGGGGGACTTCTTCGAATGATGCGCGTCCGTGAAGCACATGCCAGGCATAGATGGCGGCGATGGCATGCACATCATCGGGAAGGGCGTCGCGCACTTCCAGTTCGGTTTCGGATAAAACATCAACAGCCGACATGATGCGCCTGCTCCTCATTATAGAATGCCGGAGAAACATTTCTCCGGCGACAGACCGCTACTCTATTACGATTAAGGCGCGCGAAACAATCTCTCAAATTTGGCTGTAGGGTTTAATCAGACGCTTGCGTTATGCGCTGCTCCGCGTCTGCACTCTCTTTCCAGTATTTCTTCCGCGTTGTTTTCCCTATGCCGGGATTCATGCTGTTTGTAGGGTCATTCTCGCGATAAAACTGCTTAAGGGCGTCAGGGGCTTTATAAAGATGCCCGACGTTGTGTTCCGCAGGATATTGTGCGCCACGCTCGCGCAGCAGGGCGAGCATCTGCTCCTTCAGTTCATGAGCATCTACCCCTTTTTTGACGATGTAGTCCTGATGGAAGACGTAGCACATAAAGTGGCCGTAATAGAGTTTATGCACCAGCTTGCTGTCGATTTCCGGCGGCAGATGCTCAAACCATTCGGTGTCGTTGCGTCGCAGGGCGATATCCAGCGCCAGAATATCTTCCACTTCTTCGGAATGCACCGCCTGGTAACGGATAGCGGCACCCGCCGCGGCGAAGCGGTGCAGGAAGGCTTTGCTGCCTTCTTCCGGCGTGCAGGCAAAGAAATCACCCTCAGCCGTCCTGAAGAACTCGGTCAGCCAGCTCTGCGCTTCGGCGATCCCGTCCCCGGCCATTTTCAGCAGCAGGTGATGTTCGTACTTATCACGCCAGGTTTTCATTCGCTCCGGCAGATGCGCAGGGAAAACGTTGCCCAGCTTCTGCATAAAGCGGTCGGTAAAGTGGGGCTTGAACAGCGGCACTTTCTCCAGCATCGCGTCGGTGCGGCCCTTCATGGTGAAGAAGAACGGCATTTTGTCGGTGCCAAGCTTATCGATCATCAGGAAGGTGTCTTTCCCGTAGCGCTCCGCGATGTCGTAAATATCCCGATGCATGTACTCGCCCGCCACCGGCAGATGGGTGAATTCGCCCAGAATATGACGGCGTATCTCTGTCAGCACCTCAGGCTGATTAGTGCCGATGTAAAACACCTGCTGCTTTTTCTCTGCCGGGAAAGTGTCGAGGCGCACTGCAAAAACGGCCAGCTTGCCCGCGCAGCCGGAGGATTCAAACAGGCGGTCCGGGTCAGCGTTATAGCGCGCCGGGGTATCGGCCTCGATATCGCGCACGCGGGTGATGTAATCGTGGTCGTGCGCGTGGCGACCGTCGTGCTGCACGTCTTCGTCCCTCACGCGGTCGTCGTCGAGCTTGCTGAGGATCTGTTCCGGCGTCACGCCCAGATCGATGCCCAGGTGGTTCACCAGCGTCAGCTTGCCGTTTTCATCGATGCGGGCAAAAAGTGACATTTCGGTGTAGGCCGGGCCGCGCTGGACCAGCGAACCGCCGGAGTTATTGCAAATCCCACCGACCACCGAGGCGCCAATGCAGGAGGAGCCGATCACCGAGTGCGGCTCGCGGCCCAGCGGCTTAAGCGCTTTTTCCAGCGAGTAGAGCGTGGTCCCCGGGAACGCGAGCACCTGCTCGCCTTTGTCCAGCAGGTGCAGCTTGTCGAGGCGCAGGGTGCTGATAATCACGATATCGCGATCGTAATCGTTGCCGTTCGGCGTGGAACCTTCGGTCAGGCCGGTGTTGGCCGCCTGCATTAAAATAATCTTGTCCGCCGCAACGCAGGCGCTCAGCACGCGCCACAGCTCCAGCAGCGTGCCGGGGAAGACCACCGCCAGCGCGTCGCCCTGGCCGGAGCGGAAACCCTTACGGTAGCGGGCGGTTTTGGCCGGGTCGGTAAGCAGGTGAGAGGAGCCAACCAGGCGCGACAGTTCGTTAATAAATGTTTTGTTATCGTCAGTTCGAACAGAAGTCATCTTCCACTCCTTGTGGTGGGGCAAATTTCTCGCTGTAAAGCATAGCGCGATTAACTGTTCAGCGGTCGAGTATTCACGAGAAAAATCAGAGAATAACCCTGCAACGTTCAGAGGGTTTATGGCACACTGCGCTTTTCGCACGGTCTGGCCGGGTGCTTCCCACGGTTATTGATGAGAGAGAATAACAACATGAAATGGCTATGTTCTGTAGGTGTCGCCGTCAGCCTGGCGCTGCAACCTGCGCTGGCAGAGGATTTGTTTGGTAATCACCCGCTCACGCCTGAAGCCCGCGACGCGTTTGTCACGGAGTTGCTTAAGAAGATGACGGTCGATGAAAAAATCGGCCAGCTGCGTCTGATCAGCGTTGGCCCGGATAACCCGAAAGAGGCCATCCGCGAGATGATCAAAGAGAACCAGGTGGGCGCGATTTTTAACACCGTCACCCGCCAGGATATCCGCGCCATGCAGGATCAGGTGATGCAGCTCAGCCGCCTGAAAATCCCTCTGTTCTTCGCCTATGACGTGGTGCACGGCCAGCGCACCGTCTTCCCAATCAGCCTCGGCTTAGCCTCCTCATTTAACCTCGACGCGGTGAAAACCGTCGGGCGCGTGTCGGCCTATGAAGCGGCGGACGACGGCCTGAACATGACCTGGGCACCGATGGTGGACGTCTCGCGCGATCCGCGCTGGGGCCGCGCCTCGGAAGGCTTCGGTGAAGACACCTATTTAACGGCCACGATGGGCAAAACCATGGTGGAAGCGATGCAGGGCAAGAGCCCGGCGGACCGTTACTCGGTGATGACCAGCGTTAAACACTTTGCGGCCTACGGCGCCGTGGAAGGCGGTAAAGAGTACAACACCGTCGACATGAGCCCACAGCGCCTGTTTAACGACTACATGCCGCCGTACAAGGCAGGGCTGGATGCGGGCAGCGGCGCGGTGATGGTGGCGCTGAACTCGCTGAACGGCACGCCTGCGACCTCCGATTCCTGGCTGCTGAAAGACGTCCTGCGTGACCAGTGGGGCTTTAAGGGCATCACTGTTTCCGACCACGGCGCGATTAAAGAGCTGATCAAGCACGGCACGGCGTCCGATCCGGAAGACGCGGTGCGCGTGGCGCTCAAGTCCGGCATCAACATGAGCATGAGCGACGAGTACTACAGCAAATACCTGCCGGGGCTGGTGAAGAGCGGCAAGGTAACGATGGCGGAGCTGGACGATGCCGCGCGCCACGTGCTGAACGTGAAATATGACATGGGGCTGTTTAACGATCCGTACAGCCACCTGGGGCCGAAAGATTCTGACCCGGCGGATACTAACGCCGAAAGCCGCCTGCATCGCAAAGAAGCGCGTGAAGTGGCGCGCGAAAGCCTGGTGCTGCTGAAGAACCGCCTCGACACGCTGCCGCTGAAAAAATCCGGCACTATTGCTGTGGTCGGCCCGCTGGCTGACAGCAAGCGCGACGTGATGGGGAGCTGGTCTGCTGCGGGCGTGGCCGATCAGTCCGTTACCGTCCTGACCGGCATCAAGAGCGCCGTCGGTGAAAACGCCAAAGTGGTGTACGCCAAAGGGGCGAACGTCACCGACGATAAAGACATCGTCACCTTCCTCAACCAGTACGAGGAAGCGGTGAAGGTCGATCCGCGCACGCCGAAGGAGATGATCGACGAAGCGGTCAACGCGGCGAAGCAGTCTGACGTCGTTGTCGCGGTCGTGGGGGAAGCGCAGGGTATGGCGCACGAAGCTTCCAGCCGTACCGACATTACCATCCCGCAGAGCCAGCGCGATCTGATCGCCGCCCTGAAAGCGACCGGCAAGCCGCTGGTGCTGGTGCTGATGAACGGTCGTCCGCTGGCGCTGGTGAAAGAGGACCAGCAGGCTGACGCCATTCTGGAAACCTGGTTCGCCGGCACCGAAGGCGGTAACGCCATCGCCGACGTATTGTTTGGCGATTACAACCCGTCGGGCAAGCTGCCGATGTCCTTCCCGCGCTCCGTCGGGCAGATCCCGGTTTACTACAGCCACCTGAACACCGGCCGCCCGTACAACGCCGACAAGCCGAACAAATACACGTCTCGTTACTTTGACGAAGCTAACGGCCCGCTCTACCCGTTTGGTTATGGCCTGAGCTACACCACCTTCAAGGTCTCTGAGGTGAAAATGTCGGCGCCGAGCCTGAAGCGTGACGGCAAGGTCACCGCCAGCGTCGAGGTGACCAACACCGGCAAGCGTGAAGGGGCAACGGTGATTCAGATGTACGTGCAGGATGTCACCGCCTCGATGAGCCGTCCTGTGAAGCAGCTGCGCGGCTTTGAGAAGGTCAATCTCAAGCCTGGCGAAACCAAAACCATCAGCTTCCCGATTGACGTGGATGCGCTCAAGTTCTGGAACCAGCAGATGAAATATGATGCGGAACCGGGCAAGTTTAACGTCTTTATCGGGGTGGATTCCGCCCGCGTAAATAAAGGCGAGTTCGAGCTGCTGTAACCTTTCCCTCCTTTGCATCCCCCGTCCATCGGGGGATGCGTCTTACCTTATGCTAAAAAGGCATTTTGCCGGGTAAATCCGCCGTTTTAAGCTACGCTTTTCTCTCAAGCCTCTGAAAAAGGCAGCAAAAAAAATGAGGATAGTGGAATGACGATTAAATCGGGGATGGTAGTTTCTGCGGCGCTACTCGCGGCGCTAAGCCTGCCGTTACAGGCGGCGGAGCCGGTAAAAGTGGGCTCAAAGATCGATACCGAGGGCGCGCTGCTCGGGAATATTATTCTCCAGGTGCTGGAAAGCCACGGCGTGAAAACCGTCAATAAAGTTCAACTGGGCACCACGCCCGTCGTGCGCGGCGCGATTACCTCCGGCGAGCTGGATATCTATCCTGAATATACCGGCAACGGCGCGTTCTTCTTTAAAGAAGAGAACGATCCAGCATGGAAAAACGCCAAAGCTGGCTATGAAAAAGTCAAAAAACTCGACGCGGAACAGAACAAGCTGGTCTGGCTGACCCCGGCCCCGGCCAACAATACCTGGACTATCGCCGTGCGTAAGGACGTGGCGGAGAAAGGGAAGCTCACCTCGCTTGCGGATCTCAGCCGCTACCTGAAAGAGAAGGGCGACTTCAAGCTCGCGGCGTCCGCGGAGTTTATCGAGCGTCCTGACGCGCTGCCGGCGTTTGAAAAAGCCTACGACTTCAAGCTCGACCAGGCACAACTGCTCTCGCTGGCGGGCGGAGATACGGCGGTAACCATTAAGGCGGCGGCGCAGCAAACCTCCGGCGTTAACGCGGCGATGGCCTACGGCACCGACGGCCCGGTCGCGGCGCTGGGCCTGCAAACCCTGACCGATCCAAAAGGCGTTCAGCCGATCTACGCTCCAACCCCGGTTGTGCGTGAGGCGGTACTGAAAGCCTACCCGGATATTGCTGAATGGCTCAAACCGGTCTTCGAAAAGCTGGATGAAAAAACGCTGCAACAGCTGAATGCCAGCATTGCCGTCGAGGGACTGGATGCCAAAAAAGTGGCCGCCGACTTCCTGAAACAACAAGGGCTTGTGAAGTAACGGGAAAGGGCTGTGCCAATAAAATGTCATAACCGCGTACTGCTGCTGTTGGCCTGCGTGGCCATCGCGGCGGTCGCGTTACCGTTTGTGAACGTCGCGCCTAACCGCCTGATGTCGGGGGAAGGGCGTGCTCTCTGGGACGTATGGTCGTTCACGCCGTGGTGGCTGGCGGCTGCGCTGGCCGCGTGGGTTGGACTGTCGCTCTGGCAAGGGCGAACGGCGCAGTGGCTAACGCTGCTGCTCTCGGAAGGTCTCTTTATCGCGCTGTTCTGGAGCGCGGGGCTGGCGGCAACGCATATGGCCTCGGCGGAAAGTCCGCTGGCGAGAACTACGCCAGGTAGCGGCCTGTGGCTCTGGGTGGCTTTGTGTTTACTGGCCAGCAGCGATGCGATTCGTCGTCTCATCGCCAGTTCTGTCTGGCGCTGGGTGCTTAATGCGCAGATATGGTCTATTCCGCTGCTGTTATTGTTCAGTGGTGAACTGAACGACCTCTCGCTGTTAAAAGAGTACGCCAACCGTCAGGAGGTATTTGATGATGCCCTGGCGCAACATTTGACGATCCTTTTCGGCACGCTGATCCCGGCGCTGCTGATCGGGATACCGCTCGGCATGTGGTGTTACCGTCATCCCTCACGTCAGGGTAGCATCTTTGCCGTGCTCAACGTCATCCAGACCATTCCCTCCGTTGCGCTGTTTGGCCTGCTGATTGCCCCCCTGGCCGGGCTGGTGAAGTCGTTTCCCGCGCTGGGCGCGGTGGGTATCGCCGGAACGGGGTTAACACCCGCGCTGATTGCGCTGGTGCTGTACGCGCTGCTCCCGCTGGTGCGCGGCGTAGTCGCCGGCTTAAGCCAGGTTGCGCCGGATGTGCTGGAAAGCGCCCATGCGATGGGGATGAGCGCGCGACAGTGTTTCTGGAAGATACAGCTCCCGCTGGCGCTGCCCCTGCTGCTGCGCAGCCTGCGGGTGGTAGCGGTTCAGACCGTTGGCATGGCGGTGATTGCCGCGCTGATTGGAGCGGGCGGCTTTGGCGCGCTGGTGTTCCAGGGGCTGCTGAGCAGCGCCCTCGATCTGGTGTTGTTAGGCGTAGTCCCTACCATTGCGCTGGCGGTTGTCGTCGACGCCCTGTTTGCCTTATGGCTCGCGCTGCTCAGGAGAAGAGCCAATGATTGAATTTCATGATGTGAGTAAAACCTTTGCCGGCCGCCCGGCGGCAAGCCATCTGAACCTGAACTTTGCCGAGGGGGCATTTTCCGTGCTGATTGGCACTTCGGGCTCGGGAAAATCCACCACGCTGAAGATGATCAACCGGCTGGTGGAGCATGACAGCGGGTTAATTCGCTTTGCCGGGGAAGAGATCCGCAGCCTGCCGGTGCTGGAGCTGCGCCGCCGAATGGGCTATGCCATTCAGTCTATCGGCCTGTTTCCGCACTGGACGGTGGCACAGAACATCGCCACCGTGCTGCAGCTGGAGAAATGGTCGCGGGCTAAAATCGCTGACCGCGTTGATGAACTGATGTCTCTGCTGGGGCTGGAGCCCGCGTTGCGCAACCGCTATCCTCACCAGCTCTCCGGTGGACAACAGCAGCGCGTGGGCGTGGCGCGCGCGCTGGCGGCTAACCCGCAGGTGCTGCTGATGGATGAACCCTTTGGCGCGCTGGATCCCGTTACGCGCGGGGCGCTGCAAACGGAGATGACCCGCATTCACCGCATTCTTGGTCGAACCATCGTCCTCGTGACGCACGATATAGATGAAGCCCTGCGCCTGGCCGACCATCTGGTGCTGATGGACCACGGCGAGGTGGTGCAGCAGGGCGTGCCGCTTGCGCTGCTGACCAGCCCAAAGAATGACTTTGTGCGCGAGTTTTTTGGCCGCAGCGAGCTGGGCGTCAGGCTGCTCTCCCTGCGGACGGTCGGAGACTATATGCGCCGGGAGAATGCACCGCCCGGCGGGGAACCGCTACAGGAGCAGATGAGCCTGCGGGATGCCCTCTCCGCGTTTGTCGCGCGTCGGTGCGAAGTCCTGCCCGTGGCGGATGTCAGGGGTGCGCCGTGCGGCAGCCTGCATTTTCGCGATCTGCTGGCCGGGGGGGTGACGCGTGAAGGCACTGCGTGATCCGCTCCTCTGGCTGGTAGCGCTCTTTGTCGCCTTACTGTTTCTGATGCCTCACAGCGCGGCGCTGTTTAACACTCTTTTTCCGGGGCTACCACGGCCGGTGTATCAGCAGGAGAGCTTCATTAATCTCGCCCTGGCGCATCTCTGGCTGGTGGCGCTCTCAAGCGCCATCGCGGTTGTGCTGGGCGTGGGGGCGGGCATCGCGGTCACGCGGCCTGCGGG
>NZ_JADBRK010000015.1:0-107151 GCF_014930595.1 Enterobacter cloacae complex sp. P42RS
GTCACTACCATATATGGAAGATTCATTAAATCCTGATGAAAATGATGATACTAAATCCATCTCACCCCAAAAAGAGAAATTATCTAATTTTATTAGATTTTTAATACAGTCTAATCCGACGTTAAATAAAAATATACTATCAACCACAGCAAATAATCGACATAAAATCTTGAGAGACTACCTCGATGAGTTGAAATCAAAGGGTACTGATATTGATTATGAAATTCCATCTTCACCGACACTTGAACGCTATCTGAATCTTTAAAATTTTTAATAGATCGTTCAAAATTTAGAATACTTTGATTCAGAAAAATATTTTAATCTGCTGTGTTAATCACATAGGTAACTTAACACAGCAGGTAAATATATATGACTATACATTCATATCCTCAAGATGGTCATGCGAGACCAAAAGCTACAGCAGATTTCCTTAAAGTCACTACTGTCACACTATGGCGCTGGGAAAAAACCAAACCCGACTTCCCGAAGTCTACCCGCCTATCAGAACGAGTATCAGTTTATGATGCAGCAGAGATCCGTGCTTGGCTGGCAGCTAAAAAAAATAGTTAATCAACGAATAAAATTTATAGTACTTAGCTTAATTTCCACAATTGGAAGTGAATCTATTTATTTAATAAAGAATATATACATCGTGTGGTGAGTGGAATGAGCAACATGATAAAAGCCCAACAATTATTATTGAAGAGCTCGCAAAAATATATATTTAGTAAAATATGTCAGCAAGCTCTGGTTATACCTCATGACGTAGTTCAGGTTCCCGGCTCGAGCTTAGCTTTCTTACGCTGGCGGCGTTTAATCTCGCCTTTAACAGCGGTGACAATAAATTGCGCTTTCGTCTCGCCATCGTCGAGGCTACTTTCTAATTCTGCAACCACATCATGCGGGAAGCGAGCATTAAGCTGCTGCGACTTGTTGTTAGTTGAACCCGTTGCCATTACTGGATCTCCTTGTGTTAGGTGCGATTCAGTATACGCAAAAAAAATAATAATAAAAGACTTGAAGTGCGATTCACTAGAGGGTAGGTTTAAAAGCAGAGGTGCGATTCACCTTATGTATGCAAAGCCCGATAGTGCTGGAACACTAAACGGGCTTCTAACCAATCCGCTGTATGAGGAAACGAAGATGGCTAAACAGAAGTGTACTTGGTTATTTGCTGCGATCAACCGCATTCAACGTAATGCCCGTCCAGTGATGTTAAGGATCACCGCAGATAACGAGCGGTCAGCGCGGCGCAGACTAGCCCCGGACTACATGCTGAGCTTAGCCGGTCGCATTCCTTGCGGAGGTGAACATGCGTAATTATCCGCAACCCGGCGAACGCTGGCAGCATGAACGTGGCTGGACCGTGACAATCATCCGATTAATTGAAGCGTCTACCTCCGTGGCGCTGGTTAATCCTGAATTCAGCTGTGAAGTGCTGATTCGTTATGACAGCGACAATAAGCTTTCTTCATGCCCTCTGGCATGGTTTGAGCAGCAGTATACTCCCCTGTTTGATGCGCCACTTTTCAAACCTTCGCCAGCTCCGGCAGGCGGCAGTGGCTCCGGCCCGCTGACACTGCATCCTTCTGTGGCATTTATCCGCTGGCGGGAGCGCAGCATACGGCGCTCTGCTGAACCTGACGACAAACACTATTCAAAGTTTCTCTGACAAAACACCGCTGAAAACGGAGTAATCCATGATGAATATTTCAAACGGGCACAACGGTGCTCAGGGCCACGCTTTGCCTGAAAAACACAATACCGGTGCTTTTTCCTATGGGTTGTCAGAGGACGGTTTCGGAAAGCTGACCCGCGCAAGAAATGCCTGCGACATGCTCCAGCTTCTCTTTTCTGAATATCCGTGTCAGGGCGGAACGCTGGATGCAGGCTGTGCGCCAGGCATTGCCGCGCTGATGGAGTACCTGCGGGCAGATTTAACGGATATTGCGCACAGCTGCGAACTGATTGAAGGAGGCACCCAATGAACCAGCCACAGGTTTCTATTTTTCCGGCAGAAATGACTACTGCGCTTTACCGGCGGGCTATTGCATCGGCATGGCGCCAGAAAGCGCTGAATGAAACCGGCTGCGATCAGTATGGTCCGCACAGCCTGACGGTTGAGCGTATTGAAATGGCCATTGCCCTGCATATCGAGTGCGCACTGATCAACGAGTACGGCGAAGCACAGGGCGCCGCTGTCGCGCTGGCACTGCTGACCGACATGCTGGAGCCGTCACTGCTGACAGCGCCGCCGGTACTGACCGTGCGCGGCTGTGAAGTGATGGCGGAGCTGTACCGCACGCTTCCGGCGGCCTTTGATGATTTCTGCAGCACGGGTGTGGCGCTGTATCAGGGGGAAGTATGACAACACAGACGGTTACGCAGATTTCAGCCGCAGCGCGGGGGAAATGGCCCGTTATTCTGCAGATGCTGCGTATAGATATACCTGAAAACGGCAGGCACGGTCCATGTCCGAAATGTGGGGGCAAGGATCGTTTTCGCCTCGATGACCTTGACGGGCGCGGGACGTGGATTTGCAGCCAGTGCGGCAATGGTGACGGTCTGGATCTGGTTAAGCTCATGACCGGTTACGGCGTCAGAAAGGCCGCGCAGGAGGTGGCGCAGGTGCTTACTGTGCCGGAAGTGCAGGAACTGCCTGTTAAGCCCGCCAGGCAAAAAGCCCCTAAACGCGATATGAGTCTTACCGTGGCGGCGCTGATGAAAGAGAGCCACACAGGAGAAAGCCCCTATCTGACCGGAAAGGGGTTTGCCGGATATCCGGCCTCCCTGACAGGGAGCGTGCAGCATATCAGCGGTAAGGATTTTCCTGCCGGTTCCCTGCTGTTACCGCTCACGACAAACGCCGGAGCCGTGACCGGTGCGCAGCTTATCGCCCCGACGGGTGAAAAAAGCATACTGCCCGGCAGCACGATGAAAGGCGCGTTTGTGGCGCTCAGCCCGTTACCGTCTGAACCGCCGGTACAGGTGGTGATTACCGAAGGTTACGCCACGGCGCTGACGGTAAGCCAGCTCACCGCCGGGTGCGTAGTGGCTGCCATATCGGCGGGCAACCTGCCCAACGTGGCGCAGTCGCTGCGGGCACGCTGGCCTGAGGTAAAAATTATCATCGCCGGTGATAACGATTTTCAGGACGGGGGCGAGAATCCCGGCAGATCCTTTGCTGAACGGGCGGCAAAAGCCGTCGGCGGCTGGATGACGCTGCCACCTGGAGAGATTAAGGCTGACTGGAATGATTTCCATCGGGAGCACGGTATTACCCGTGCCCGTGAAGCCTTTCGCAACGGTCTGGTGCTGTGCGGGGAGGGCCGCACGCAGCTGCCGCACGGGTTCCGTCTAACCCAGGAATATCTCTGGTATGAAAAACAGGTACAGCGCAACGGTGAGACGGAGATCCAGAACGTCAAAATATGCAACCCCCTGCGCGTAACGGCAATCACCTGCGATGCTGATGGCGGTAACTTCGGGCGACTGCTGGAGTGGGAAGATACGTGGGGAGAGCGCCGCCGCTGGGCGATGCCGATGGAAATGCTCAGTGGCAGCGGTGAGGAGCTGCGCCGGGTACTGCTGGTTAACGGGCTGTCCTATATCAGCACCACCGGTGAGGCCCGCGCCCGCCTGATGGAATATATCTCGCTCTGTAAACCGGAACGCCGCGTGACCTGCGTCAGCCGCACTGGCTGGCATGGTCAGGTTTATGTCCTGCAGGATGAGGTCAGCGGTGAAGGTGCTGAGGGTGTCATTCTCCAGACCACTTCCGTGCAGGGGCGCGATTTCCGTGTGTCAGGTACAACGGAGGAATGGCGGGAGCACGTTTCCCGCTACTGCACCGGCAACTCCCGCGTGGCGTTTGCCGTCAGTCTGGCCTTTGCTGCACCCCTGTTACGGCTGGTTGGTATGGACGGCGGCGGCTACCACCTAAAGGGGGAATCGACGGACGGTAAGACCACCACCATGAAAGCGGCAACTTCCGTCTGCGGGGGGCCTGACTACTGGCAGACGTGGCGGGCAACCGGCAACGCGCTGGAGGGATGCGCCAGCCGCCGCAACGATGCCGCCATGATGCTCGATGAGATCCGGGAGGTGGACGGACGCGAGGCAGGCAATATCGCCTACATGCTGGCAAACGGTCAGGGCAAGGGCCGTGCCGGTACGGACGGTGAGCTGCGCACCCGTAAGCAGTGGCGGCTGCTGTTCTTTTCAACCGGCGAGCTGTCACTGACTGAACATGCGGCAAAAGCCGGTGAGCGTACTTTTGCCGGGATGGAAGTCAGGATGATCCAGATCCCCAGCGATTCCGGAAAATTTGGCGTATTTGAGGAGCTGCACGGCTTCGACAGCGGCAAGGCACTGGCAGAACATCTGGAATGGGCTACGTCCAGCTACTACGGTTCGCCGTTCCGGGAGTGGCTGAAAGCCCTGACCGCTGACCTTAACGGGCTGACGGCACAGGCAAAGTCACTGATGAAGGAATATACCGCCGCTCTGACCCCGAAAGATGCGGGCAATCAGGTGGGCCGGGCAGTGAACCGCTTTGCACTGGTGGCGATGGCGGGTGAGCTGGCAACCCGCCTGGGGATCACCGGCTGGCCTGAGGGGGAAGCCCTGCGGGCAACCCGCGTCTGCCTGAACGCATGGCTGAAAGATCGCGGGCACACCGCCAACCAGGAAGATATTGCCGCACTGGAGCAGGTACGCAGTTTCTTTACCGCGAATCAGTACAGCCGCTTTGCAGACTGGCACGACGAGCGCAACCGCCCCGGCAATATGGTGGGCTGGCGCAGGGTGGAGAAAGGCAGTACCGCGCAGGGCACGGAAGCTGTCACCACGTTCTACGTCATGCCGTCCGGCTGGAAAGAAATCTGCCGGGGATTTGACCCGCGCAAGGTGGCGCGTTTATGCGCGGATCGTGGATATCTGCTGCCTTCTGCCGACGGAAAGCTCCAGACAACCGTTCGCCCTCCAGAGATGAATCCCCGCAGGCTCTATGTCTTCAACAGCGAGGTGCCGGGTTAAGGCTTTGCGTGAGTCTTATTTATTGAGGGTAACAGGTGAAACAGGTGGAACATCCGTGTTTTACAGGGGCTGAAACTGTTTCACCTTCTGAAATAGTGAGGTGGAACAGGTGGAACGCCAGCCGATCCGCTGTTCCACCTTGTTACCCGCGATGTTCCACCTGCGCTGTAACTATAAATGTTTTACAAAACAAGGAGGTAACACCTGTTCCACCTGTTCCACCGCACCGGGGACATAAAGCAGACTGAAACCGAGGCATTTTTATCTGGCTGGCTGTCATAGCAGCGTCTGAATAACCGTAAACGCCCGTTGTGCCAGACACCACACACTGACCACCGATAGTGTGCTTGTGTCAGCCACGACACAATTGACGTAACGAACCAACCCGACAGGAGAAGTCATGAACAACACCGCAGAGAATAACAACCTTTCCACTTTTCCGGCTGTAACGCAGCGGGCACTGGAAACCCTTAACACAGCCAGAAACGCATGGCTTGAAGCACGTTGTCAGCAAAAAGCGGCAGCAGATAATATTGCGACAATCCGACAGCGCCGCGCTGAAATGGAAGCCACGACTAACGCGCTGAATGAGGAGTGGCGTACGCTGTTTCGTGAAAGTCAGGGCGTAGTCTCAAAGGAAATGAAAAAGCTGCGCACGGAAATTGCGCTGGGACGTGAAACGCTTGAAGATTTCGACGATCTGCTGGCGGCTCAGGAATGCGAGAATACACTTTTGCCGCAGGAAGTTGCGGAATTAGCCGGAAAGTACATCCACGCACACGACAACCTTGTGGGTATTCGCGCAAAACAAATCTGGGAAGATTTTATGCAATTGCATGGTAAGGCCCTAATCCAGACACTGAGTCTGCTGAAATCTACAATGGGCCGGGAAGCCAGCGCAGTTGTCGGTGTGGTGCATTCAGTTAATGACCCGGACACATTGCTGAAAGACTTTATTCATAAAAATATCACCAAACCGGCTCTCACTAACGATGTGATGCCGGACCAGGACCCTGTGTTTAAACTGGCGGGCGTAGCCCCGGATTATGCGGCCCGTCTGGATTTCAGTAAGCAACTATCCCCTGCAGCCCTGCATAAGATGAAGATCCGGCAGGAACAGATGTTGCTGCAAAAAAACAACAGTGTATCGGAGGGGTTGTAATGGCGCTGAAATGTCCTGAATGCGGCACTATGGCCCATGCCAGAACCAGTTCTTATGAAGCACCTTCCGTTAAACGCTCATGGTATCAGTGCCAGAATCTTGAATGTTCCTGCACATTTACAGCGCTGGAAAGCGTTGACACGATAATTATGAAGCCGCATAAACCCGTGCCATCTGAACCTGAGTCGCAGGATGATTCCCCCGCACGTAAGTCGCAGACGCTGGGCCGCTACGGCTCGGCCTGTACCCTTAAAGACCGTCATGCACAATAAAATGGGGAGGAACCATAATATGACAGAACAACAATTGACCGAAAACCAGATTCAGGCCGCAACCGGACATGTAGTGACACTCCTCGCCAGGGCAAAGAAACCACTTCAGGATGCGGATTGGCTCATGCGGTTGCCTGCAGATGAAATCGCCCGCCAGACGGAAACACTGACAAAAGGCCTTTCTTCCGACTGGCAGTCCAGGATAATTGACCTTTACCAAAAAATGCAGGCCTGGGTGGAGGCCAGACAGGTCGAAGATGCAGCTATTGAGAACCTCAGGGCTCTGCGTCAGCATCAGGCCGAAACTGAACAGGCGAGCAAAGACAATCGGGTGCAGTTCAGGGAATTGCTTAGCCAGAACGGCGGTATCGTGACCCCAGAGATGAAAGCTCTTCGGGCTGAGTATCTGGAACAACAGGACACAGCCGCTGAACTGGTCGGTCTGATCACTGAAAAAGAAGAGCAGTTGCCGGTACTGGCTAACGTGACAGGTCGTAAGGCAAACGCCTACGTAAACTGCCATCATGGCATCACGGAAGAGCGTATCGATGAGCTTCTGCGTGACTTTTTTATTTTCAACGGTGCTGAATTGAGCAGCCTGCTCAGGATGAAGTACAGACAATTTGAACGGGATAGCTCAGCACATATACCCGGCATTATTGAAGGTACAAATGATGCAGATACACTGTATCGTGAATTCATCCTTAATCTCATGCTGAAATGGACGAGTGAAATATTGCCGTTGAGATTCCGGGACGACGTGATGAGCCTGGCCGGTTCAGAACCGGTATCAGGCTCACATGATGACAGGAAAAAAAGAAAACTGTTTTGATCTGAACAGAACCACTCACTTCAGCCCGGCCTTTGCCGGGTTTTTGATGTCTGTAGCCTGAATGCATGTCTATGCTGCATGAAAACGCATGACAGTTATGCGTTATTTTTGACACAAAAGCCCTTGTGTGGCGGCTCCTGAAGCGATTTACGATGCGCATGAACCCCCCCCTGTTAAGTGGAGCGGGCAGGCGGGCGGGGCTGTGCGTGCCGTAGGGTAATTTCGAATAAACTGTAGCAGTGCTATTTGACGTCCAACGACTTAAACAAAACCATTTTATATCCATTAGAAATGGAATCTTAATTAGATTCACGATAATAACACAGGTATATTATTTCAAAAGCAATCTAAAAGCACTGCATTCAACAGGGTTGTTGAACAAGTTTCACTCAAAAAAATATTTCACACAATGGAAAAAACCTTTAATTTTAATAAGTTAATTTATTTGCGTAAGTAAAAAATAAAGATATAATCATATGTAACTTAGCGTAAAACTTTGGCATTAACGTGTCTTAAGCAATTTTGAGTTACATTGTCAATAAAACAAATTAGACATGGAGTCCTTCAATGGCCGAATGTATTGTCTTAAATATGGATTTAAATGCAAATTGCTGGGTAGTAAGGCCTGGAAGAGATTATGAATTCTTTGGTCATTTTCTCCACGGAAAGGTTGCAGCAATAGGGCATTTTGACGACTTTATTACTAATGATGGTCCAATAAGTGAAGACGATTTTGAAAGTCTAATGCATGAATATTATGTTGATGCCGCAAAAAAAGGCTATTCTCAGCAGATCATTAGCGCTAACGTTAACCAAGTTAAAAAATTCCTCTTCAATATGAATGTTGGTGATTTGATTTTCACTATAGGTTCAGGAGTCGTTGTTGCTGGAATAATAACATCAGACGCTTATTGTTCTGATGAAGTTATCAACTATAATATCGATGACAAAATATCCAAGGATCTTGATTTTAAAATTAGACGTGATGTTACATGGGGCCGCTCTTATAACCGTGAAAACATACCTGATGCTGTAAAGCGCTCTTTTAAAGCCAACCAGACTGTTTTTTCTGCAGCTGAGCATCTGAGATCGATTTATCATTGGTTAAATACCGTATTTATAAGTGACGGAACCGTTTATTCAAGTTCTCGCATAAACCAAGAAGATGATATCCATCATTACTCAGTAACTAAATATGCAGAGGTTTTGAATAAATTAGAGGCTTTAGCAACATTAGTTGAAGATAAGTTCAATGAAAATACATTTGACTCGTCTATTAGTCTCGATGATATCAAAAAGCAGTTATCTCTTCTCGCCAGCAATGATTTATTAAATCTTACTACTCAGCAATCATTTATGTCCCCTGGTGATTACTGGACGGGTTTTACAGGTAAGACTAGGGTTTCCGTAATTGCTTTTACTATCGCTATATGTGAACTTCTCAGTGTAACCCCAACATTTGCAGATCAGCAAGATATTGAAATAGCAAATCAGATTGCAGTTCCAATCAAACTAGCTGTACATGAAATAAAGAATGATAATGATATGGAAGTTGTTATCAAAAAACTTGAACTGGCAATGCCTATGCAGAATAAAAAAGTTATTGAGACTATTAAAAAAATTAGTGATAGTGAATTTCCAGAAGTTGAAGATTCGAATAAAGGTACAAGATAATGACGTTAAGAAGCAAAGCTAAATCCTGCGGAATTTTCCTGGGAAAATGCATTTGTTTCCCATTCAAAGAACACCAAGCGACTTATAATATAATTATTGCAGTTGTTACTGCCCTTACGTTAGTTTGGGCAGCAATGACATACCACTTGTTGGATCAAAGAGAAAGAGCTAGGACAGAGCTTTATGAAATTAAGGAAAGAATAAAAAACTCCGAATCAACAACTGTAACCTTAGACACTGTATTCACTTCAGACACTGATAATGGATACTACATCTACCCAACAGTAACTATAAAAAATGTTGGTAAGGAAAAAGTTTCTTTATTCTTAGATGACGATGCATTAACAATAAAGAGAGTATATTTAAAAAATGATAAAATAATTGCCAAGGAATCCTATACGCCAAATTTCTATGAAACCATATCATCTGACCCATCAATTAAAAATACAAGATTTCGAATAATGGAAATTCCGGTTGATGGGGAAAGAAAAATTCCATATGCCGTAAAGGTAGATAGTAAGGGTGTGTATTATATAACATTTTCAGCTAAACCGTATGATAAAAAGTCTGAGCGAAAAATAAAAAACCATGAGTTAGTATGGTTTGCAGCAGAATACAAGGACATCAGATAGTTCATAATTTTATTGAATTAGCATTGCTTGTTTGAAATTTATTTTTCATGTTTCACCGCTCAACAGAGAATTTTGTTACTCTAAACACCAGTACACAATCTAAAGATGCGGGTGTTTTTTTTGCACAAATTTTATACAGATAATGAACTAATGCTCCTAAGAGAAGCGCCCTGGTGTGGCAGCTTGTGATCTCAATGGCTCGTCACTAGTGATGGTACCTATGATGGCATCAAAATAAAATATATGTTTTTTTATCATTAAAAACAAACAATTAAGCTAAAATTCGATTCCTGCAGGGGACACTTTTATCTTCCTCTGTTTTTAACCCAAATTAGTCTGTTCGCTGCAAAAACTCATTGAACAAAAGCATTCTGCTTTATTTGAGCATAACGCGTTGCCAGTTGCTTTAGGTGAAGCTCAAGTTGGGTCTTTTCTGCTTCAGGGAGCGCACTTCCTGCAGGATACTGCGACAGGCGCCTGAGCTGCTCTTCAGCGGGTATCGCATGGTTAAATGACTGCATAGTCGAAAAAACCACGGATTTAAGCTCACTCACGGATATATATTTTCCTTTTTGCTCATCCAGACTACTCAGCCGATCACTCAGTTGCTGAAGCGTCATCATCCCCTGATACCAGCTGTTCATTGCGTCTACGGGCAACGCCGTCGCGTTAAACTTTTTTTGCCACTGTATTATCAGCGCTTTAGCCTCTTCGGGCCGTAATGTCTGGAGCTGCTTTAACAGCTGTAGGCTGTAGGAAATATTCCAGTCAGGAGACAGTTTATCCAGCCGTGTAAGCTGCTGCTGCGTATCTGAGATAAACGTAGACGGTAACGTTCCTCGCTGCGTTAACGCGTCTTGCTGAACAGGTGTAAGCACTTCAGGTAACGGCGCCAGCGAGGCAATGGCCTGAGTCGTTAAGGGATCGGGTCTGGAGAGAAAGCCCCCTCCCCACGCTACGGCGACGCAGACCACCAGCATAGAACACATCCCGGCGACAAAGGGCTTCCATGGTCTGACCGCTCCATGCGCTGTCGTAAGCCCCTCTGCATTAGGCTGGTTTTCCGGTTGCACAACATAGACCCATTTCACTTCGTCAATCGGCTCTGCCCTCTCATGAGGTAATTCGCGATCGGGCAGCATGAGTGCATTCAGATCTGATGCGTCATTACTTTTTTCCAGCCGTTCAGCATTCGAACGTATCATCGTTTGTAACGTATCGAACTGGCTTAGGTGTTTTAGCTCAACGCGCTGAAGGACCGCACTCAGGCGGGTAAGCAACGCTTCAGCACGATAAAGCTCACTAAGATGGCTGTTGTTGAGTGGAAGCATACGCATGCGCTGCTGCAGTCGCTGGCTCAGGCCGCTAAGAATTTCCATACGAGCGTGTAGCGTCTTCGGCCAGAAAACGTCCCACTGATGGCTAATCAGGGTCTCCAGAATCGACAGCCCTTCGTTCAGGCCAGCTAATCCAGACAGGTGCGTACGGGCAAGGGTGTACCAGGCTGCGGTCTGCAACTCCACGCCGTTCTGTTCAAACAGAGAGAGACAGCGTCTTTCGACATACTGCCAGTTCACATCCGGGCGAGCAGGATGCGTCAGCTTGCTGAGTTCATCGCGGAGGTTAGCGTAATCTGGCAGCGTGCGCGGGTCGCCGCCGGTTTTTAGCGTGGTGTGTGTGGTCATCATGGATGGGCCTGCATATCCGTGTGGTTAATTTTGTCAATTGATCTGTAAGGCTATTTGGCGATTAAAAATGCAATGACGCATAAAAGGAATGAATGTTATCGCTATGGCAGCAGCGCTAAAATCAGACCGAAAAACACACCTTCGTCCAATAGTTGTCCGGATCGGGATGAGGTATCTGGGGGAGTAAAGATCCAGCCATTTGCGCTCCCCACCCGCATGAACAGGCGTCCTTGAGAAATCACCTTATCCCCGGAACAGAAAGTCACCTCGACACAACCGGCGACGCCCTGTCCATACAGAAAGATCGGCATAAATTTTACCGCCCGGCAGTCATAACGCAGAACAATACCGGAAATCTCAAAAGCTCCGCCCTCTACCAGCAGATCCGGAACGGATACCGTTAGTGGCTCCACATTCAGTCCCGTATCCGTCAGCCACGCGTCCATTTCATCCTGCAGCTGAGCCATTCGCTGGCGAAACTCTGCAATATCAGCCTGACTCTTGCTGATTGCAGGAACAGGTGCAGGTTGTCGCACCTGCAACTTCTTCAGGAACTGTAATTTTACGGACATGATGTTATCGGACCTTATAAACGGAGAGTTGTGTCGAGATACTGTTGTTGCCTGAGATGCCTTAACAGGACCCGCCCTTCGGGCATAAATTCAGTCCCGTAGCGCACCAGACCAATCCCTTTAAGTTCAGCGTCAATGGCATAGCGCAGTTCGCCGGGGATATTTTGTTCCAGCAGAACAACGGTTATTTTTTTCAAGCGCGGTTCGTATTTGAGCAGGACGGCAGATAATGTGCCCATAAGCTCATGGGCCGTTCCCGGCATGCCCTGCAGTATTTTGGTCATATCCGGCAGGCCGTAGTCAGGCAGATGCGCCAGCGTGCCGGCGCGACAGTTGAGAACGCGCTGCATGTTATCGAGTACGGACAAAATGACTTGGTTCTGCTCGCTGACCTGATGCAGGTCGAGACCGCCGGTGAAATTGCCATAAAGTACTTCATACAGAGAAGGACGAGATGATTCACTCATCTTTCAGCGCCTGCAGAGTCAGTCGATTGTTGCCCGCTTCAATCACCCGGGCCTTCTCCGGATCAAGCTCATCGCGGCTCATTACCACACGCCAGGTGTTGTTCTCCTGGTCCGGTGACATAAACATCCCGGCCACTGCCACATACTGCGCATACTTTTCCATTGGCATATCGACCATGACAGCGCCACCCGGCTGCAGCCGTATATCTTTCTCCGCCACCAGGTCTGCCTTGACAGCCTGGCTGTCGTCTTTAAACAATGACGGGTAGTCCGTGCTGTCAAAAGTTTTGCGATCTTTAAGCTGATAAATACGCACAATCGTCGACAGAGCTACACCACCAGCATTGCTGTTCACGGCTTCACGGGCACGTATATCCAGATGCAGGACCTTCACCTGCTTATAAAAAATCGATTTAGTCACGGCGACAGTGCCGTCCGTAACACTCTGAGTAAGTCCACAGCCTGCCAGCATCAGCGTAATGCCTGTAGCCAGCGTAACCAGAGGAAATTTACCAGCGGTAATCGCCATCTTCATCAGTCTCCCTGCGGTGAATATTTTCCTGTACGCGCTCGTAGCGGCCAAGATTGATGGTTATTGTTTTTGGGTGTGATGCGGTCTTAGCCGCATTCAGCGGTCGCATCACGGCAGTGCGGCCCAGTTGCACTGCACCCGCTTTGGGTTGAGTGCTCATTGTCGCTTCAGGCAGCAGGCTACGATCGACACACAGCTGCAGGCGGACTTCCAGGCGAGAGCCAAGATACACGTGCAGGAGCGCCATCAGGTCCGCGTGAAGCTCCCCGCCCGGTAACCAGCCCTGCACTTCTGCCGGGTCAGTGGTGGTCAGACGCATCAGCACCTGGCTGTTCACGTCGGTGGCATAGTTGCCCATCACCGGTCGATTTGTCAGGGTGACGGGCTGGCTGACGCTCATGGTTAGTGGCTTCTTCAGCGGCACACGGCGTTTGTCATGGTGCCAGATTTTCGCCTGCGTGTTGGGTGCCAGCAGGCGCACCAGCGAGGCCATGCCTTCTGCGGTACGCCCGGGCAGCAACATGACCGGCAGCAGTGCCAGAAAGCGCGAAGCCGGGGTCGCGATACTGTCCGTGCAGCCGTTAATCCCGAGCCCGGCCAGTCCCAGCAGGTACTGCGAGGTTTTGTCCTTACCGCCTTCTTCGAAAGTCGCCGGGTATGAATATTTACGCCAGATACGGTAGTACTGAGCAATCAGCCGGTGGTTGAAGATATCGAGGAAGTCCGCGTTAGCTTCGTACCCTTCCCGTCGCTGAGCGATGTCATCGATATAGTGCGTCGGCAGCGGAGACTCCACGCCGTAGAGCCCCATATAGGTGGTACGGATTGTGGGTGGAAGGTGCGGATGTTCCGGTAGCTCTGCCCCTTTGATTTCAGAGGCCGGGAACCCCATCCCCGAATGGGGACGGAAGCGTACCGGCTCATGTCGCACCTGCCAGGTGCTACCGGTGACCGGTTTATCCGGCTGGCTCTGCTCCAGCAGCTGGCAAAAACGATAAAAGTTCATGTACGGCAGCCGGTCGCCCAGTTGCGCTATCAGCCTGGCAGACGCGGACTGTGATTCTCTTTCCACCGGATACATTTTCCTTCTGGCTGAACAATGAGGGTGAGCTGGTTGAACTGGTTCATATCGGCATACAACGCAAAGAATCGGTTGAGCATTTCACCGAACAGGTGAATATCACCCTCACCGGTAAAACCATTGCTGTCGAGGGTGACTTCGATATCCAGCCCCCGCAGCAGATAGCCCTGTTCAAAACGTTGAAGGCGATGATGTTTTACATGCTGAATCGCCTCCAGACGCCGGGTGTTCATTTCATCTTCCTGCCAGTTATACAGGGCAAGCGTGCCGCGCAGCACTTCGGCAGTACTCATCATGTTCAGGAATCCGGATCCCAGGTGGCTCAGCACCCGCCAGTGAAAACGGTCTTCAGAAGGCGGATAGACTGGCAGCGTTGGTTTGCAGAGGTTACGTACTGAAAGTTGCGTACTCATCACCTGCTCACAGCGGTCAAGCAGCGTGCTCTGGAGCGCACGGCGCGGCAGCTGGCCGTTGGTGCCGGTGATTTGCAGCGACACGGCTTCACGTTCAAACAGGCGGTCCTCTTCCCACTGGTGCCCGCCAAGGATAAGCCAGGTGTCATACAGCCCGGTCACGCTGCGCTTCACGCGGGTATGGTAGTAACGGGGGGGAGCATGACGGCGCATCATCCCGCCCTTGTGCCTGAAGCTGCTAAACGGCACATACTCCGCGTCATTGGTGCGGTTTGAGCCAGTGACTGAATCCACCGAATAAATCTCGGTATGTCCGTCCTGCAGACGTTTTGGACGCAGCAGGTACTCGCTTTCAAGCCCGGTAATGGTCAGCGGGTCAGCCTCCAGCGTAAACAGGTTAATCACCGGCACGCAGTGCAGACGAACCGCGTCATCAGTGACCGGCAGGTCAGATGGCCATGGCGTATTGAACACCACTTCAATATCAAAATACTCGGTCCCCGCTGGCGGCGTGATGCCCTTAAGGCCGTTAAGGTGGACAAACATAAACTTGTCGCGGAAGGTGAAATACTCCAGCAGAAGCTGGTAGCCGCTGAACGCGGTATCGCCTTTCGGCCACAGGCAATCTTCGTCACGAAAGCCGCCCGGTGAGAAATATCCGTCAAGCCGGATACGGTCAGTCTGACCAGGCAGGCGCATATAGAGTGCGGCCTGCCGTTTGGTCAGCATAAGGTGCAGCTGGCTGCTGACTGGTGCATCCGCCCCGAGATAGAGGCTCAGGTCACTGAGGTCCGCATGGGACCAGTCCGCCTGCGTGCTGCAGGCAAAGCGCATTCTCAGTAACGAGCGCCCGTCCGGCTCAGTAGTCATGGTCACCCGAGAGATATTCAGCGGGTTGAGCATCACATCGCGGGTTGTGCGGTAACGGCAGACTGTGTTTTTCGGACCCACCGGGCGGGAGTACACTTCCAGCCCCGCGGGCATCACCTCTGCCATCTTAACGGTCTGAAGCGCAGGCGTGAACGCGACCACCGAGAGTGACGGAATGGTCCGAAGGTAATGTGGCCAGAGCATACTGACCAGTCCTTCAGTCAGCTCCGGCAGATCGTCGTCAATCTTTTCGCGAAGCCGCCCCATTGAGAAGGCAAATCCTTCGAACAGGCGTTCAACATACGGATCGGGAGTCCCGGCTTTATCCAGGTCGAGCATGGCGGCCCGGTCCGGGTGGGTCTGGGCAAATTCTTTAGCCGCTTCACGGAGGTAGCGCATTTCCGCGTCGTAATAACGCAGGGTCAAATCTTCCATTTTTTCTGTTCCTGTGCATTTAACCGCAAAGCACGGCACCACGCGCTGGATCGACAGCGATCAGCCCGGCAAGTAACTGGTCCATTAACGGTGTAAGACGGGCTTTGTCAGCCTCACTGCGACCAGCTTTCAGGCGCAGAAGTTTTAGATGGCGGGCCTGTACCTCGAACAATAGCTCAGGCTCCCAGTTGCTAAGGGTCACGTCTCTGGCACGTTCACCCAATTCGGCAAACAAATGCATCGCCAGCTCATTTTTACCGTACTGCTCAGCAATGCGGCCCATCAGCAGACGCAACAGCCACTTCTGACGATCGGTGGTCACACCCGGGCGTTTCTGTAGCCAGACAAGCGCAGTATCCGGGCCTTCACTGTCCGCCATCGCCACGGCTTCTGGCTCCAGAGCCAGAATGTCATCATTGCCAGCAGACATCTGAGCGGATGGGATATCATTGCCCCATCCTCCAATCGTGTCCATCACGCTTTGCTGGATCCAATTCAGCGTTACTTCATCCGCAAATGGCGTTCCGTCACTGAACGAGAGCGTTTCGAGCCCGGACAGACGGGTGAGCAACCCTTTCAGGTCAGCAGCAATAATGCCAGCCAGAGTGTCCTGACCTGATTTCGTCAGCGCCTGATGGATATACCACTGCAAATCCAGCCACAGGTGATTGGCACCACGGGAAAACGCGCTGTCCGCCGTTTCGAGCATTTCAGCCCAGTTCTGCTGTAGGTAGAGGCGTTTGAGTAGCGCACGCTGATCCGCCCTTGGCGGCTCAATGCGTGTACGCCCCTGCGCATCCGGGGCCGGGATGGCCCGCAGTGTGTCATGACGCAGGCTTTTCATCAGATGGTGCGCTGACAGCCAGCCATCCGGCTGCTCGCGCAGGTATTCGGTGAGCGTACGAGCCTGGGCCAGCAAATCCTGGCCGGAGGTGATCCGCCCGATTGCCGGGGCGTCGCTGTGGCTGGTCATGGCAGGTGTGTAGCTGGTACTGGCGTTCTGCGGTACCACCGCATCCACGCCCCCTGCTTTCTGCAGACGGCTTTCCAGTGCACCGTACAGAGCGTTAAGTTCCGGACGGGTTTCATCTGGCTGATTTTCGGTCAGTTGTGCTATCAGCAGCAGCGCCCCGGTGGTACGCATCGCATCAATTCTGACCACTTCGGGGTACAGGGAAAGAGAGTCAGTCATTCGCGATCCCGCCAGCCATTCCAGTGCCGCCTTACGGCTGCGATCACGCTGTGGATGCAGTTGTGTACCAAAGCGCTCCAGCAGGCCGCACAGCAGTTCAAGTCCTTCAGCGAGCCCCTGCTCACCTTCGCGGTGCAGCTTTGCCCAGCAGTAGTAGGTGGCCACACGGATATCTTTGGCAGTCGTGGTCAGAAGCTTCTCTGCAAGCTGGCAAATAAGTTCGGTATCCGCACCTGAGAGTTTGTTGACCTCCTCGCGCATCTGCTGAAAGTCATCGTCATAACCCGGGTCGTCACCCTGAGGTGATGGACCGGACAGCGGCTGCAGCCAGCTATCCCAGAGCTTAACCCGCTCACGGGTGGCCGCAAGGAGTGGCTCCTGCTCAGTCTGGCAGGCGCTGAGTAAAGCATTGAGCGTGCTCATCAATATACGTCCTCTGTATCATTGCTTGCGCTTTCGGCCTGGTCTGATGCTTCCAGGCCTGTCGTGCTGAAGATGGTCTCTGGCAGACGGAAATTACGCAGCTTCAGCAGTGCCAGTGGGCCCTCTCCCGCTTCGGTACGCAGGGTGTAATTGAGTGTGCGACCGTCCTGTGCCTTCCAGCTCAGGCTGTAGCTGCTACCCACGCCCGGATAAGCACTGACGGCAGCTTTGTCGAGCATTCGGATCCATCCCCAGGCGCCTGGAATATCCGCATACTGACGGGTGCCTGCCTGGGTGCTTATCCAGCTCAGATTCGCTCCAGGGGCCTCAGTATCCGCAGGCCAGGCGAAGCGCTTCCAGACTGGCATCTGGTTAACGTATATCAGCTTCTGGTTGTCGATAATCATGGTGGTTTGCATCACGCCATCGGCAGTACCCGGACGCAGTTCGAAGTTCATCCCGGCATTGCCTTCGGTGAAGGCGACATCCGAGATATGACTCAGGGTGTTGATGGCATTGAGAAACTCTGGGTTAAAGGCCAGCCCCTGCGAGTTGATGCTGTCCGGCACCCAGTGGTTTCCTTCTTTGTGCAACACGCCTTTGAGGCGGTTTTGCAGGAACTGCGCAATACGCCCGGAATCGACATTAAGGTATTTAGCCAGCAGCGGCAGGGATACATCACTGCTGGAATTGTTAAATGGATAGCGTCCACCGAAGGCACTGTTCCACTCAGCCACTACCGCCTGTTGCCACTGGGCATTGAGGCTAGCGGCCGCCGGAGCCAGCACCTGCTGCCAGGCCTGTTCCATCGGAATCACAAAGACCGAACGACCAAAACCGCTCCACTCCTGCCCCAGACCGGCGGCAATCAGGCTGCCGTAGTCGCGGGTTTCAGTCAGATCCACGGCCTTGCCCTGGAATACGGTCTGGGCAAGGGTCTGGGTCATGGCCTGAGGGTCGGCAGCATTAGTCACCTGCTGCAAGCGCAGCCGAACCTGCGTCACGCGGGTCAGGTACGACTGCAAGCTCAGCGACTGCGCAACGGTGTTGCTTTTATCCATCAGCGCCAGCACCGGACCAAAGGTTGCATCCAGCGGGCCGTGAACGCCGGCACTCTGGTCAATGACATCCGTATTGTCAGCGCCCAGCAGATTTTTCGCTGATTTCACCAGTGAATCCGAAATCGCCTCCCCGGTCTGTCCGGTACGCCCCTGCACATTAAGGGTATTCATCAGCGCCACCAGAGGTGACTGGCGCACGTCGGCCATCAGGGTCAGCTGGTCAATGGAATCCGACAGCGTGGTGGCCTGGTTCCAGCGCAGGCTGTTGAGGAATTCCAGCCAGGCGCCGCCAAAATCGGCAAAATAACGCTCCGTCAGGCGATTTTTAAGTGCTTCCGGGGAGATTTCATCCTGCTTACTGACCGGACGTTTGCTGTCCGTCAACACCCAGTCGAGCTCGTCCCGCCGCGCCTTCACCACCTTTTCGATGGCAGGCTGGACGGCCTGCTCCCAGGCCTGGCGGGTAAACATGCCTGGCACGATCTCGGTGGTGCTGAACAGGCGGGCAGCATCAGTATCGCCAGTCATGTCCTCGAGACGCATATCGACATACAGATGTGCCACCTGTGCAAGCATTTTCTGGTACAGGGTCGATTCGCTATTACGCACCCCCATCAGGCGAACCAGCAGGGAACGCGCCTGGCTGACCATGTTTTCATCAGCTCGCAGTTTCCACTCAGGATGTGTGACCAGTTGTGCTCCATAAAACGACAGCAGCGACGGAGCCACGCCTAGCCAGATACCGTCTTTCACGCCGTCACGCTTCGGCCAGTCCTGAAGCAGCACCGTGCTAAACCAGGCACCATCCATATGCTCAGGACGCGCCAGCATCAGGTAAAGTTTCAGCTGGTCATAGGTCGCTTTTGCCCTCTGCTCGCGCAGCGGGCTAACCGGAGGCAGCGCGTTAAAGGCACTGACCTGCTTCTGCAGATGGTCTGCAGCCGCATCGCGCAACAGCGGCAACGCGCTGTCCTGATAGCGTGGCCAGAGTGCTGCCAGCAGCGCATCATTCTGACTCAGCCCGGCCTTCTCGTACCACGGTACGCCATGCTCAGAGCGGTACTGCAGACGGGCCAGCGTTTTCTGGAGTTCAGACAGGGCGTGCAGACGCTGTTCCAGCGGCATATTCTGCCGGGCGGCAAGAGATGCCTGTGTATTTGCACCAGCAATCTGGTTGCGGTTAGTGACATACGCGATGCTCATCCACACTGCCCAGCCCACCATCGTAAGCGCAGCAGCAGACGCCATTACCCTGCGCCACGGAATGCCGGGTTTAACGGGGCGCAACGCGGCAGGAAGCATTCGGAGAGTATCAGGCAGAACATCCCAGCGCTTGTCCATGCCCCAGTGATGCGGTACGGCACGTCCAGCACCGGCAGAAGGCTGGCTGAACACCACGCCAGCCAGCGGCAGCGGGCGGTACGGATTGAGCATCACCGACAGGGGGGCAGTCACGCTTTCCGGCTCACGAATGAGCTGGTCGGCAAGGGACAGCAGGAAGTTGTGTTTCACTTCACCGCAGGTCTGCTGCAGGCCCAGTGAGGTCAAATCTGACGTCAGGGCAGACAGTTGCTCTGCCAGCCCTTCGGTACGACAACCGGCAGGTAGAAGGCAGCCGGTCGCCTGCGTAATGCGCCCTTCCGGCTTACCGGCGCGCGGATGCAGGGACCAGACGTACAGGGGGAGTTTCCAGCCAAGCGTTTCCATACGGGCGCTGATGGCGTGAGACAGGGAATCCATGGTGCTTTCAGACGGTACCGGCAGCGGTGGTTCCAGCCCAGGTGCTGAGAGCTGGTCAAAGGCCGAGGTGACCCACACCATGCCATCCACCGGACGGCGGCGCAGCTTACGCAGCGCGGTCAGCCAGGCACTGTCGGCTGGGGTATTGAGGTCGCCGCCCCACAGCAACAGCGTGCCGCGATCTTCCTGCCAGAGCTGGGTGGTGAGACCGGGAGTCAGTTGCTCAACCTCAGTGGAAGTACCTGTTATCAGCAGGATGCGTGTTTTGCGTCCCCAGCAACGGCCATAGAGGTTGCGCATAGCAAGGTGGAGAATATTAATCGTTTCACTGCATTTTCCTTGCTCCGCACGCGATATGTGTTCCGTATGATGATCTTTCCCGGTTAATTCGCGAAGCTGTTTCATAAAGCTTAAAGAAATAAACCATTGCCACAATCGGACAAATAAATCATCACAGAGTAAAATGAACAAACATAAGCCCGAGACAGCCAGGGAAGCCGCCATTTTTTTCTCTGGAGAACGAAGAGAAACAAAGGGATTTTCAGTCCATATCAGTCCGCCGCCTATAGCCGCAATGAGCAGTACGACTAGCCAGGTACTGAGGCGTTTTTTCTTTTTCACATCACTATCCTTTGCGTAGCATTATGCAGGGCGGACAATAGCCATTTGGGTAGTACGAGCGCCAACAAGTAACCACTGAGGCAAACCCGAAGTAACGGCATGTTCGCAAGCGCAAATCAGCGTTATATTGCCCACTGCAGCAGCTGGCCTGCCGAAGGCATCATCCAGAACCTGCTCCCCTTTTTTAGCAGTTAAAAATCCCCACTTGTCCATCATCTGAAGAACAACGACCAATGCATCGTTTTTCACCTGGGCCCGCCAGAAATACCAGGGTAATCCAGAAGTTACTTTTCCCCAATTTGCAGTATCCGCAACACTATTTTCGACATCTCCCACAACAACCGGGCGGTGTATCCACGCTTGCGGTTTAATATGCAGCCGCTCCATGCACAAAGGAGAAGCCAACAATAAAGCGGATACCGATTCCGCCTGTCGATCGCGGGCCAGTAGAAATAAATTGATTTCAACGGAAAGGAGCAGCGTATCATCCTGTTTGTCGAGCCACTCATCTACCCACATCAATCCATTGTTTTCGGTACTGATGCTAATGTCGTTAACAGCATGTAACTCAGGAAAAGCTCTTCGCCAGATAGTGTAAATTTGCTCATCTTTCAACACGCCATCATGATGAAGGCGAACAACGAAGTTACCGGTGAATTTTGCTATCTCTCCGTGTAACTGCTGGCTAACGCGGGTCAGAACCACATCCAGGAAGGACAGATACTCGGCTTCATTACGTACTTTCGAAGCCGTATGGAGTGAGGCCGAAGTCAGCGTGGACTGAAGAGATGGATAATAGTTTGTCTGAAGTGCATTTGATCCCTGCAAAAGTGCTGCAGCAAGTTTGTTACTGGCAACAGGCGTGGTATAGCTCATCCCAAGCAATCCAACGGCTTGCTGCCCCAATAAAACTTGTTCATTATGCTGCTTTTGGTGTAAATGATTCCACCACATCACGCGATCTCGTTCGTTCTCATAGTGCCTTAATCTGGCAATATAACCGGCCATTCCCACCGAGAAAGGAATGAGAAGCGAACAAAACCAGAACCAGGCGGAATGCGTACTCAACCCTTTTGGCCAAAGAGAAAGCACCAATAAGGCTCCCGCAATCATGATAATAACAATCGCTAGAACCCAGCGAGACTTACTCGGAGGAACGGGTAATGGCTCTGCCTTCGGGATCTGTTTAAGATCAACTGGCATAATTAACGTTTTCCGGCAACAAGTAATGAAGAAATTAGCGAACAACCACAGCCGCAGCGATGGCCATGTAATGCAACAGGTTTGCCATTAATTTTTGAACCTTCATCGCCCTCTGCAATAAACGTTTGACCATGCGTAGGGCAGGTTACTTTATCCATCAGACAAGCAACCTCTAACCCCATAAATTTCACACCGGAGCTTCCTTCAATTACGGTGCCACCGTGAGTCGTTTTATCATTAATTCGAATTACACCCTGCATAATTATTCCTTTAAACCAGATAATACATAGCCCCGAGTAACATCTTCGCGATAAAGTTAAGCCAGAGAAATATGGAGCGATATTTATCCACCAGGCTTTTTTTGAATTCCCAACCTGAGCCATTGACAATACTAAATACAGGATTCTTTATATCTGATGTACTAAATTTATAAGAATACTGTTCTCCAATAGTCCCATCCGTTTTTATCCCCAGGATTTTTCAAAACTAAATTCTTTGCGACTACCCCATTGAACTTGTTTTTTTAAACCTAGTGCCACAATGCTTAGTTCAGTATCGATATCGATTGATTTTTCTCTGTAACTCACTCTGTTCTTTGCTTCATTAAAAATCAATGTCAGTTTGTATTGTTTCTTCAGGCCATCAACGCCGAATAACTCGATCACTATTCATATCACCTCCTGTTATTATCTTTATAAATACATGAAGTGTTTATAAATGAACATTAGTAAAAATGAGCCAGTCATTCTTTTATTGGGTCAGGTGCATTAACTACACATCGAACCGTAGTGCTAACAGGATAAGGGTTATCTGTAATTCTGTAACCACGGTAAAATGTTAATCCTACATCACCAGTGGGGTCTGGGTTATTACCGCCCCGCAATACTTTTCGGTATTGGCCTGTTCGCTCATCCTTAATAACAGGTTTCTCAGGCCCTTGCGGATTTTTTTTGTCGGCTACATTATAATAATCAGGATCATACCAATCCTTCACCCACTCATAACCATTATCGGCCATGCCATAAAGTCCAAGAGGCGATGGAGGATATGCATTGACGGGAAAATGAACGGATGTACTATTAATCCCGACCATATCCTCTACAGCCTGGCGATCCACATCCGTAGCATAATTTATCCCCTTCCCGTTTTTTTTATTTTCTCGCCACACACCATCATCAGTGGCTACAAGAATATACTGACCACGGCTACGAGCAGAATATTCCCACTGAGCTTCAGTCGGGAGTGCAAAGGGTAAGCCAGTTACCCTCCCCAACCAAATACAGTAATTATTGGCTTCAGTCCAATTTACTATGGCTGGACTATTTTTGAAATGATTCATTTCTGCCAATGTAGCATTCTTCCATTTTTTATCGAATGTTTGAGCGGGCAAATTATTAATTTTGAGGTAGAACTTATAGTCCTCATGGGTAACTTTAAATTTACTTATGGAAAAACTGCTCAATTCAATTTCATGAAGTGGTTTCGTATCTTTTTCTGAAGAGCAGTATGGGCCGTCCCCCCTCATTTTCTTGCAGAAATCGCCCATCCAGAAGGTACCCCCATGGACATAGACTAAATCCGCTTTAACACGGCTTAGATAGCGCTGAATTTCTGCTTGTTCTTGCGGGGAATGTTTTATTGAGTTCGTTGAATCATCACAACCGCAAATAATAAGAACCAATAAAATACTCCATTGCTTTTTTATATTTTTCAATTTACAGGCTCCGCATAATTAACCACACATCGGACTGTTGTGCCATCAGGGAAATCACTATCTGGAATATTATAACCGCGGAAAAAAGTCAGACCAACATCGCCAGTAGGTTCCGGATGATCTCCTCCGCGCCGCACTTTCCAATACTGGCCGGTATCCTCATCTTTAACAACAGGTTTTTCTGGCCCCTGAGGATCTTTCCCTGGAGAGTGTTGATAATATTCAGGGTCGTACCAATCCTTAACCCATTCGTAACCATTATCTGCCATGCCATATACACCGAATGAAGCTGGTGGATATTTATCAACTGGAAAAAACACAAGTAAACCATTTACTCCAAACCGTTCTTCAACTTTATTTCGGTCTTCATCAGTAGCATAGTTTTCTCCTTCTCCATTTTTCTCATTTTCTCGCCAAACCCCATCATCCGTTGCCACTAAAATATTCCTTCCACGGCTACGTGCGGCATATTCCCACTGAGCTTCAGTTGGAAGAGCATAGGGTAATCCACTCTCACTCTTTAACCAAGAACAATAATTTTCAGCCTCACTCCAGGTTATTACCGCAGGACTATATTTAAAATAGTTCATACTCGCCAGCATATCTGCTTTAAACTTGTCTTTAAAATTCCGCTTTGGCAAACCGGCCATTTTTAAATAAAAATCATAATCTTCGTGCGTGACTTTAAACTTACTGATCGAATAACTGCTGAGCTCAACTTCATGAAGTGGTTTTGTGTCTTTCTCTGGAGAGCAGTATGGGCCGCCGTCTCTCATTTTCTTGCAGAAATCGCCCATCCAGAAAGTCCCTCCTTTTACATAGACTAAATCCGCTTTAACACGGCTTAGATATCGCTGAATCTCTGTTTCTCTTGCGGTGTATGTTTTATTGCACTCGGTGAATTATCACAACCACTGACAAAAACCATCAAAATGAGACAATATTTACCAAGACGATTTTTTGACATTATTCATTTCCCTCCCATTTTTGCTTATACTGGGTATCTACGGGCACAAAATGACATAACGAGGAATAAAACGGATTTTCATCACAGTGTAAAAAATACTGTTTCGAACAGTTCGGTGAGAATGCATATCCGTAGGCAGGGCTATTTTTCAGGCGACTCATGACCTTATCAAAATCTCTCAGGTTTAACTTATCAATAATAGCCTCGAGTTCTTTATCCCGATTGAATCCTATCTGTAAAAATATTGTTAAATTTTCCTGAGCTAACTTAACGATTGCATCTTCATTGCCAGGGTGGACGATTCCATCCTTTGTTATGCGTGTCAGTACTTTCTTCCATTCCCGCTTCGTCTGAATACTGGATAAAATATGTAGTACAGCTTTCTTTCTATTTTTATTGGTGTCAGGTAAAAAACCATCCCCCTGGTTATTGATATCTATACGGTCGTATACACCGTCACCCATAAGGATATATAGGGCAATACCCTTTGCCTCAGGAGAAAATAGATACACACTGCCAGGCTTAGCATTAATCACGTTCGCAAAATCATTACGCTCTGTTGATCTACGCTTGGCATCAGTTAGCTGCGTTGATATTTTATCAATAAAATCATTAAAATCCGACTTTATATCTTCAAATTCAGCAGAAATACTCTTATAATATTCCTCATAAATAGCTCGCCCACCCATAATCAAAACATAAGACAACGCCATAAACGCTTCTTTAGTAATGATAGTCAGATGCTTATAATCAATGCCATATAACTGATAAATAACCCAGATAGCAAACTCAGGAAACAGTTCAGGCGTAATTTCACCTTCTACCTCGCCTTTCGCACCTGCGCCCAGACAGAGGCTACCTTTAATATGGAATCTGAACTTACCTTTTACGAAACGGACTCTAAATTCACCACTCAAACCTATGCCTAACTCCGCATCGCCCCCAAGAGTTAGCGAAGCGAAATCCTGGAATTCCCCCAGATGCGCTCCTTTTTTCTTTTCTGACTGACTAATGGGAGGAAGAATTTCTTTTAGCGCCGGAGAATCCAGTCCAAAGGTGTGCAACATATTCGGGAGTTCGTCAACCAGCGAATCGAAAGGCTTTAACCATTGCAACGCCCCGCCCATGCTACCACCGACTTTTGCGCCACCAAACGCTTCCCCTTTAAGTTCCAGCCCTTTTGGGTTCTCTTTGCTGTCATTAATGGTTACGCCTTCTTTTTTTCGGGTAGCGAAACGCGAACCAGGCGTTCGGTTTCCCATCAGCAACTGCTTATTACCAAACGTAACAAACTGCAGATTGCCTTCCGCCTGCGCCGAGGCGCCTACATACCCCCTCAACTCCCCCTCAATCTTTGCTCTCAAAATCCCAATTTTCGCTTCCTTGGTATCACTGACCATAAATTTTAATTCCCAGCCGACCCGATCTGGAACATAAATGGTTGAATTCACTTTGCCGCAAAAGACGGTCAAATCCGCTTTCGCCTCGCCTTTAATATGTACATTCCCCGTATCCGGGTTCCAGGTATTCAACGTTGAGGCATTAGCCGTAAGCCTCAGGAATTGTGCGCCAGCAGAAACATCAATATAATTACCGTCTTTACTATATTCTTTATATTGATTATTCCATGCATTAGCCCATTCTGTCAGCGTAGCTTCATAGCTAATATCCCCACTGACCGTCATGGAATTATCCATCATCTGCTTGATGGCATTTTGTGCAGCAACTAGCTTAGTTTTTAACGCACCGATATTGATTCCGGTAATATTGCCTTTATCATCCTTAGTAAAGATCGCATCACCGCTGAATGTATCAACCGAAACAATAGTAAATTTGCTTTTAAACGCGTCATAATCAGACTGTTTTATATAAGAGTAGCAACGTCCAAACATTCCTTTATTTAAGGGTTGAACAGGAATCATCTCAATGACGGGTTTATAACCCGTACTCTCATCAAATTCACCTAGTTCAGCCTGGAGATTTTTCGTTGCTTTGTCGAGAGCAGCTTCAGCCGTAGTGATCTTATCCTCATATCCAGGCAATTTATCTTTATTCGCAATATCTTTCAGATTATTACCATAATCCTCTATTGCCCGAGAATAATTGATCTTGGCCTTATGTTGTTTATCTATTACCTCGCTAAGCTTGTTCATCAGTTTTTCAAGCTCCGCGGCATCACCCTCATCAATAAAAATTAACTCAAGTGTCTCTATGCGAAAATAACACTGACATGACTTGTGCATAACAACTTTAACATTTTTTTCAACTTTACTTAGAGAATGTTCCGCAACGGGTGTTCCTTGTTCGTTCACTATCCCCTCCCTGATTATTCAAAAAATAATTTGATTGCTTTAGGATCCACACCATAATGGGCCTGTGTATAGCCATTCTCATCCGTGACGCCACGAATAACCTGTCCATCCTCTGTCTCGATCCGATAAGGAATGTACGGTTTAGGCTGATTATTAGCCTGATCTTTTATTTGGAATCCACCATTCATAGGATTATGAAACTCGGGATCACTCACAGTCACAGGAGAAAGAGCCTGTTCAAGCGACGCACTTCCCCCCCATAAGATAGACCCGCTTTTGAGATCTATTTTACCGGGAGCTCCAATTTCCACTGCGCCGTCTTTGATTTTTATATAGGCACCACCTTTACTAGTCAGGGTTATCCCCTGAGCCGCGTTCAACACAATCTCACTGCTGACACTGTTGAGGTTCATTGCTTTGTCAGACTGAAGTCGCATGGCATCGGTTTGCGCCTGAATATCCACTTTGCCTCTTGCGGCGAATATCTTCATCCCCATCTTTTGGGCAAATAAGCTTATGGCTTCACCCGCTGCTACAGTGAGTTTTTTCATTATGCCCATGTCTACATTCTCACCTGCAGTTGCAGTCAGCGTATGACCTGCAGAAATCTGGATATTTTTTGGTGTCATAAAACCAATACCGGCAGGCGCTGAAGCCAGTAGTCCAGCCCCTTTTAATTGCGCAAGAACCTTACCAAGCTGTTGTTGAGACCCCGTATCGGCTTCCATTGCTCCGGATGCTTTGGCGCTTTGCGCCAGAGAGGTCACCAGCTGTAGCGCGTCCTGTAACTGTGCAACAGCTGCATTCATATCCAACATTTTCCCCTGCGCTTTGGGCTGATTATCTGCGCTTATGAAAATTCCTTTTCCACCCCGGATACTCACCCAGTCATCCGTTCGCAACTCAGCGCCTTCACCGCGCAATGCCCTTTCTGCATTGACCAGGTGTCCTAAATTAAGCTGCGTCTTGCCCCCGTACTCCGTGCTGAGCTTTACGTGCTCCTCACCCCGCTTGTCCTCCATCCGCAGCTTGTTCAGGCCAGCCGTGCGGATAACATTACGCGTGCTGTTGGCCTCAGTGACGTGGTCGACGTGACGGGAATCGTGAAGAGCATGGGCAATATACGGACGATCCGGATCGCCTTCGTGGAACGCAATGGCAACTTCAGTACCCTGGATCAGCGGAAAGTGGAAGCCGTATTTGTCTCCGCCGTAAGGTTTGGCAAAACGCACCGGCATACTTTCCAGGCCCTGACCCTTGTCATCGCGGTCAGCATCAAACTTCACCCTGTACATGCCCGACGCATCCTGCCAGGCGTAGATATCATTTTCTTTAGCACTGGTCACGCGGGCCATCAGGGTACCACTCACCACCGGGCGCTTTTTAGCTTCCGGTCGCCAGCAGCGGTTCTCGTAGTATGGCGTGGCCACCCATTCCACCTTCAGCGCATTCTTACGGCTGGCGGTGTAGCCGGCACTGATAATCACAACGCCATTTTCCGTTTCCCGGGGCAGCGTCGGGGGGATGGACGTTTCGGTGATGGTCAGCACCTGTGCCGGGCCAAGGGTGTGGTCGGTGCTGCTGCCGGTTATGGTGGTCTGGTTCGACAGAAAACGCTCGTGCTCCAGGCGAGCCCAGAAATTACCGGTTTCCGCCGCCGGATTAATCCTGTCGCCACGCTCAAGGTGGCGCGGGCGGTAATGGTACACGTCGCCGTAGGTGTTTCCCTCGCCGTCGCCGCGGGTCATGTCCGCCGGCACGGACGTCAGGATATTCTGCGCTTCACGGTGGTTATAATCGCTGGCGGTGACCGAGCGCGCCACCACGTTATGCCAGACATGCACGTCCCACACTGAATCAGCGCCGTTGTCATTTGCCCCTGACGGGCTGTTCAGTGGCAGCGTTTTACCGAAGGTCCAGGCACTCTGCTTGTCTGCGAAGTGCACCACTTCGGTTTGCGTGTCCGGCTGCAGAGTGAAGAAGTAGAAAATCCCCACCTCCGCCAGCAGGCGTTCAACAAAGGCAAAGTCGTTTTCCTGATACTGGTTAATCTGCTCACGCTTTGGATAGTCGGCCTTGAGGGTGAACTCATATTCCCAGCCTTTAAGTCCATGCTCCTGAAGGACTTCGGCCACCACTTCCGGTACCGATTTGTTGACGAAAAAGCGGTGGGTGCGGAACTGGTTACGCAGCAGCGCCAGAAAAGGTTCGAGGGTTATCATGTATTCTGCCTGGTCGGCTGAACCACTGATACGCTCAAAATGGGTCACCACCCCGTGAACCACCTTGCGCTCCGCCTGGGAGAACAGGTTACCCGCCCCCATGGTCAGGGTCGCCGGTTTGCTCAGTAGCTGGCGGGCATCAATGTTTTTATCGGCACTGGTGAAACTAATGTCATAGCGGTAGAGCTGACTCAACGTCTCTGTTCCGCAAAAATCTTCAACATCCAGCGGCGAGGTACAGGAGGGAATATCTAGCTGATAACGATTCAGGGTGGTATTAATCAAACCGGAAAGAGTGTTTTGCAACGTGTCCGTCAGACTCATAATAATGACTCCGTGGTGATAATCTATTTTACCTGACTGCGACTATTTATATAACCAGCGTCCTGCTCTGGCGGATTCAATAAACATATTTATAGTCAGCGGTGGTTTTTTCTGCATGTTCGTTTTACATACGAATATTGATTTTACCTGCAAGGGATAATAATTATTGACAGAGAACCCATCCGGCTGAACTTGAAAATAATAAAAATATTTCTCAGCCATATCCGCCACGTCGTCAGCCTCATAAAGTTCCTGTAGGGCAACATCATCGTCGACCAGCACTTTCTTCAGAAAAAGAGTGGTCACAAGCGGTAGCTCATGAAGAATAAAATCCCTTACTTTGTCGTCAGTTATCTCGCTCACCAGATTTTATCCTCTTCGCGGGCTATATTATTATACTTGGTAACGGTCCGATAACTGATAACGGAGATGTCATGTGCCAGGATCACCCAGCCCAGAACGGGAACAGACCTGCCGACGAAAGCTCCCAGATTATTGACCCAGAAAATTTTTATTCCTCTTAACGAAAATGATTTCTTCGTCAGCGTCGGTAAGATCCTTTTACGAAATTTATAACTGATATGTCTGCGAAAAAACAACGAAGCCGGAGAAGTTCCCCGGGTTGCCGTTTCCGGTTTACCGGGAATATCAATGTTATTATCCCCCAGGATTAAAGCCGCAACGCCTGCGATATCCTGTATGCCCAGCTGTTTTTCTGTTTCATCAACCATGATCCAGAAAAGCAGTTCCCAGGCAGTCAGGTTGTTAATACCATCAAAAAAATACGTTCCGTTCAGTTCTTCAACCGTATCCATATCATCTACCTCGATTATTCATCAAATAACAGGCCGATGCCTTCTTCTTCGCTCCAGCTCAGATGTAACGACTGTGTTTTTTGCTTCGCGGCCATATGAGTCAACAGCTGCTGACTCAGCACCGGCAGAATCTGCTGGTTGAGTAAACTGTCCACGTTACGCGCGCCGGTGTCCGGCAGCAGACAAGCGGCGGTCAGCGCATCATACAGGCTCTCTTCAATGTATGTGGTCAGGCCGTAGTGACGGTTCAGGCGCTTACTGACCTGGGCGAGCTTCATCTGCACGATGGTACGCATGGCCGCTTCCGCCAGCGGGCGGTAAATCACGGTCTGGAAGCGGGCCAGCAACGCCGGCTGGAAGTGGTCACGCAGGATCGGACGCAGCAGTTCGTGCAGATCGCCTTCGGTGGATTCTGGTTGTTCGTCCAGCAGTTGCATCAGGTGGTCGCTGCCGAGGTTGGAGGTCATCAGAATAACGGTGTTGCGGAAGTCGATTTCACGACCTTCACCGTCGCGCATAAAGCCACGGTCGAACACCTGGTAGAACAGGTTCATCACGTCGCGGTGCGCTTTTTCGACTTCATCGAGCAGCACCACGCTGTACGGTCGCTTACGCACGGCTTCGGTGAGAATACCGCCCTGACCGTAGCCAACGTAGCCCGGAGGGGAGCCCTTCAGCTGGGAAACAGTATGAGGCTCCTGGTACTCGGACAAGTTGATGGTAATCAGTGATTTTTCACCGCCGTACATCACGTCCGCCAGAGCCAGGGCGGTTTCGGTTTTCCCCACCCCACTCGGGCCCACCAGCAGAAATACGCCCTGCGGGCCATTCTCGGAGGTGAGACCCGTTTTTGCCGCACGCAGACGCTGGGCGATGGCCGCGAGCGCCACATCCTGCCCGACCACACGTTTGCCAATTTCATCTTCCAGGGTAAGCAGTTCGGTCTGCTCATCTTTCATAAGCGATGACAGCGGAACGCCTGTCCAGTCAGCAATCACATTGGCAACGGTGCGCACATCCACATCTAGCGAGAGCAGCGGGTTGCTGTGCTGCATGCCGTGCAGTTCCTGCTGCAGAGCGTGCGTCTCGCTCTGACGGGAGATGTCCTGGCGGCTTTCCAGCAGTTGTTCGGTGAGTTTCAGTTCCTGCCCGTATTGAGTTTCAAGCTCGTCGAGAGCAACGATAAGATCGTTCTCTTCCTGCTCAATGACGGTCAGGCGTTCACCATGGCTCTGATTGCCGACAGCAATATCTTCCAGCAGTGCCTGCTTCTCCATTTCAAGAGAGGTGATCTGCGAGCGAATGCAGGTCAGCTGCTCCGGCACGGTGTCGAGGCTCATGCGGACGCGCGCTGCGGCGGTGTCGAGCAGGTCAACTGCCTTGTCCGGCAGCTGGCGGCCCGTCAGATAGCGGCGAGAAAGCGTAACTGCCGCACGCACCGCATCATCGGTAATATGCACATTATGGTGCTCAGCGTAGCGGGATTTCAGGCCGCGCAGCATCAGGCAGGCAGTGTCGTCATCCGGCTCGTCCACTTTGACCATCTGGAAGCGGCGCTCCAGTGCGGCATCGCGTTCAAAGTACTGCTTGTACTCACTCCAGGTGGTGGCCGCAATGGTACGCAGTTCACCACGCGCCAGCGCTGGTTTTAGCAGGTTCGCTGCATCGGCGCCGCCCGCATGGTTGCCCGCGCCGATGATGGTATGCGCTTCATCAATAAACAGCAGGACCGGGGACGGTGATTGCTGCACCGCATCGATGACGTTTTTTAGCCGCTGTTCGAACTCGCCTTTCACGCCCGCGCCGGCCTGTAGCAGGCCCAGGTCGAGGGTACGCAGAGTGACCGTTTTCAGGGATTCAGGCACATTACCCTCGGCAATACGCAATGCCAGACCTTCAACCAGTGCGGTTTTCCCCACGCCCGGCTCGCCGACCAGGATCGGGTTGTTTTTGCGGCGACGAGAGAGGATGTCTACCATCTGGCGGATTTCTGTGTCACGGCCAAACACAGGATCGATCTTTCCTTCCTTCGCTTTGGCGGTGACATCAAGGGTGAATTTATCCAGCGCGTTCTGCAGCGCAGGACTCAGTTCCCCCTCTTCCATTTCCATACCAGCCGGACGCCCGACAAACTCCACTTCACCGCCGTGGTTCTGTGCCAGCTCAGCTTCGCGCTGCATTTCCGGACGCTCATCCGATTGCGCATCCAGCAACGGTCTCAGGCGCTCCAGCTGGCTCTGGCCAAGCGTTAACAACGGCCAGAGGCCGTCACAACGAGCCAGTTTTGGTTTTTCCACCAGCGCCATCAGCAGATGGACGCTGCGAATGTGCTCTTCACCATTGAGTGAGGCCAGTAGCCAGGCTTGCTGCATCAGAGTCTGGATGTCTTCTGAGAGCTGGGGCCTATGGCGCACGGAGCGAGGTTGTTTATCCAGCCAGCCGAGCAGATCCTGCCAGATGCCATCCATATCCCACTCGTAGCGGCGTGCCAGCACAGTGAGATCCCCCTCGCCTTGCTCCAGCAGCTTCAGCAGCCAGTGCTCCGGCAGAATTTCGGCATGGGCACGGGTCTGGCAGAGCGATGCCGCCCCTTCCATCGCGCGGGCACAGTAAGGGTTCAGACGACGTAACAGGATGGCTGGATTTTCCATGAGATTCTCTCTTTGTCGGTTCCTGGACACGCTACCGCCCCTCGCTGTTCACCAAAGCGCATAAGGTCAGGCAGGCAGATTGTTTTTTCTTTGCTGAGTGCCCGCGTCCCAGGCGCTCAGCAAAAAACTGCGGACAGGAAAACCTGCCCGCATCAGGATTACGCCGTGGCGCGTTCGTTCCAGGAATCGGAATGAATGATGTTGCCGTCTTTGTAGGTCCAGGTGATTTTTTCGTAACGCAGCTCGATCTGCTCAAGGTGGTTATGCTTCTCGAAAGAAGGATCCTTGATGTCGTGCATTACCGGGTTCACTTTCACCACCTTGACGTTTTCAAGTTTGGTGTTGAAGTACTCCACTTCCTGGCCCGCATCGTTGATTTTGTACCACTTAAACTCAGCGGATTTCAGGGTCTGACCGGTAGTCACCGCCTTGTACAGGTACGGGCTGGAGGAGTCGATTTCCTTAGTGAACAGGAACGGGGTGTGGATACGGGTCCCGGTCAGCTTGCCGGTGTTGTTATCGGTCGGGATGTACAGGTTGTGCTGCTGTGCCACCACTTCGATGCTGCCTTCACGATCCTGAACGTCCACAGACCCTCTAATGTCCGCGCCGCCGTCGTCCTTCAGCCAAAGATAAACAGGAATTGCCATGTTAATTACTCCGTTTTATTTTCTGAGACGCCATCATCCTGCGATGGCGCCGGGTATTTGCCGGGTATCTGACAGGCACTTGCCTGCGGTACCAGACTGATTTCGACACGGCGGTTAAGCGCACGCCCTTCCGGGGTGTCGTTGGTTGCGACAGGGCGACTTTCGCCATAGCCCTGTACCGCAAAACAGCTTTCCGGCACGTCGCCGGTGTCACGCATCCAGTTGCGTACCGCTTCGGCACGCTTAAGAGACAACGTCTGGTTCAGCTGCGGATTGCCGGTGTTATCGGTATGCCCTGACACGACAATCAGCCAGCCTGGCTTCGCTTTAATGCCAACCAGTGAATTCACCAGCATTTTGGTGGAGCCTGCTTTCAGCTCGAACTTGCCGGAATCGAACAGCGACATGCTGTCGAGGCGAATGGTTTTCGGCCCCTGAATGATTTTCTTAATGACCGGTGGAGGCGGTGGCGGAGGTGCCCAGTCGCTGAGAGCGGCCTCAACGAGCGGAACCAGACGCAGCCCCTGATAAAGTCCCAGTCGATAACGTAGTGGCTCCCCACGACGCAGCCAGTCGTCGAGCAATGCGCCATCAGCCCGCAGACGCTGCTGCGCATGCAGTTTCGGTTCAACTGGCTTACCGCTCAGTTGGTGATACAACGCAAGATGATCGCCAACGTTACGGATGAGGCGCTGGTTATTCACCCAGGACGCCAGCATCGCCAGCGCAAGGAAAATACCCCCGAGTAGACCGGCATAACCCCAGAACACCATCCTACGGCTGACACCATGTCGGCGCGGCAGCGCAGGCAGCAGCAGTTCAGGTAGCGGCAGTGGCTCTATGGCCACGACCACATCCGGTGGCAGCGCCGTCACGGAGGTAATGTGCTGTTGCCAGAGATTGCCCACGATGCCGTTCACCCGCACCATGCACATGCCCTGCACACAGGGCTTCATCACGGGTAATTCACCCCGCCGTACCGACAACAAGTCATTCACCGCGCTATTCTGCCAGGCAAGCAGACTGTCCAGCCACAGGCCCTGACTCAGACGGGAAAGACGTCCGTCTGTTCCAGCCTCCCGGGCCCACTCCGTCAGTGACACATTGCCCTGGCCAGGCTGATATACCTGAATACCGCTCCGCTGGTTTACCGTGGTAAACCAGACAGGCTCGGCTTCCACACACGCCGACGGTGGTGATACCCAGGTTACCGTCCACAGTGGAGGGATGGAGCCAAATGCTGCGCGGCACTGGACGACAGCACGCTGCCAGCCCCGCAGAGACTGGGTAAAATCATCACCGGATTTGTGCTGCTCAGGCACCACCGCCAGCATGACCGAGATTTGCGACACCAGAGCCGGGCGCACCAAACTCAGGTGCTGCGCAAAGAGCGGCAGTTGCTCTGCGTCCTTTACCCACAGATACCAGCCCTGCCGGGTTTCCCGATGACGGATTCCGGACACAAAGAGCGGAGCGTTATCACCACAGACAAAGATTACCGCCCCCTGAAAATCTTCCGGCGGCAGGCTTTCATCCACAATCTCACGAACAGCGGTTGCCCGCGCCAGAGAAGCCCGACGCAGGCACCAGAAAATAACTCCGGCCACCAGAGCAACCAGAAGACCGAGTGCCAGACGGCTGCCCGTGGACAGTGGCCAGAATCCCAGAATGAGCCACAACGCCAGAACGGCACCCAGAGCAGTTAACAGACTTCGGTACGTATCCCGCATCACTTACCCCGGCCTGACAATCTGGCTTACCAGCCCGGTAAGCGAAGACGAAAGGAAAAACCAGAGCGCAGTCAGAGCGACGGCGGCCACTACCCAGCTCAACCAGTACCAGCGACGACCGCTACGCAGGCGTGATGCGCGCACAACAATGGGGGCATCCTGTGCCAATGTGAAGGCGGGCACCCGCTCTGCGAGAGCGCGAACAATATCTTCCCGACGCTCATCATCCTGAGCGCGATACTGACCCACGAACCCCAGTTGCAGAGTCCGATACATACAGGTCAGGACGGCGGTATTAGGGGCAGTTTCTTTCAGAAGATTACGGATTCTTTCCCATAGCTCTTCACCAGCATTGAGGGTACCGAAGAAGTGTGCCTGCAGCGGATCACGGCGCCAGGTCAGGTAACCATCATCGGTGGTTCCCCGGTTCATCACGCTCTCATCAAGCAGTGCACAAAGGGTATACACCATATGGTCACGGCTGATGTCGCTGTAACCTGCCTCCGTGAGCGCAGCTTTCGCCTCCCGTACCAGACTGCAGGCACGGCGATAGAGCCCTTCCCCGTCACGCACTTCCTGACCACCCCGCAGTTGGCTGGCCATCAGCCAGCCCGGGTAGAAGATATGTTCTATCTGACTGAGTTCAGATTTATTCATGTACGCAGCACCGCAAAGAGTTCGAGATCAACATCCCCCAACGAGCGTGGGGTATAGAAGGTGCAACAGCCCATCTCAAGCATTGCGCGAGCCGCCTCACTGCTCAGATCCAGCGAGAAATACTGGTTCTCAAGGCGCAACGGAATAGCGGCCGGAACATGCGTCAAAGGCTTAATCAGCATCCCACTCAGAGCCACATTCACCACATCCGAAACATCATCGAAGCTGCCCGCTTTACACAACTGCGGGAATTTAGTCTGAAGCTCATGGTTCGGCATGGAGGAGCGTACTGAGAGATAGAAGTCCGCCCCTTCGCGCAGACGTGCGTCGTGCAGGGCACCTTTCCAGATCTGGTCCTGATGCTCCAGGTGGATACTTATTACCCGCGACGGCAGGCTCGCTTCCAGTAGTTTGTCCAGCAGTGCCAGCAGCGGCGGGAATACTCGTTCCGGTGCATCGTGCTGGTAAGCAGGAATATCGCTGGCGTCGTGCTCAAGTGAGAAAGTCAGCAGGCTGCCGGCCAGACGGGTCAGTTCGCGATACAACAGTTCCGGGTGGCGCTCAGGCGTCTGAAGCAGTTCAATCAGCACCGGCTCGGCGCTGTTCAGGGCATTCAGCAGCCAGAACAGGGAGACATCCGCGACAGCAAAGTCTGCCATCCGCTCATTGCTTTCACGGCGCATGGCCATCAGGCGACGGCGGCGGACCTGCAGACGAACCAGTAGGTCCCCCAGTTCTGTGGTCAGCCACGGACTTGCAGAAACGGAAAGCATCGGGGGAATGAAAGCAGGATCACGGCCCCACTTCCCCTGAGCATTACGTACCAGACGGGTCACCGGACAGGTTAGGTATGCCGTGTTTTCCTGGCTGGACAGACGCAGGGTTAGCGCATTACGTAGAATGGCGAGTTCCCCGCTTTCATGACCAGCAAGTTCCTGCACCATCACACGTTCTGCTTTCCAGCGACGGGGGCGTTCACTGTCCTGTCCATTATCGAGGTTGCCACCACTGGCACTCAGCAGTGGCAATGCGGCAACCACCTCAACAGCCTCAGCGCCGTTTGCGGCAGACAAATCACAAACCGGCGGAATATTATCCGCCAGGTCCGTATCAACGATTGTGCCATCCTGGAAACGTATGACCAGACGGATGGCATTCAGCCGCGAGAGCGCAAGTGCAGCGTCATCAAACTCTGCTGCAAACACGCCCCAGGGATGAGAAATACCCATCCGGGCGACCATATTGGCAACGTGCTCACTCCAGCGGACCTGCTGCTGGAACTGTTGCGGGGCCAGAGCGGCTCCATCCTCCCAAAGTGGGCGGTAAATTTTCATCCCTGATCACCCCTTACCTTACGATTTTGCTTTCGGCATCTGGGAAACCAGCGACAGGTTGACGTCCATCCCTTCCACCTGGAAGTGCGGGATAGCGTACAATTTCACGCGGAAGAAGCCCGGGTTATCCTCAATATCTTCCACCACCACTTTCGCGTCACGCAGTGGGTGAGACGCCTGAAGTTCATCGCCCGGATCGGTCATTTCGGTCACTAGGCTGCGGACCCAGGTATTCAGTTCCAGCTCAAGCAGTCGGCGATCCTTAGTGGTTCCGATGTTTTCGCGCTGAATCAGCTTCAGGTAGTGGGCGATACGCGACAGCAGGAAGATGTACGGAAGACGCGCATTGATGCGGCTGTTCGCCGTTGCATCTGCGGTGTCATACAGCGCCGGTTTCTGCGTGGAGTTAGCCGAGAAGAAGCAGGCGTAGTCGCGGTTTTTGTAGTAGGACAAAGGAATGAAGCCCAGATTCGCGAATTCGAATTCACGGGTTTCAGGAATCATCACTTCGCTCGGGATTTTTACCTGATTGCCAGTACCGAGATTGTACAGATGGATAGGCAGGTCCTGAACCGCACCACCAGCCTGTGGCCCACGGATCTGTACACACCAGCCATTATTGATAAAGCTGCGCACCATGTTGGACGCAAAAGCAAACGATGCGTTGGTCCACAGGTATTTGTCGTGATCCGGACCTTTGACTTCTTCGACATAATTGAAGCTACGAACCGGAACGGTATCCGGGCCATACGGCAAACGTCCCAGTACGCGGGGCATCACCAGACCGATGTAGCGCGCGTCGTCCGTATCGCGGAACGATTTCCACTTGATGTACTCGGCGCGGTCAAAATAGTTACCAATATCTTTAATCGCAGCAACGTCTTCCATTGAATCCTTGAGGAAGAATTTCGGGCCTGCCGAGCCGATAAATGGCATATGTGCCGCAGCAGAGACTTTAGAGATATTGCGCAGCAGAGCGACATCCTGCGCTGAAGCGTCGAACTCGTAAGCGGAAATCAGCGCCGCAATCGGCTCGCCGCCCGGGGTATCATATTCGTCGATGTAGGTGTGTTTATAAAGACCACTCTGGATCACCTCCGGACAGTCTTCAAAGTCCTGGCGCAGGTCTTCTTTAGACATACTCAGAAGCTCAATTTTCACGTTCTGGCGAAAATCGGTTTTATCCACCAGCGACTTCACCCCACGCCACAGACTCTCAACCGCCTGAAATTCATCATGGTGCATTACAGCGTCCAGCTGGCGGCTGATCTGAAAATCGAGCTCAGCGATGTGGTGATCAATCAGGCTTTTATCCAGTTTTTCGACTTTCGAGCCTGCTTTGGTCAGACACTCCAGAAAGACCTGCATACCTGCAGTCAGACGTTCATCGGCGGTGGCATCCGACATCGCCTGCGCATCTTGCCAGATATCCAGCGCGCTCAGCTCAGAGACCGGGCTCAGATTGATTTTCTCAAACAGGGAAGCGTAAACCCCACCCGCTGCTGGGCGCTCCAGCACCACGCTTTCACCGCCAGTAATATTATTTTGTACAGACATGAGCATTCCTTGATTAATCCGTTAAAACAGCCTGATGGTTACGATTTTTTTGACGCCAGTGCGGATAATTCATTTCGCAACTCAGCGCTAAGCGACTGGTCAAGAACGATTTTTTCCAACTCTTTTCGGAAAGTCTGGTTATCCAAAAGGTTGGCTTTCAAATCACGGAGCAAGTTGCGCATCGCCAGCATCGCCTTCAGTTGCGGTATCTGAGCAGCCACCTGCTCTGGCGTGAAATCTTTCATGCTCTGGAAAGTCAGCTGAATGTTGTCTTCACCGCCATCATCAGCCAGCGTATTTTTAACGGTCAGATTAACTTTTGGGGAATATTCGGAAAGAACGCTATCAAAATTGTTCTTCGTGATATTAATCTTTTCGCGCTCAAATATTGGCGCTGTGTCCTGCCCATTACTAAAATCACCCGCAACAAGCAATTTCAATGGTAATTCCATTTTCTTGCTTGCTCCGCCAGTATGCAGGTCAAGCTTTAGGTTAATACGTGCCTTAGGCACTTCATTCTGAAAACTGTCAGCCATCTCATCATCCCTCTTTGGTTTTGCTATGCCAACTTCACGGTATCGCGTTGATGCGCAATAATAGAATAATGATCGACACAAAATCAAATACGCAGATCATTAACCCAAAATGAGAAATTTCTTAAGAATTTTCTGCTAAACTATTATTGTGTAATGCCCTGCCAAGGCAGAAAAAGAAACTACTCTTTTCGCGCAAACCAAATATTTATATCGTTAAAAGGATCGCAACCAGTGAGATACTAATAAAAACAACTTATTTTGATTTGCATCACGACACTTTGTCAAAAAAGCATGAATTAACTGAAAGAAGCTATTGAGGAACGCAAAAAAAGAAGAAACGAAAAATTATGAAAAGTGAATATTTTATTGATAGCATGAATAATATATAAGATTTTTCCTTATGAAAATTCTTATTTATTATATGTAGTAAAAAATTCATTTTCGGATACTTAACGAGTCGTCAATCATTAATACCGTGCTTGTTCGTGAATTGACTTTATCCTTGCACAGAGGCTTCTGCTCGCCGCCCAAGAAGGAGGGATGCTCTCAATGCGGCTGTTTATAAAATCTGTAAAATCAAACACCTCCTGGATCGTCTCTTTTTTAATCAAAAACGAGTAATAGCACATATCGTATAACGGTGTTACATTATACCGCCCACCCAACGTCAGCTATGGCCAGGTAACGCCGTAAAGATCGGTAAAGCCTGCAACCATGACCTTGTACTACGGTCTAATAGGCACGTGGTATCGCACTAAGCGTTACTTTCACCGGCTCTACATAGGTTTCTCTATTTTGTCTCAATCCAAATTTCAACGCGCGTTTTTACACCCGCGTTACTGGTTTACATGGTTTGGTCTTGGCGTTCTCTGGCTGCTGGTACAACTCCCCTACCCTGTGCTGCGTATGCTGGGGTCGAAACTGGGCAGCGCATCCCGCTATTTCCTGAAGCGTCGCGAATCTATCGCGCGTAAAAACATCGAGCTTTGCTTTCCTCAGTACAATGCTGAAGAGCGCGAAAAACTGATCTCTGAAAACTTTAAATCCATCGGCATGGCGCTGCTTGAAACCGGCATGGCCTGGTTCTGGCCGGATGAACGCGTCCGCAAATGGTTTGATGTAGAAGGACTGGACAACCTTAAACGCGCTCAGCTGCAAAAACGCGGCGTGATGGTTGTTGGCGTGCACTTTATGTCCCTGGAGCTTGGCGGGCGCGTGATGGGCCTTTGTCAGCCAATGATGGCAACCTACAGACCGCACAACAGTGCACTAATGGAGTGGGTTCAGACGCGAGGCCGCATGCGCTCCAATAAAGCGATGATCAGCCGTAACAACCTGCGCGGTATGGTTGGCGCCCTGAAGAAAGGTGAGGCCGTCTGGTTCGCTCCTGACCAGGATTACGGACGCAAAGGCAGCAGCTTTGCCCCCTTCTTTGCCGTGAAGGATGTAGCGACGACCAACGGGACTTTCGTCATTTCGCGTTTGTCAGGTGCCTCCATGCTGACCGTGACGATGGTGAGAAAAGCGGATAAGTCAGGCTACCGTCTGCACATCTCTCCGGAAATGGCTAACTATCCGGAAAACGAGTGTGAAGCGGCAGCGTTTATCAATAAGGTCATCGAAACTGAAATCATGCGCGCACCGGAGCAATATCTCTGGATGCATCGCCGTTTCAAAACGCGTCCTCTTGGCGAAGCCTCCCTCTATATTTAAGCCCTGCATGAAGGTTAGTTTCGCTAAGAAACTAGCCTTTTCAATCACCTGTCATCTCACTGCAAAACCGTCTTTGATGGCGTCGCCCAAAGTGAATTTATTGCGCTGTGAAATCAAACTGTCGCCGTTCCACGACACTCGTAAGTGGCGGAAATTATTTAAAAAAATCCCTCTTGTCACCCCTCATTTTTAAGCGTACATTAGCGCCGTCTGGCACCAGGAAAGCACAGAATTCTGAGCGGGAGTCATCGGCGTAACGGGAAAATTCTCATTTCTGTTTAGCCGGGATTTCAGTTCTCTATAATCAGTTGGACTCTGTTTTTAAATGCGTACCACAAGATACGCGGAGCGATGAAACGTGAAATATTTCTTTATGGGCATTTCGGTGATCGTTTTAGTCTGGGCCGGAACCTTTGCCCTGATGATCTAGTGAGAACATGCAGTCAAAAAAACAGGAGCCATTTAGCTCCTGTTTTTTTGTCATGAGGACACGGGGTTTTCAGCAACGCTCTTTGCTGAGAGCAGGCCATCGGCCCGGAACATACTCTTGATGCCCCTCACCGCCTGACGAATACGGTCGCTGTTTTCGATTAAAGCAAAGCGCACGTGGGTGTCGCCATAATCACCAAAGCCGATACCCGGGGACACACACACCTTCGCGTCCTGCAGCAGCTTTTTAGCAAACTCCAGCGATCCCATCGCTGCGTACGGTTCCGGAATTTTCGCCCAGACATACATGGACGCTTTCGGCATCTCCACCATCCAGCCAGCCTCATGTAACCCTTTTACGAGTACGTCGCGGCGACGTTTATACTGAGCAGCAATGTCGTGAACGCACTGCTGATCGCCCTCCAGAGCGGCAATAGCGGCAACCTGCAGCGGCGTGAAAGTACCGTAATCGTGGTAACTCTTGATACGCGCCAGTGCACTTACCAGCGTTTTGTTACCCACCATAAAGCCAATACGCCAGCCCGCCATGTTGTAGCTTTTCGACAGGGTAAAGAACTCCACCGCCACGTCACGCGCGCCCGGAACCTGCATTATCGACGGGGCTTTCCAGCCGTCATAGATGATATCGGCGTAGGCTAAATCATGAACCACCAGCACGTCATAACGCTTGGCCAGAGCGACAACTTTCTCGAAGAAATCCAGCTCCACGCACTGGGCCGTTGGGTTCGACGGGAAACCGAGGATCATCATCTTGGGTTTCGGGTAGCTTTCGCGAATGGCACGTTCCAGTTCGTTAAAGAAATCGACACCTTCCACCAGCGGAACAGAGCGAACCTGCGCCCCGGCAATCACCGCGCCGTAGATATGGATTGGGTAACTTGGATTGGGTACCAGCACCGTATCACCGTGATCCAGCGTGGCCAGCATCAGATGTGCCAGCCCTTCTTTCGAGCCGATGGTGACAATCGCCTCACTTTCAGGATCGATATCAACCTGATAACGATCCTGATACCAGCGCGAGATCGCGCGACGTAACCTGGGAATACCGCGCGAGGTTGAGTAGCCGTGCGTATCCGGGCGCTGGGCAACCGTGCAGAGCTTTTCAACGATATGCGGTGGCGTTGGGCCGTCAGGGTTACCCATGCTGAAATCGATAATATCTTCGCCGCGCCGACGCGCAGCCATCTTCAGTTCAGCAGTGATATTGAAAACATAAGGGGGGAGACGATCGATACGCGTAAAACGGCGTTCAGGACTGAATTCAGCCATAGATTCCTCAGATTAACGTTAGCGCCCGGACCGTCCGAGCGACGCTGCCACCGATGTGGCGTGCTTAGAAAATAACCTGAAAAAAATCACCCTGTCGAGAGGGAAATGAAAAAAAAGCGCCCCCGTGAAAACCGGAACACAGCAATGCCTGAAAATGGAAACAGGGTTCTGATATTGGCTTTCCGTTAGCCGTTATTTAACACAATGATATCAAAACAGTTACCTGGTGATTTGGCGCTGAGAAAAAATCGGGTAGCATCAATCCTCACCTGACAATCCCCTTTGTAAAATATGGTTTTTCCTCATTTGATAAACCCGACGGATAGCTGGTCAATACGCCCCAGGTTTTTTATCATGTTTCTTTCCCGTTTGCCCAGGTCTGCTCCGTGCACGAGATATTCACTATGCTGCTGGCGGTTTTTGACCGTGCGGCATTAATGCTGATTTGCCTGTTCTTCCTGATTCGCATTCGCTTGTTTCGCGAGCTTTTGCATAAATCCGCACACTCGCCGAAAGAGCTGCTGGCGGTTACCGCCATCTTTTCCCTGTTCGCACTGTTCAGCACCTGGTCCGGGGTGCCGGTAGAGGGTTCGCTGGTTAACGTGCGCATTATCGCCGTCATGTCCGGCGGAATTTTGTTTGGCCCGTGGGTGGGTGTCATCACCGGCGTGATTGCCGGGACCCATCGCTACCTGATTGATATCGGTGGCGTAACGGCAGTGCCATGCTTTATCACCAGCATTATCGCCGGGGTGCTTTCCGGCTGGATCGGCCGCAAAATCCCCAAAAAACAGCGCTGGCGCGCCGGGATTGCTGCGGGCATGGTGTGCGAAACGCTGACCATGATCCTGGTCGTCGTCTGGGCCCCCACCACCGCGCTGGGGCTGGATATCGTCTCGAAAATCGGTATTCCCATGATCCTGGGCAGCGTCTGCATCGGTTTTATCGTGCTGCTGGTGCAGAGCGTTGAAGGGGAAAAAGAGGCCAGCGCCGCCCGTCAGGCCAAGCTGGCGCTGGATATTGCCAACAAAACGCTGCCGCTCTTTCGCCACGTTAACGCGGAGTCGCTGCGCCAGGTCTGCGAGATCATCCGCCACGACATTCACGCTGACGCCGTCGCCATCACCAATATCGACCACGTGCTGGCCTACGTAGGCGTTGGAGAACACAACTATCGCGACAGTGATGACACCATTAGTCCGACCACCAGACAGGCGATTAACTACGGAAAAATCATCATTAAAAACAATGATGAAGCTCACCGAACGCCGGAAATTCACTCGATGCTGGTGATCCCGCTATGGGAAAAAGGCGTTGTGACGGGCACGCTGAAAATTTATTACTGCCACGCGCATCAGATCACCTCCACGCTGCAGGAGATGGCCATTGGCCTGTCGCAGATTATCTCTACTCAGCTTGAGGTCTCCCGGGCAGAACAGCTGCGTGAGATGGCAAATAAGGCAGAGCTGCGCGCGCTGCAGAGCAAAATTAATCCCCATTTCCTGTTTAACGCGCTCAACGCTATCTCCTCTTCCATTCGTTTGAATCCGGACACCGCGCGCCAGCTGATTTTTAACCTGTCGCGCTATCTGCGCTACAACATCGAACTGAAAGATGACGAGCAGATAGACATTAAAAAAGAGCTTTATCAGATCAAAGACTATATCGCGATTGAACAGGCGCGCTTTGGCGACAAGCTCACGGTGATTTACGATATTGATGAAGAGGTCAACTGCGTGATCCCGAGCCTGCTGATCCAGCCGCTGGTTGAAAACGCGATTGTTCACGGTATTCAGCCCTGTAAAGGCAAAGGTGTGGTCACCATCAGCATCACCGAAAGCGGCAACCGGGTGCGAATTGCGGTACGCGATACCGGTCACGGGATTGACCCAAAAGTCATTGAGCGCGTGGAGTCTAACGAGATGCCCGGGAATAAAATCGGGCTGCTGAACGTGCACCACAGAGTCAAGCTTCTCTACGGCGACGGGCTGCATATTCACCGTCTTGAACCAGGCACTGAAATCGCTTTTTACGTCCCGAATGAGCGCTCCCCTGTTCATGCGGCGACATCTTTATTACCTCAGGGTGAGTAATATGAAAGTCATCATCGTTGAAGATGAATTCCTGGCTCAACAGGAACTAACCTGGCTTATCAAAACCCACAGCCAGATGGAGATTGTGGGTACGTTTGATGATGGTCTGGACGTGCTGAAGTTTCTGCAGCATAACCGGGTTGACGCGATTTTTCTGGATATCAATATTCCCTCGCTGGACGGCGTGCTGCTGGCGCAAAATATCAATCAGTTTGCCCATAAGCCGTTTATTGTGTTCGTTACCGCATGGAAAGAGCATGCCGTAGAAGCCTTCGAGCTGGAGGCATTTGACTATATTCTGAAGCCTTACCAGGAGTCGCGAATTGTCAGCATGCTGCAAAAGCTGGAGGCCGCATGGCAGCAACAGAGCGCTCCGGCTACCGCCAGCCCGACGATACGGGAAAACGACACCATTAATCTGGTCAAAGATGAGCGCATCATCGTGACCCCGGTCAACGATATCTACTACGCCGAAGCGCACGAAAAGATGACGTTTGTCTATACGCGGCGGGAATCGTATGTCATGGCGATGAACATTACTGAATTCTGCAGCAAGCTTCCGGCAGCCCACTTTTTCCGCTGCCACCGTTCGTTTTGCGTCAATTTAAATAAGATCCGCGAGATCGAACCGTGGTTTAACAACACCTATATTTTGCGCCTGAAGGATTTGGATTTTCAGGTACCGGTGAGCCGCAGCAAAGTGAAAGAGTTCCGCCAACTGATGCACCTGTAATGAAAGAGCCCTCTCCCGCGGGAGAGGGTAATGAGGCATCAGAGGATTTGGCCGAGAACCTGACGCAGATGGGCACCCGAACCCAGCAGGCCTGGGTTATCATGCACGATGAGATAAACGGGAATGTCCTGTACGTAGCTTCTGAAACGCCCTTTATCTTCAAACCCGCCGCGGAAACCGGAGGCTTTAAAGAAGTCGAGGAAGCGCGGCACGATCCCGCCCGCAATATAGACCCCGCCAAAGGTGCCCAGCGTCAGCGCCAGGTTGCCGCCGAACCGTCCCATAATGACGCAGAACAGCGAAAGAGCGCGACGGCAGTCGATGCAGCTGTCCGCCAGCGCGCGTTCAGTGACGTCTTTCGGCTGCAGGTTTTCCGGCAGACGACCGTCCGATTTCACAATCGCACGATACAGGTTCACCAGCCCCGGTCCTGACAGGACGCGCTCGGCGGAAACGTGGCCGATCTCCGCGCGTAACTCTTCGAGGATAATGCCCTCTTCTTCGCTGTTTGGCGCAAAGTCCACATGGCCGCCTTCACCCGGCAGGCTCACCCAGCGCTGAGCAACGTGCACCAGGTGCGACACGCCCAGGCCGGTACCGGCCCCGTAAACCGCAATCGGCTTGCCTTCGACCGGTTCAGCGCCGCCAAACTGAATCAGGTGCTCCGGCTTCAGCATCGGGATCGCCATGGACACCGCGGTGAAGTCATTGATGATTTCCAGATGCGCAAAACCGAGATTCTTTTTCATCTCTGCGATGGAGAATGCCCAGGTATGGTTGGTCATTGCGACCCAGTCGCCGGTTATCGGACAGGCAATGGCGATGCAGCCGTCTTCGACGCTCACCTGATGCTCTTCCAGATAGACGCGAACAACGGCCTCAAGACTTGGATAATCCAGCCCGGAATAGGTTTTCGCCCGGGAAATTTCACCGCTACTTACATCGCATAATGCGAGGCGCGCGTTCGTGCCGCCCACATCACCTACCAAAGCATACTTTGTCATTCTTCTACTGCTCCGCTAAAGTCAGAATAAATCTTTGGGACACTGTAAATTCAAGGCGTGATAACAACAACGACCGGAAGGTGAATGCCCATGGATTATCGATCTTCGTCACAGAATAACTTTACCGTTTCAGCACCTTTTGCACTATTGCCATAAGGCTTAATGTGCAAAGTAACGTCATTGCATTTTGTACAAGGAAATCATCATGCTCCACCCGCGAGCCAGAACCATGCTGTTGCTGGCAATTCCGGCGCTGATCATTGGCGTGGCCTCAAGCCTGGTCCTTATCGTCGTGATGAAAATCGCGTCGGTGCTGCAAACTCTCTTATGGACAGCGCTTCCGGCAAAACTGGGGGTCACCGCGGATTCTTCGGCGTGGATCATCCTGATGCTGACGTTAACCGGTATTGCGGTGGGTCTGGCGATCCGTTTCAGTCCCGGCCACGCCGGACCGGACCCGGCGCTGGAACCCCTGATTGGCGCCCCGGTTCCCCCCTCTGCACTGCCGGGGCTGATCGTCGCGTTGATCGTGGGCCTGGCGGGCGGCGTCAGCCTGGGTCCCGAGCATCCGATTATGGCGGTGAATATTGGCCTGGCGGTGTTCCTCGGCGCACGCATTCTGCCTCGCGTCGGCGCGCTGGACTGGACGATCCTCGCCTCCGCAGGCACCATCGGGGCGCTTTTTGGCACGCCTGTCGCTGCTGCCCTGATCTTTTCTCAGACGTTGGCCAGTGATAACGACGTCCCGCTCTGGGATAAGCTTTTCGCTCCACTGATGGCCGCGGCTGCCGGCGCGCTGACGACAAGCCTGTTTTTCCATCCCCATTTTTCCCTCTCTCTGCCGCACTACGGAGAGATGCGGATTGCAGATATATTCAGCGGCGCCATCGTCGTCGCGATCGCCATCGCGCTGGGCATGGTGGCGGTATGGTGTCTTCCGCGCCTGCACCGGCTGGTGCATAAACTCAAACATCCGGTATTGATTCTGGGAACAGGGGGGCTAATCCTCGGTGTTTTAGGGGCAATTGGCGGAACGGTGACCCTGTTCAAAGGTCTGGACGAGATGCAGCAGCTGGCCTTCAGCCAGGTGTTTAGCGTGTCCGATTACCTGTTGTTTGCCGTCATCAAGCTGGCGGCGCTTGTCGTTGCTGCAGCGTGCGGTTTCCGCGGCGGGCGTATCTTCCCGGCGGTGTTTGTCGGCGTGGCGCTGGGGCTGATGCTGCACGAGCATGTCGACGCGGTTCCGGCGGCGATTACCGTATCCTGCTCTATTCTGGGGCTGGTACTGGTGGTGACGCGCGATGCATGGCTGAGCCTGTTTATGGCGGCGGTGGTGGTGCCGGATTCGACGCTGTTCCCGCTGCTCTGCATCGTGATGTTGCCCGCCTGGCTCCTGCTGGCGGGCAAACCGATGATGATGGCCTGGCGAAACGACAAATAATCAGGCGCTATTGCGCGCTTCCAGCGCTTTGGTAATCGCTCCCAGCAGCGGCGGGATATCCGCTTTTGGCAGCATCACCTCAATTAGCGAGAGCCGCTCGTGGTGCGCCACTTTTTCCAGCACGTCCGCCAGCTGCTCCGCTTCACTGACTTGCCAGCACTGGGCCTGAGGATCGAGGCTCAGGGCCTGCGGGATTTGCGTCCAGTTCCATAGCGCAATGTCATTGTAACGCTGTTCCGGCCCGTGAATTGCCCTTTCAACCGTGTATCCTTCGTTGTTGAGCACCAGAATGATGGGATGTTGTTTATCACGCAACATTGACCCGAGCTCCTGAATGGTCAGCTGTGCCGCGCCATCCCCCGTCAGCACAATCACCCGCCGGTTCGGGCATGCCGTTTGCGCACCGAACGCTGCGGCCAGGGTGTAGCCGATCGAGCCCCACAGCGGCTGGACGATAAAATTAACGTCGGCAGGCAAACGCAGGTCAATCGCGCCGAAGGCCGAGGTGCCCTGATCGGCCAGGATGATGTCTCCCGGGCGAATAAACGTTTGCAGCGTTTGCCAGAAATTCTCCTGAGTAAGCGAGCCGTCCGGCTGAGGGAAATTCATCGCGCTGTGCGATGCCGGAACAGGCTTATCGTGAATATGCTGTTTGCACAGCTCCAGCAGTGCTTCAATGGCCTGGGCCATCGGGATGCCGGTAAACCAGATATCGCCGACGCGGGCGGCATGAGGCTGGACTTCTATCGTCTGTGCCAGTGTTAACTGATGGGTAAACCCGGCCGTCAGAGTATCGGTAAAACGCGTGCCGATGCACAGCACCGTATCCGCTCCCTCTATCGCCTCTTTTACCGGATCGGCACTGGCCGAACCGCTGTAGGTACCGTAAAAACCGGCGTTACGTTCGTCGAATATGCCTTTGCCCATCAGCATCGTGGCATGCGCCATCGGCACATCCTTCACCCACTTCTGCAGCGCGTTCTTCAGCCCATGGCGCAGGACAAGAAAATCCGCTAACAGCGCGGTACGTTTACTCGCTGCCAGTTGACGCTCCGCAGCCTCCCGGAACGCTTTCAGGCAGGCGCTATCGGCATGGGCATGCCGGAGCGTGAGAGCGTTTACAGGCGGCGTGGCGGCTTTTTTTGCCACATCGGCAGGTAACATCAAATAGCCGGGGCGACGTTCCCGGAGCATCGTCGTCAGTACCCGGTCGATTTCATAACAGGCGTTTTGTTCGGTCAGGATCGCCTGTGCAACGGTGATCGGCTCGCTCATATGGTAAAAATGACGGAACTCACCATCGCCCAGCGTATGGTGCAGCAGTTCCCCCCTTTGCTGAGACGCCATCCCCGGCGCGCCAACAATATGCAGCACCGGAACGTGCTCGGCATAGCTGCCCGCAATGCCGTTCATGGCACTTAATTCGCCGACGCCAAACGTCGTCAGCAGCGCGGCGAAGCCCTTACAGCGGGCATATCCGTCAGCGGCATAAGAGGCGTTTAACTCGTTGGCACAGCCCACCCAGCAGATATCCGGGCTGTCTATTACGTGGTCGAGAAACTGCAGGTTATAGTCGCCCGGCACGCCAAACAGATGATCGGCTCCACAATCTGTAAGACGGTCCAGCAGGTAATCGGCGACGCAGTACGGGGTACGCATAAACAGGTATCCTTCTGATGTTGACCTCACTTTGAGTATTAAATAAGCGTGATGGCTGTCCAGAATTGGTGATAAGAAGGCTATGGAAAGAATGCTTTACAAAAAATGCTGGGCTATGCTGCTTTTTTTCACGTTAATGTAAACGTATACACTGATTTTTCTCTTCAGCACGAGAGGTCATACGAATGGGTTATCAGCCGGAAAAAAATCGTTATCAGACAATGGAGTATCGCCGCTGTGGGCGAAGCGGACTCAGGTTGCCCGCGGTCTCGCTGGGGCTGTGGCATAACTTTGGTGACGCTACGCTTATCGAAAATAGCCGTCAACTTTTACAGCGCGCGTTCGATCTGGGTATTACACATTTCGACCTTGCCAATAACTATGGTCCCCCGCCGGGGTCCGCCGAGCGTAATTTCGGCCGTATTTTGCAGGAGGATTTCCTGCCCTGGCGCGACGAGCTGATCGTCTCCACGAAAGCGGGATATACCATGTGGGACGGCCCTTACGGCGACTGGGGATCGCGTAAATATCTGCTGGCAAGCCTCGATCAAAGCCTGAAGCGCACGGGGCTGGAATATGTCGATATCTTCTATCATCACCGTCCTGACCCGGAAACGCCGCTGCAGGAAACCATGAAAGCGCTTGACCATCTGGTGCGCCAGGGCAAAGCCCTGTATGTCGGGTTATCCAACTATCCTGCCGAGCTGGCGCGAAAAGCGATTGATATCCTGAATGACCTGGGCACGCCCTGCCTGATCCACCAGCCGAAATACTCGATGTTCGAACGTGCGCCGGAAGAGGGTTTGCTGGATGTTCTGCAGGAAAAAGGGGTCGGCTGTATTCCCTTCTCGCCGCTGGCAGGGGGACAGTTGACCAACCGGTATCTTAACGGTATTCCCGCCGATTCCCGTGCGGCAAGCGGCAGTCAATTCCTTAACCCGGAACAGATCACCGAAGAGAAGCTTGAGAAGGTGCGCCAGCTAAACGCCCTGGCAGAAAGCCGCGGCCAGAAACTCTCGCAGATGGCGCTTGCCTGGGTGTTACGCCATGAGGAGGTCACGTCGGTACTGATCGGTGCCAGCAAAACGGCTCAGATTGATGATGCCGTGGGTATGCTGGAAAACCGCCAGTTTACCGCAGAAGAACTTTCCCTAATCGACCAGATCCTGAGCAGTTCAAAATAAAACCACTTTTAGCAAAAAGTGCTCTCCCTCGGGAATTCGGAGTTGAGGCGATGAAACGAGCCTTTACCAACTCGTAATATTGCGTTAACAGGCCCCACGAAGGCCCCGATCGTGAAGGAGAAAGAGTATGTTCAGGTCACTGATTCTTGCAGCGGTATTACTGGCTTCGGCCCCGCTCGTCGCCACTGCGGGCGAAATCACCCTGTTGCCATCAGTAAAATTACAAATTGGCGATCGTGACGACTACGGCAGATACTGGGACGGTGGCTACTGGCGCGACCGTGATTACTGGCACCGTCACTATGAGTGGCGCGGCGATCGCTGGTGGAAACATGACAACGGCAGACACCGCGGCTGGTATAAAGACAACGCCTATGAGCGCGGTTACCGTGAAGGCTGGCGGGATCGTGACGACCGTCGCGGCTGGGGTCGCGGCAAAGGTCATGGTCACGGCCATCATCATTAATCCAAAAGGAGCCCCTGCGGCTCCTTTTTTGTTAAAGACCCAGCGCGGTTCCCACCAACAACCACAAGTTCAGCGCCACGACGACCACCACAATGGCCCACCCGGCCCGTTTCACCAGCGTCGTATTAACCAGTTCGCCCATCAGAGTTTTATTGCTGGTGAAAATCAGCAGCGGCACCAGCGCCAGCGCAATACCAAAGCTCAGCAACACCTGGCTCATCACCAGAATTCGCGTTGGATCGAGCCCCATCATAATCACGATAAACGACGGAAGCATGGTGATAAAACGACGCACCCACAATGGAATATGGAAGCGAACAAATCCCTGCATCACCACCTGTCCTGCCAGCGTCCCCACCACCGTGGAGGAGAGACCGGCGGCAACCAGGCTCAGACCAAATATCGTGGCAGCAGCATGGCTCAGTAACGGCTCGAGTGTGAGGTAAGCCTGGTCGAGATCGGCGACACCAGTATGACCGTTAAAGTGGAAAGCGGCGGCTGCGGTGGCCATCATCGCCAGATTCACAAAACCCGCGATGGTCATGGCGATTGCCACATCCCATTTGGTTGCCGAGTAGCGTTCTTTACGCGTCCCGCCGTGCAGATGCTGGGTCAACGAGGAGTGCAAATAAATGACATGCGGCATAATGGTTGCCCCAAGGACCCCGGCGGCCAGGAAAACCGCTTCCGAGGTTGGCAGGCTTGGGATCACCATGCCTTTCGCGAGCTGCGCCAGATTCGGCTGTGAGAAAATCAGCTCGACGATGTACGCCGCAGCAACAAACAGCAGCAGGCCACCAATGACCTTCTCCAGCGGTTTTTGACCCCGACGTTGCAGCATCAGGATCAGGAATGTGGCAATCCCGGTCAGCACCGCCCCCTGTAACAGCGACACACCCAGAATCAGCTTAAAGCCAATCGCTGCCCCGATAAATTCAGCGAGATCGGTTGCCATGGCGATAATTTCCGCCTGAACCCAGTAGAGCCACACCGCCGGACGGGGATAATGGTCGCGAATTTGCTCCGCCAGGTTTTTACCCGTGGCAATCCCCAGTTTTGCAGAGAGCATCTGAATCAGCATCGCCATCAGGTTTGCCCAGACGACCACCCACAGCAGCTTATAGCCGAAACTGGCCCCGGCCTGAATATTGGTCGCAAAATTACCCGGATCGATATAGCCGATGGCAGCAATAAAAGCAGGTCCCATTAATGCGAACCGCAACTTGCGCGCGGCTCTACCACTGCTACCCTCTACGCGACTGTTTGTCATTATCTGCCTCTGGAAATATAGCCTTTGCTATGTTTAATGCTATCAAAATGAGAATGATTATCAAGATCATTTAGAGAGTTTAAAATGATTTCTCTGATAGCTAAGAACAATAGATGGGCAGGTGGTGCGACATCACAGAATGTGAAAATGCGCGGTCATTTGTGAAGCGTAGCACACAAACTTAACTTTTCACTCATTTACCTAACATAACAAAAATGTATTGTGGATCACTAATTTTGAGACTCGTCACAGGATGTAACTATAGTGTGTCCCTGATCTCGTTTTCTTTTCGCTTGTTACATAGAATGTGCACGAAAATTAAACCTGCCTCATATTTGGAGCAAATATGGACCGCGTCCTTCATTTTGTCCTGGCACTTGTTGTCGTTACTGCACTCGCATTGCTGGTCAGCACAGACCGCAAAAAAATTCGTATTCGTTATGTTGTCCAGCTGCTGGTCATTGAAGTTTTACTTGCGTGGTTCTTCCTGAACTCCAACGTAGGCCTCGGCTTCGTGAAAGGCTTCTCCGAAATGTTCGAAAAACTGCTCGGATTCGCCAACGAAGGGACAAACTTTGTCTTCGGTAAAATGAACGACGAAGGTCTGGCATTCTTCTTCCTGAAGGTACTGTGCCCAATCGTCTTCATCTCCGCGCTGATCGGTATTCTGCAGCACATCCGCGTTCTGCCGTTCGTTATTCGTGGCATTGGTTTCCTGTTATCCAAAGTAAACGGCATGGGCAAGCTGGAATCTTTCAACGCCGTAAGTTCCCTGATCCTCGGTCAGTCTGAGAACTTCATCGCGTATAAAGATATCCTCGGCAAAATGTCCCGTAACCGCATGTACACCATGGCGGCAACCGCGATGTCTACCGTTTCCATGTCTATCGTGGGCGCGTACATGACCATGCTGGAGCCAAAATATGTGGTTGCAGCGCTGGTTCTGAATATGTTCAGCACCTTTATCGTTCTGTCGCTGATCAACCCGTATCGTGTTGACGCCAGCGAAGAGAACATCCAGATGTCTAACCTGCACGAAGGTCAGAGCTTCTTCGAAATGCTGGGTGAGTACATCCTGGCCGGTTTCAAAGTGGCGATTATCGTTGCCGCGATGCTGATCGGCTTTATCGCCCTGATCTCCGCACTGAACGCCCTGTTCGCCGCAGTGCTGGGCATCTCCTTCCAGGGCATCCTGGGCTACATCTTCTACCCTGTCGCATGGGTGATGGGTGTTCCGGCTCATGAAGCGCTGCAGGTAGGCAGTATCATGGCGACCAAGCTGGTTTCTAACGAATTCGTTGCGATGATGGATCTGCAGAAAATCGCCAGCACGCTCTCTCCACGTGCGGAAGGCATTCTGTCTGTATTCCTGGTCTCCTTCGCGAACTTCTCGTCCATCGGTATTATCGCCGGTGCGATTAAAGGCCTGAACGAAGAACAGGGTAACGTGGTTTCTCGCTTTGGCCTGAAACTGGTTTACGGCTCCACCCTGGTGAGCGTCCTGTCTGCTTCTATCGCTGCGCTGGTTCTGTAACGTTTACCGTAAAAAAAAAACCGGGAGTCTTACTCCCGGTTTTTTTATGCCCGCAATTCTTCCAGCGGTTTGGGTTTGCCTATCAGGTAGCCCTGGAGATAGTCCACGCCGAAGCGTAACAGCATCTCCCGCTGCGCTGGCGTCTCAACATATTCGGCCACCACGCACAGTGATTTCGTCTTCGCCAGATTACATATCGACTGGACGATCATTGCGTCCATATCATCAGTACAAATATCTTTCACGAAGCAGCCGTCAATTTTAATGATGTCTGCCTGCAGGCGTCTCAGACGCTCGTAGTTGGCGTAGCCGGTACCAAAATCATCGATGGCAATCCTGAAACCGTAATCCCGCAGCTGCTGAATATTGTGGATGCTGCAGCCGGAATTGGAGAAGGCCTGCTCTTCGGTGATCTCAATCACGACAGCCTGAGGCGCAACGCCGTACCGTTCAAAGAGCGCACAAATCTCAGTCGCCACCTCATTTTGCATCAGCGTAAGCGGCATCAGATTGACAGAGAAACGGGCGCCAGCCTGCGTCGCTGGGTGATCGCGCAGCCACAGCAGTAGTTTTTCCATGACGCACATATCAAACCGGTGGCTGAGGTTGAACTGGGCAATCAGGGGAATAAAGCGGTCAGGGGTGATGATCTCGCCCTCGCTCTCCATACGCGCCAGAATTTCGTAGTACCCGCTACCGTCCGCCTTCTGGATCGGCTGCGCATACAAATGGAACTGCCCCGCCTCCAGGGCGTGCTTAATCCGCGCCAGCATCAGGACACGCTCCGTTGTTTGTCCTGATGCAGCTTCCAGGCTATTCGTCAGCGCAAGAACGTTGTGCGCTCCGCAGGATTGCTCGGCCAGCCAGCTCAGTTGCCCCAGCGTGTGGTGCAGTTTCTCACCGTTTTCGACCATTCCCCAGGACGCGCCAAATTCGATATCCAGCCCGGTATTGTTCCAGAAAATCTTACGGCTGTTCAGCCTATCAACCATATGCTGGAGGCGCTCGGCCGTTCCCTGCCCAAGCAATACCAGCACCAGCTCGCTTCCCGGCAGCTGGAAAAGCGTCTCATCTTTTTGCAACAGCGGCTGGAGAGAGGACGTGATCATTCGTTTGCAGTGCACCCGCATGAGAATGCCGTAATGGCGGCTCAAAAACTCCAGATTATCCATTCTCAGGCAACACACTTTGGCATCCGGGTGGTCGAGGAGAAAATCTTCCAGCGCACGAATGTTGGGTAATCCTGTCAGCGGATCGGTGAGCGCTCTGTCCTGCCAGCCCTGCTTCAACCATTCGCTTCGCTGATAGATACGCGACATATAAAGCAGGCAGATAGCAAATGAGATCAGTACCGACAGGATAAAGGAGAGCGAATGGCCCGACTCCACTCCGTTTAGAAAGTTGTAGTTGTAGGTCAACAGCAGAAGCGCAGAGGTGGCCCACAGCAGAGAGATAAGCGCGTAGCTCAGACGGCTAATCGCTAACGTAAAGAGAATGAAAATTATCGGCATCAAATAGCCCGCAATAACAGGCGACTCAAAAGGCGCACATAAAATTGCGATGATGGCGATTAACAGCATCAGCCAGACGAATATATATAATGATTTCTTGTGTAAAAACACGGGCTTCACACTTCGCCGCCAGAACTTGATGGCATAACGAGGATTAATAATCATTCTTAACGGATAATAGAACATCATGGTAAAAATCATCGCCGCGCATATCAGGCTTTGAATATCAACAACGTTATAAATTACCGTTCCTTCGCCGAAGAAAGTTGAGATTGTGACCGGAAAATCAAAGAAATAGCCAGCGAGATACATCGACATTTTAATGCCTATCGGCACCATAAAGCCGAGCCAAAATATGCGTAACCCAATGTGCCTGTTGGGCATACAGTAGCGCCATCGCCGGCCCAGCAGAAGGCGCAGAACACCGCAGGCAGCGAATACGGAGAAAGTCTGACAGAACAGTAATACTGAATATTGTAGTGGTGCTAAATTAACGTTAAATATATTAGCAACCATAAAACTTATCAGAATAGGCAGAATACCGCGGCGCCCCAATAACAGCATAATCGCCAGCATAACGCTTAACGGGAGCCACGCTAAATAAACGTCGTGTTCATTAACAATTGCACGCGGGGAGAGATAACGGGAAACGGGAACCGCAATCAGACAGATCGCCAGAGCAATTATAAATATCTTTACATTATTATACGATTTTCTATTCATTAAGCTGTGGGAGATTATTATCCATTCATATCATTGACCGCATGGATAATAGGTTTATTAATTACGCGAATCAAGTTGAAGTCTATTTATAGACTGATTTATTGATTTCGGTTGAGGTGGGATATGGAAAAAAACCATTTTGGCAACAAAATACGTTGAGGGGTGTTACAAAAACATAAAAAAAACCCTCGTCTTTTGACGAGGGTTTAAAATTTTGGTGGAGCTAAGCGGGATCGAACCGCTGACCTCTTGCATGCCATGCAAGCGCTCTCCCAGCTGAGCTATAGCCCCACATGTGACTTTACTAACCACACTCTGTTGGGTTCAGAGTTTGGTGGAGCTAAGCGGGATCGAACCGCTGACCTCCTGCATGCCATGCAGGCGCTCTCCCAGCTGAGCTATAGCCCCATCGTAAAGCTGTCATGTTGACGGGCGGCATAATATGAATTCCGCCGCGGAGTGTCAACGGCAAAATCAATAGCCGCGGTTCAATCGCCGAAAAATCATGCAAATGAATCACTTTGCGAGCCTGCTCGCAGTCATGAGTTAAGCCTGTCACGTTTTCACGTAAAACGGTGCTATAAAATGAGCCGTTAATTAACCCCACGAATATTCAGGAAATTGCATGATCAAGGAACGAATGACGCCGGAAGAGTTAGCCCTGCTCACTGGCTATAGCCGACAGACCATCAATAAATGGGTACGCAAAGAGGGTTGGATAACGTCGCCCAAGCCCGGTGTCCAGGGGGGTAAAGCGCGCCTGGTGCATGTGAACGAAAAGGTGCGTGACTTTATCCGCAGCGCACGCCGGGCAACGGAAACATCCGCTATGCCTGACGGCATCAGCACTGACGGTTCACTTCATACCCTACTCCTGACGCTGGCCAATGAAATGACGCCGGAAGAGCAGAAGCAGATGACATCGCTACTATTGCGGGAAGGGATTACCGGTTTGTTGCAACGTTTAGGGATTCGCGACCAGAATTAATATGAAAAGACTACGTAGCAAAATGACCACGGAAGAGCTGGCGGAGAATTTGGGTGTTGCCAGACAAACGGTAAATCGCTGGATACGGCAGCAGGGGTGGAAAACCGAAGGACTCAATGGCGTAAAAGGCGGTCGGGCGCGGCTCATTCACGTTGATGCACGCGTGAAGGAGCATATTATGAGCCTCCCGGCTATCCGTAACCGCCAGGCGGTTTATCATCTGGCTGAGGTGGCCTCATCCTACAATGAACAGCCTTCACGTCTGCGTCCGGGCATTATCGAAACGCTGGAGAGTATGACTGAGCTTGAACAGCAGCGTCTGGATACCTTACTGAAGCGCGAAGGCATACGCGGTTTTCTTGCTCGTCTGGGTATTGCCGAATAAAGGCAAAAAAAACGGCAGGATACCCTGCCGTTTTTCTTATAGATGGCTTAATTACTGCTGATTTTCACGTTCTGCAATAAAATCCAGCGCCTTGTTGATGCGCGCCACGCTGCGTGACTTGCCGATGGCATGGACAGTCACGTCCAGCGCCGGAGACTGACCCGCGCCGGTCACCGCAACGCGCAGCGGCATACCGACTTTGCCCATGCCCACTTCCAGTTCGTCTGCGGTCGCCTGAATGGCGTGATGCACATTCTCAGCGGTCCACTCGGTGAGCGCAGCCAGCTTGTCACGCACCACTTCCAGCGGCTGACGCGCAACCGGGCGGAGGTGCTTCTTCGCGGCGTCAGCGTCGAACTCATCAAACTCTTCATAGAAGTAGCGGCAGCTTTCGGCAATTTCTTTCAGCGTCTTGCAGCGCTCGCCGAGCAGTTTTACCAGGTCCGCCAGCTCAGGGCCAGTTCGGGTATCAATGTTTGCCTGCTCAATGTGCCACTGCAGGTAAGTCGCCACATATTCCGGCGGCATGGTATTGATGTAGTGATGGTTGAGCCACAGCAGCTTGTCGGTGTTGAATGCGCTGGCAGATTTGCTCACAGAGCTCAGAGAGAACAGTTCGATCATCTCTTCGCGACTGAAGATCTCCTGGTCGCCGTGAGCCCAGCCCAGACGCACCAGATAGTTCAGCAGCGCTTCCGGCAGATAGCCGTCGTCGCGATACTGCATGACGCTGACCGCACCGTGACGTTTAGACAGCTTTTTACCGTCGTCGCCGTTGATCATGGAGACGTGCGCATAGACCGGAACAGGTGCATTCAGCGCTTTCAGGATGTTGATCTGGCGTGGGGTATTGTTGATATGGTCTTCACCACGGATAACGTGGGTAATTTCCATATCCCAGTCATCAACCACGACGCAGAAGTTATAGGTTGGGGAACCGTCGGTACGGCGTATGATCAGATCGTCCAGCTCCTGGTTGCTGAATTCGATCGGGCCACGGATCTGGTCGTCGAAAATCACCGAGCCATCCTGCGGGTTAGCAAAACGCACCACGCATGGCTCATCAGCGGCATGCTCGCTGTGATCGTGGCGGCATCGGCCGTCATAGCGCGGTTTTTCACCGTTCGCCATCTGCTCTTCACGCAGCGCATCCAGACGCTCTTTGGAGCAGTAGCACTTATACGCCGTGCCCGCGACCAGCATCTCATCAATAACAGCGTTATAGCGGTCAAAACGTTTGGTCTGGAAATACGGGCCTTCGTCCCACTGCAGGTTCAGCCAGTTCATACCATCCATAATGGCTTCAATTGCTTCCGGCGTGGAGCGCTCAAGATCGGTATCTTCTATACGCAGCACGAACTCACCTTGGTTGTGGCGTGCAAAAAGCCAGGAATAGAGAGCAGTACGAGCACCACCGACGTGCAGATAGCCTGTCGGGCTCGGCGCGAAGCGAGTTTTGATTTTCATGAAATGGCCTTACGTTATAAAGATGCCGGCAATCGGCAAATCCCGGGGAAAAAACGATGGGCAATATTCTATCACTGTGGGGGGATTCCTCAATGTCGATCCCTTTATCGTGGCGGAGTTTGCTGTTTTTGTTTAGAAATCATGCGCCACCGCCCGTTTTGCGATCGTTTTGTTTAATTTTACGACGAACGAATAAAAACTTTAGAAAATGCGTTGACTCATTTTCAACTCTCCCTATAATGCGACTCCACACAGCGGGGGTGATTAGCTCAGTTGGTAGAGCATCTCCTTTACACGGAGGGGGTCGGCGGTTCGAGCCCGTCATCACCCACCATCTACTTCGGTAGACTCGCAGTGTAGATAAGAATTGAGATTGGGCGATTAGCTCAGTTGGTAGAGCATCTCCTTTACACGGAGGGGGTCGGCGGTTCGAGCCCGTCATCGCCCACCATTTCGGGTCGTTAGCTCAGTTGGTAGAGCAGTTGACTTTTAATCAATTGGTCGCAGGTTCGAATCCTGCACGACCCACCAATGTAAAAAAGCGCCCTAAAGGCGCTTTTTTGCTATCTGCGATCTGGATGATTCGAACCTGCAGCAGGTTCGAGCCGAACGCAGTGAGGCACCGGAGCCGTTTACGGCGACGGCCCGAAGGGCGAGCGAAGCGAGTCATCCTGCACGACCCACCAATGTAAAAAAGCGCCCTAAAGGCGCTTTTTTGCTATCTGCGATATAAAAATATGAACCTGCCGCATTTTCCTCAAGCTAATCCCGTCGGTGCCGATACCTCTGTTTTATAACGCGAGGAAAAAGTATGACGACCATTCAGGCTTCAACCCAACAGATTCAAACCAGCGGCGCGAGTGGCACTTCGAGCAGTAACGATATTTCTGCGCAAATCACCCGCATTCTCGACAAGATCAAAAAGCTGACCCAGCAGTTAAAAGAGCTGGCAAACAGCCCCGGCAGTGCAGATGAGAAGAAGAAGCAGCAGGAACTGATTCAGACCCAGATCAAAGTGCTGCAGGCACAGCTCGCCGCACTGCAGCGCCAGCAGGCCGAAGAAGCTCAGAAGAAGCAGGATCAAAAACTGGGCAAAGTAGAAGGCGTGAATAGCCCGTCAGACACTAATCAGATTGATATCTTCATCTAATCGTCTGATGCGTTAAACAGTGGATCGCGTATGCGGGCCTCGGTTAATCGTTGTGCCTGGATACGCACCACTTCCCAGATGGCCTGCGCCGCACCCGAGAGCGAACGATTTTTTCGCCGCACCAGCATCAGCTTTCGTTCGACAACGGGCGTCAGCCGCTTCACCGCCAGCTGGCTTCCCTGCGGCAGGGGAAGCGCCAGAGCGGGCAACACGCTGATGCCAATTCCGGCTTCCACCATCGGAAACAGCGTGGCCGGATGACCAATCTCCTGCACGATCGTTGCCTTAACGCCCTGATTCACCAGCGCGGAATCAATCAGCGGACGGCTGCCTGAGGCATAATCCTGTAAAACCAGGTTCGCCCCCTGCAGGGACTGCCAGCTGACCTCGAGCAACGCTGCCAGCGGGTCGTCGTCACGGCAGAGCAGCAAAAAAGGCTCAGAAAGAACGCTTTCGCATTCCAGATCGCTCACCTGGCCAGGATCGATCACAATACCAAAATCCACATCGCCCTGGCGGATGCTCTCCAGCACCCACTGCTGCGGTCTGTCATGCAGGACAAAATCAATATCAGGATAGCGATGGTTTCCCTCGGCAATACATTGCGGGATAAGGTGCGCGGATATCGTCTGGCTGGCCGCAACCCGCACGGTGCCCGACAGCTGCTGCCCCAGCCTCCCCACGTCTCTGAGCGTGCTGTTCAGCTCATCAAGCAGCCGCTCAAGACGCAGGGCCAGCTGCTGCCCCGCTTCGGTCAGGACCACTTCGCGCGTGGTGCGATCAAGCAACCTAACGCCGGTCTGGTTTTCCAGCTCCTTCACGCTGTGGCTGACCGCCGACTGGCTCAGGCCGATCATTTCACCTGCCCGGCTAAAGCTGCGGGCATGGGCGACGGTAACGAAAATGCGAAGCTGGCGTAGGGAATAATTCATCTGTTTAATTCATGAATGGATGCAATAAATCAATTTTATTTCTCAAATGGAAAAAAGCACAATAGCGACATCTGTTTTCAGGAGTCATTATGAAACTATTTCGTATTCTTGATCCGTTTACGCTCACCCTGGTGGCCACCGTTTTACTGGCCTCGTTCTTCCCTGCTCGCGGCGGTTTCGTCCCTTTTTTTGAGGGACTGACGACAGCCGCCATCGCACTGCTGTTCTTTATGCACGGCGCAAAGCTCTCCCGCGAAGCGATTATCGCTGGCGGTAGCCACTGGCGACTGCACCTCTGGGTGATGTGCAGCACGTTTATTCTGTTCCCGATCCTCGGGGTGCTGTTTGCCTGGTGGGCACCGGTTAACGTCGATCCGGCGCTCTACACCGGTTTCCTGTATCTCTGTATTCTCCCGGCCACCGTGCAGTCTGCCATTGCCTTTACCTCTCTTGCCGGAGGGAACGTTGCAGCCGCGGTCTGCTCCGCTTCGGCATCCAGCCTGTTAGGGATATTCGTCTCCCCGCTGCTGGTGGGCCTGCTGATGAACATGCACGGCGCGGAGGGTAACCTTGAGCAGGTCGGGAAAATCTGCCTGCAGTTGCTGCTGCCGTTTGTCCTGGGCCATCTCTCGCGTCCGTGGACCGGGGCGTTCGTGGCGAAGCATAAGAAATGGATCTCCAAAACCGACCAGTCGTCGATTCTGCTGGTGGTCTATTCCGCCTTCAGCGAAGCGGTCGTGAACGGGATCTGGCATAAGGTGGGCGCAGGCTCGCTGCTGTTTATCGTGGTGGTCAGCCTCGTTCTGCTGGCAATTGTCATTGCGGTGAACGTTTTTGTGGCGCGCAAGTGCGGTTTCAGCAAAGCCGATGAGATCACCATCGTCTTCTGCGGCTCCAAAAAGAGCCTGGCTAACGGCATCCCGATGGCGAACATTCTGTTCCCCACCTCGGTGATCGGGATGATGGTGCTGCCGCTGATGATTTTCCATCAGATCCAGCTGATGGTCTGCGCGGTGCTGGCGCGTCGCTACAAGCGCCAGACGGAAAAGCTGGCGCAGGAAGAGACCCGCGCCGCGAAGGCTTAAGGACGCTTCAGGGGCTGCACCAGCTGGGTCAGCCCCTCGGTTTTGATCAGTAACGTGATAGCCATCAGCTCGCCCAGGCGCCCGGCGGGGAATTCGTCCTTGCGGGCGAACCACAGCAGGTACTCCTCCGGCAAATCGATCAGCCTGCGGCCCTTATATTTACCGAACGGCATCTCCGTATTGGCGATCTCAACGAGCTGCTCTTTCTCCACGTTACTCTCCTAACAGGCGCATCATTTCCGCTTCGTCGATAACCTCAATGCCGAGCTCCTGGGCTTTCGCCAGCTTCGAACCCGCAGCTTCGCCGGCAATCACCAGGTCGGTTTTCTTCGACACGCTGCCCGCCACTTTGGCCCCCAGCGCCACCAGACGCGCTTTTGCATCGTCGCGTGAAAGCTGGCTAAGGCTACCGGTTAGCACCACGGTTTTACCGGCAAATGGACTATCAATTTCTTCGGCGTTGACCACCACCGGCGCGGGCCATTTAATGCCCTCTTCCAGCAGCTTGCCGATGACCTCGCGGTTGCTCTCTTCGGCAAAGAAGTTAAAGACGTGCGTGGCGACGACGATGCCGACGTCCGGCACTTTCTGCAGCTCGTCGATGCTTGCCTTTTCCAGCGCCTCCAGCGTACCAAAGTACGCGGCTAAACCTGCCGCCGTCGCTTCGCCGACTTCACGAATGCCCAGCGCGTACAGGAAGCGGGCGAAGGTAGTCTCTTTCGCTGCTTCCAGCGCGTTAACCACGTTCTGGGCTGACTTCGGCCCCATGCGATCCAGACCGGTCAGTTTGCCCGCCGTGAGCCTGAACAGATCCGCTGGCGTATGGACATACTCTTTCTCAACCAGCTGATCGATAATCTTGTCGCCCATGCCGTCAACGTCCATTGCGCGACGGGAAACAAAGTGCTTAAGCGACTCTTTACGCTGCGCGCCGCAGATCAGGCCGCCCGTACAGCGGGCCACCGCTTCGCCTTCCACACGCTCTACGTCAGAGCCGCATACCGGGCAGTGGGTCGGGAAAACGACCTCGCGCGTATCATCAGGACGTTCTGACTCAACAACGTTCACCACCTGCGGGATAACATCGCCCGCGCGGCGAATCACCACTTTGTCACCGATGCGCAGGCCGAGGCGTTCGATTTCATCGGCGTTGTGCAGCGTAGCGTTACTCACCAGCACGCCTGCGACCTGCACCGGCTCCAGTCGAGCGACCGGAGTAATAGCGCCCGTACGGCCCACCTGAAATTCCACGTCGCGAACGAAGGTCATCTGCTCCTGGGCAGGGAATTTAAACGCCACCGCCCAGCGCGGTGCACGCGCCACAAAGCCCAGCTGCTCCTGCAGCGCCAGCGAATTGACCTTGATGACAACGCCATCGATATCAAAGCCGAGCGTCGGACGGTCCTCTTCCACTTTGTGGTAGAACGCCAGCACCGCTTCCGGCGAGTCGCAGAGCTGAACGCGGTTGCTCACCGGCAGGCCCCAGGCTTTAAACTGCAGCAGACGCCCGAGGTGCGTATCCGGTAACTCACCACCTTCCAGAATACCGACGCCGTAGCAGAAGAAAGTAAGCGGTCGCTTCGCGGTGATGCGCGGGTCAAGCTGGCGCAGAGAGCCTGCCGCCGCGTTACGCGGGTTAGCAAACACTTTCCCGCCGGTGCGACGCGCCTCTTCGTTAATTTTCTCGAATCCCGCCTGCGGCAGGAACACCTCGCCGCGCACTTCCAGACGCGCGGGAATGTTGTCACCCTGCAGCTTCAGCGGGATCGCGCGGATGGTTCGTACGTTAGTGGTGATGTCTTCACCCGTCGTACCGTCGCCACGCGTGGCGCCGCGCACCAGCACGCCGTTTTCATAGAGAAGGCTGACCGCCAGGCCGTCGAGCTTCAACTCGCAGCACCATGTGAGGGAATCGCTGCTTTTCAGACGGTCCTGCACGCGCTTGTTAAACGCGAGGAAGCTCTCTTCATCAAAGACGTTGTCCAGCGACAGCATCGGCACTTCGTGACGCACCTGGCTGAAAGCCCCCAGCGGCTCGGCGCCGACGCGCTGGGTCGGAGAATCTGGCGTAATCAGTTCCGGGTGCTGCGCCTCCAGCTCGCGCAGCTCGCGCATCAGCCGGTCATACTCCGCATCAGGCACTTCCGGTGCGTCCATAACATGATAGAGATATTCATGATGGCGAAGCGTGGTTCGCAGTTCAGTGAGTTGTTGTTCGATTGAGTCCATATCGCACCATCAATGAGAAAAAACCCCCGACAGGCGGGGGTTGAGGAGGAGTTGAAGTAAACGCGACAATTACGCGTTGGCTTCCTTCACTTCGCGGATGCGGTCCTGATACTCGCGCAGCTTCTGCGGGGTCATCATTCGACGCTGATCGTCGAGCACCACACCACCCACTTCATCAGCGATGTGCTGAGCGGACTGCAGCATCAGCTTGAAGTTTTGCAGCTCGTCGCCGTAGGACGGCACCTGCATAAAGATAGTGACACCCGGCGTCACGAAATCACCGGTCATTTCCGGGTCAAAGGTGCCTGGGTTGACCATATTGGCCAGGCTAAACAGCGCCGGACCACTACCGTCAGGGCTCAGGTGGCGATGGAAAATATTCATATCGCCAAACTTGAAGCCTGCCTGTTGAATACTGTTGAGCAACACGTCACCGTTGAGATGGCTGCCGTGATGCGCGGCCACGTTCATGATGATCACCGCTTCTTTACGCTGCGGCTTTTCAACAACCGGTTCAGGCTCGGCGACCGGCTCTGGCTCAACGTGCGGAGCCGGAGCGGGCTGCGGCGCAGGCTGTACATGAACAGGCTGCTGCGGCTGCTGCGCAGGTTGCTGTTGCACGGGCTGCTGCACAGGTTGCTGTTGAACCGGCTGTGGCGCAGCGGGCTGCTGTTGGACAGGCGGTTGCGGCGGCTGACGTACAGGTTCTTCCACTGGCTGCGGCGCTGGCTGGCGCGGCTGGGCAGAGGCATACGGCGGTTGATACTGGTGCTGCGGAGCGCGGGGGGCTTCATGCTCCCCATGAGCCGCGCCGGGCGCAGTATTGACCCGATGAACACGAACTTCACCCACGCCGTCGTCGTCGCTACCGGTGATGTCATCTTCAGTGTCATCATCATCACGACTGGACTTCATGCGCTTCAGTGGGCGATCGCGAAACATCGAGGAACGCTCTTTACGGCTGGTCCAGAAACCATGTACCAGTAAAGCGATTATGGCGATCGCGCCAACAATGATTAATATCAGACGCAAATCCTGCATCATTATATTCTCTGTTGTTCTAACACCTTGCCACCACGGCAAACATTTACTCACTAAGAGTATTTGCCGTTTACGTCAAGTGCAAGTGTGTGCAGAGCATTCGCAGCATAAAGATGAAGTAAATCGTGCTTTTTGCTGGTTTTTCGAACATTTCCGAACTGGTCATTGGTCCGCAAGTGGATAATATAGGCGGGCAATTCCACTGGTTGTGAAAAAAGGAGTACAGCCTGGTTATGGTTTCAACATCGTCTTCTCCCCCGCGCAGCGGCGTCTGGTATTTTTCTCAGGGCTGGAAGCTGGTTTCACTGCCAGGTATCCGTCGCTTCGTCATTCTGCCGCTGCTGATCAACATTATTCTGATGGGCGGCGCGTTCTGGTGGCTGTTCACAAAGCTCGAAAGCTGGATCCCGTCGCTGATGAGCTACGTGCCGGACTGGCTGCAGTGGCTTAACTACCTGCTCTGGCCGGTGGCGGTCATCTCCGTGCTGCTGGTATTCGGCTATTTATTCTCAACGATCGCGAACTGGATAGCCGCGCCGTTTAACGGCCTGCTGGCGGAACAGCTGGAGGCACGGCTTACCGGCGCGACGCCACCGGACACGGGCGTGCTGGGGATCGTGAAAGATATCCCGCGCATTATGAAGCGCGAGTGGCAGAAGTTTGCCTGGTACCTCCCCCGCGCGGTTGTACTCCTTGCCCTCTACTTTGTCCCCGGCATTGGCCAGACGGTTGCGCCGGTGCTGTGGTTTCTGTTCAGCGCCTGGATGCTGGCCATCCAGTACTGCGACTATCCGTTCGATAACCACAAGGTGCCGTTCAAAGCGATGCGCACCGCGCTGCGCACCCGGAAGGTCGCCAATATGCAGTTCGGCGCGCTGACCAGCCTGTTCACCATGATTCCCTTCCTTAACTTGTTCATCATGCCGGTTGCGGTTTGCGGCGCGACGGCGATGTGGGTGGACTGTTATCGTGCTAAGCACGCGTTATGGAAATAATGCAAAAATGTGTAAAGCAGGGGTGGCTTATGCCGCCCCTTATTCCATACTGATCCCCATTATTTCCTTGCAGTATATAGATATGCGAATTCCTTACTTCCCCCTACCTGCTTAGCAGGTATGCTGGGTCGGTATCCCAATTTCATACAGTTAAGGACAGGCCATGAGTAAGATTTATGAAGACAACTCGCTGACTATCGGTCATACGCCCCTGGTTCGACTGAACCGTATCGGTAATGGACGCATTCTGGCGAAGGTCGAATCACGCAACCCGAGCTTCAGCGTAAAATGCCGCATCGGTGCAAACATGATTTGGGATGCTGAAAAACGCGGCGTGCTGAAGCCAGGCGTTGAGCTGGTGGAACCGACCAGCGGTAATACCGGTATCGCTCTGGCCTATGTTGCTGCCGCACGCGGCTACAAGCTGACCCTGACCATGCCGGAAACCATGAGCATCGAACGTCGCAAACTGCTGAAAGCGCTGGGGGCGAACCTGGTCCTGACCGAAGGCGCGAAGGGCATGAAAGGTGCCATTCAGAAAGCGGAAGAGATCGTGGCCAGCGATCCGGCGAAATATCTTCTGCTGCAGCAGTTCAGCAACCCGGCTAACCCTGAAATTCACGAGAAGACTACCGGCCCGGAAATCTGGGAAGATACTGACGGCCAGGTTGACGTATTTATCTCCGGCGTCGGCACCGGCGGCACGCTGACCGGCGTGTCTCGCTATATTAAAGGCACAAAAGGTAAAAAAGAGCTGATTACCGTTGCCGTTGAACCTACCGACTCCCCTGTTATCGCTCAGGCGCTGGCGGGTGAAGAGCTTAAGCCTGGCCCGCATAAAATTCAGGGCATCGGCGCGGGCTTCATTCCGGGTAACCTGGATCTGAAGCTGATCGATAAAGTCGTTGCCATTACGAACGAAGAAGCCATCTCTACCGCGCGTCGTCTGATGGATGAAGAAGGCATTCTGGCGGGTATCTCTTCCGGTGCGGCCGTTGCGGCAGCGCTCAAACTTCAGGAAGATGAAGCCTTTACCAATAAGAATATTGTGGTTATCCTTCCTTCTTCGGGTGAGCGTTACTTGAGCACCGCACTGTTTGCCGATCTGTTCACGGAAAAAGAGCTGCAACAGTAGTGCCAGTATGTTAATAACGCGTAAAAAAGCACCTTTTCGGGTGCTTTTTTGTGACCTGCTTCAGACTTTTGCCCCTCCTGGCATTGCTTCACCCCGATGTGTCTGGTATTTAAACCAGCAATTATTTTGAAGCGTGAAATTAATCAGTGAACGAAATACCCTTGCTGAATCGATTTTATGATTTGGTTCAAGTCTTCCTTTCGCTGCATAATGTTTAATGACGATTGAAACGTCAGCGCTAACAATACAGGCTAAAGTTAAGCCGCCAGGCTAGACTTTAGTTCCACAACACTAAACCTATAAGTTGGGGAAATACAATGTTCCAGCAAGAAGTTACCATTACCGCTCCGAACGGTCTGCACACCCGCCCTGCTGCTCAGTTTGTTAAAGAAGCGAAAGGCTTCACTTCTGAAATCACTGTAACTTCCAACGGCAAAAGCGCTAGCGCAAAAAGCCTGTTCAAACTGCAGACTCTGGGCCTGACTCAGGGCACCGTTGTTACCATCTCTGCTGAAGGTGAAGACGAGCAGAAAGCAGTTGAGCATCTGGTTAAACTGATGGCTGAGCTCGAGTAAGTTTCCGGGTTCTTTTAAATATCAGTCACAAGTAAGGTAGGGTTATGATTTCAGGCATTTTAGCATCCCCGGGTATCGCTTTCGGCAAAGCACTGCTGCTGAAAGAAGACGAGATCGTCATCGACCGGAAAAAAATTTCTGCCGACAAGGTTGATCAGGAAGTTGAACGTTTTCTGAGCGGTCGTGCCAAGGCATCTGCGCAACTGGAAGCGATCAAAACTAAAGCTGGCGAAACTTTCGGTGAAGAAAAAGAAGCCATCTTCGAAGGGCATATCATGCTGCTCGAAGATGAGGAGCTGGAGCAGGAAATCATAGCCCTGATTAAAGATAAAGGCATGACGGCCGACGCGGCTGCGCATGAAGTTATCGAAGGTCAGGCAACTGCCCTGGAAGAGCTGGATGATGAATACCTGAAAGAGCGTGCGGCTGACGTACGTGACATCGGTAAGCGCCTGCTGCGCAACATCCTGGGCCTGGCCATTATCGACCTGAGCGCGATTCAGGATGAAGTGATCCTGGTTGCCGCTGACCTCACCCCGTCTGAAACCGCACAGCTGAACCTGAAAAAGGTTCTCGGTTTCATCACCGACGCGGGCGGCCGTACCTCCCACACCTCAATCATGGCGCGTTCTCTGGAACTGCCTGCGATCGTGGGCACCGGTAGCGTCACCTCTCAGGTGAAAAACGGCGACTATCTGATTCTGGATGCCGTAAACAATCTGGTTTACGTCAACCCAACTAACGAAGAGATCGAAAAACTGCGCGCGGTTCAGGAGCAGGTTGCGACTGAAAAAGCAGAACTCGCTAAGCTGAAAGACCTGCCAGCCATCACCCTGGACGGCCATCAGGTAGAAGTGTGCGCAAACATCGGTACCGTACGCGACGTTGATGGCGCTGAGCGCAACGGTGCGGAAGGTGTTGGTCTCTATCGTACAGAATTCCTGTTCATGGACCGCGACGCGCTGCCAACGGAAGAAGAGCAGTTTGCTGCGTATAAAGCCGTCGCAGAAGCGTGTGGCTCGCAGGCGGTTATCGTCCGTACCATGGACATCGGTGGCGACAAAGAGCTGCCGTACATGAACTTCCCGAAAGAAGAGAACCCGTTCCTGGGCTGGCGTGCCGTGCGTATCGCGATGGATCGTAAAGAGATCCTGCGTGACCAGGTTCGCGCTATCCTGCGTGCCTCCGCTTTCGGTAAGCTGCGCATCATGTTCCCGATGATCATCTCTGTTGAAGAAGTGCGTGCACTGAAGAAAGAGATCGAAATCTACAAACAGGAACTGCGCGACGAAGGTAAAGCATTTGACGAGTCAATTGAGATCGGCGTGATGGTGGAAACACCAGCAGCGGCGACCATTGCGCGTCATTTAGCCAAAGAAGTTGATTTCTTTAGTATCGGTACCAATGATTTAACGCAGTACACCCTGGCAGTTGACCGTGGTAATGATATGATTTCACATCTCTACCAGCCAATGTCACCGTCCGTACTGAACTTGATCAAGCAAGTTATTGATGCTTCTCATGCAGAAGGTAAATGGACTGGCATGTGTGGTGAGCTTGCAGGCGACGAACGTGCTACACTTCTGTTGCTGGGTATGGGTCTGGACGAATTCTCTATGAGCGCCATTTCCATCCCGCGCATTAAGAAGATTATCCGTAACACGAACTTCGAAGATGCGAAGGTGTTAGCAGAGCAGGCTCTTGCTCAACCGACAACGGACGAGTTAATGACGCTGGTTAACAAGTTCATTGAAGAAAAAACAATCTGCTAATCCACGAGATGCGGCCCAAATTACTGCTTAGGAGAAGATCATGGGTTTGTTCGATAAACTGAAATCTCTGGTTTCTGATGATAAGAAAGACTCCGGAACTATTGAGATTGTTGCTCCGCTCTCCGGCGAGATCGTCAACATCGAAGACGTGCCGGATGTAGTGTTTGCTGAGAAAATCGTTGGTGATGGCATTGCTATCAAACCAACTGGCAACAAAATGGTTGCTCCAGTTGACGGCACCATCGGTAAAATTTTTGAAACCAACCATGCGTTCTCTATCGAATCTGATAGCGGTATCGAACTGTTCGTTCACTTCGGTATCGACACCGTTGAACTGAAAGGCGAAGGCTTCAAGCGTATCGCGGAAGAAGGCCAGCGTGTTAAAGTTGGCGACCCGGTGATTGAATTCGATCTGCCACTGCTGGAAGAAAAAGCCAAGTCTACCCTGACGCCGGTTGTTATCTCCAACATGGACGAAATCAAAGAACTGATCAAACTGTCTGGCAGCGTCACCGTGGGCGAAACCCCGGTTATCCGCATCAAGAAGTAATTCTTGCCGCACAGAAAAATGGCGCCTTCGGGCGCCATTTTTGTTTATGCAGGGAGGATAAGCTCGTCGTAGCCTTTCGACTGGGTATAAAGCATCACGTCAGTCACCCGATCGCCGGCCATGCGAATGGCATCAGCAACGGTTTTCCCCTCAACAATTCCGCTCACCAGTTCTGAACAGAACAGATCCCCCGTCCCTTTCAGATCGGTTTCTACGCGCGGATGCGCGCTGACGGTCACGCCTTCACGCGTCACCAGCACCACGTGGATGTTTTGCGGGTCATCGGCGACCGGCGCGCTGGTGATCGCCACCCAATTCAGAGTGTCAGAAAGCAACCCCTGCGCGGCGGCAATAGCGCTTTCCGGCGTTCGGCACGACTTACCGCTCAATACTTCCAGCTCATAAACGTTTGGCGTAATCCCCTGCGCCAGCGGCAGCAGGTGTTCCCGGTAGGCTTCCGGGATATCCGGCTTCACGTACATTCCGCTGTCGATATCGCCGATAACCGGGTCGACCAGCACCAGCAGGTCAGGATGCTGCGCTTTGACCGCCCTCAGCCACTGCGCCAGCAGCGCGATCTGGCTGGCGCTGCCCATATAGCCGGTAGTGACCGCTTTAAGCTCGCGCAGGATCTCGCGCTCTTCCAGCGCCTTCAGGTAGCCGCTGAACCACTCGTCGGGGATCACCCCGCCGTAGAAGGTGTCGTAGTGCGGCGTGTTGCTAAACAGCACCGTCGGCACGGCGGTCACGTTCAGCCTGTGGGTACGAATATTTGGCACCGCAATGCTGTTCCCCACGCTGCCGTAAACCACCTGCGACTGCACCGCGACAATGTCGGTTTGCTGCGCCCGGGTGTTATCCCGGAATAGAATCATCTCCATGACGCTTAAATCCCCGCCCCCTGCGAATAACTCTCTTCACCAAAGACGCCGGTAGACAAATAGCGATCGCCGCGATCGCAAATTATCGCCACCACGACCGCACCGGGATTTGCCTGCGCCACGCGCAACGCCCCCGCTACCGCGCCCCCCGAGCTGACCCCGCAGAAGATGCCTTCACGCACGGCCAGTTCACGCATGGTATTCTCCGCCTCGCGCTGATGAATATCCAGCACCCGATCCACCAGCTGCGCATTAAAAATGCCTGGCATATACTCCGCAGGCCAGCGGCGAATGCCCGGAATGCTGCTCCCCTCTTCCGGCTGCAGACCAACAATGGTGACCGGTTTCTCCTGCTCGCGCAAAAAACGCGACACGCCGGTAATGGTGCCGGTGGTGCCCATGCTGGAGACAAAATGGGTGATGCGCCCGCCGGTTTGCTGCCAGATTTCCGGCCCGGTGGTGGTGTAGTGCGCGTACGGGTTGTCCGGGTTATTGAACTGATCGAGCAGTTTACCTTCACCGCGCTCGGCCATCGCTAACGCTAAATCTCGCGCCCCTTCCATCCCCTGCTCTTTGGTTACCAGAATCAGCTCGGCCCCGTAGGCGCGCATCGCGGCGCGGCGCTCCTGGCTCATGTTGTCCGGCATCAGCAGCTTCATGCGGTAGCCTTTCAGCGCCGCAATCATTGCCAGCGCGATACCGGTGTTGCCGCTGGTGGCTTCAATCAGCACATCTCCTGGCTTAATTTCACCGCGTTTCTCGGCCTGGACAATCATCGACAGCGCCGCACGGTCTTTCACCGACCCTGCCGGGTTGTTGCCTTCGAGTTTGACCCAGATTTCGCTGCCGTTGGCACATCCCATGCGCTGAAGCTTGACCAGAGGGGTGTTGCCGATGGTGTGTTCGAGTGTATTCACGATTTTTACTCAATAAAAAGCCCGGTAAGCATCACGCCACCGGGCGAAAAACATACTCAATAACCTATCAGGCTGACTCCGCCAGAGCAATATCCTCGCGCGTCTCAATGCGCTCCTTACCGTGATAGATGCGCGCATGCTGCAGCCCGACAAACAGGCGCTCACCCCGGTGCGGCGGGACGTCGTCGCGCATGACCACGGTCAGCGGCTCGGTATACCAGCCCAGCGGCTGTACCACCAATTGGGTGTAGTGTCCTTTAGGGCTAGCTTCCAGCACCTGCACCGGCAGCGGGGAATCCAGGCTGGTGCGGCGGCTGACGTCCACTTCCCACGGGCGCAGGAACAGATCGACCGGCCCCTGATGCGCGGAGGTGTAGCCCAGCGGCCAGCGGTGCGCGCCCACGTGGAACTGACCGCCGCGAATGGTGCCCTGCAGGCGGTTCACCTCGCCCATAAACTCCAGCACGAAGCGGGTCGCCGGCTCGCGCCAGAGCTGTTCCGGCTCGTCAACCTGCTCGATGTTGCCCTGGCTCATAACCACCACGCGGTCCGCGACTTCCATCGCCTCTTCCTGATCGTGGGTCACGAAGACGCTGGTGAATTTCAGCTCTTCATGCAGCTGGCGCAGCCAGCGACGCAGCTCTTTGCGCACCTGCGCATCCAGCGCGCCGAAGGGTTCATCCAGCAGCAGTATTTGCGGCTCAACGGCCAGCGCGCGCGCCAGCGCCACGCGCTGCTTCTGCCCACCGGAAAGCTGGGCCGGGAAGCGGTCCGCCAGATGCGCCAGCTGCACCATCTCCAGCAGTTTGATTACTTTCGCCTTAATGGTTGCTGCATCCGGGCGTTCACGACGTGGCAGCACCGTCAGGCCAAAGGCGATATTGTCGAAAACGGTCATGTGGCGGAACAGCGCGTAATGCTGGAACACAAAGCCTACCTTACGGTCGCGGGCATGCAGACGGCTCACATCGGTACCGTGAAAGCGGATATGTCCGCTGGTCTGATGCTCAAGCCCGGCGATAATACGCAGCAGTGTAGTTTTACCGGAACCAGACGGCCCCAGCAGCGCGACCATTTGTCCGGAAGGGATATCCAGCGAGATATCATTCAGCACCTGCGTGCGACCAAAAGACTTCTTAATATTGGCAATCTCAATGCTCATGATTTCCCTCCTGATGCTGACGTTTTTCCTGATTCTCTAAACGCCACTGCACCACACTCTTCAAAAACAGGGTCAAAATCGCCATCAGCGTCAGCAACGCTGCGGCAGTAAAGGAACCGACGGTGTTGTAGTCCTGTTCCAGTAATTCAATCTGTAACGGCAGCGACAGGGTTTCGCCGCGGATCGAGCCGGACACCACCGACACCGCACCAAATTCACCAATCGCGCGGGCGTTGGTCAGCACCACGCCATAGAGCAGTGCCCAGCGGATGTTCGGCAGCGTGACGCGACGGAACATCTGCCAGCCGGAGGCGCCAAGCAGAACGGCCGCTTCGTCTTCATTGCTGCCCTGGCTTAACATCACCGGCACCAGCTCACGTACCACGAACGGACAGGTCACGAAGATGGTCACCAGCACCATGCCCGGCCAGGCGAACATGATCTGCAGGTTATGTTCATCCAGCCAGCCGCCCAGCGGGCCGTTGGAGCCGTAAAAGAGCAGGTAAACCAGACCGGCCACAACAGGCGACACGGCAAACGGAATATCCAGCAGGGTCAGCAGCAGCTGACGTCCCGGGAAGTTAAAGCGCGTCACCAGCCAGGCCAGCAGCGTACCGAAGACCAGGTTCACCGGCACGGTGATTAACGCAATCAGCACCGTCAGCCAGATGGCGTGCAGCATGTCCGGGTTCGCCAGGTTCTCCAGCGCGGGCATCAGCCCATTGCTGAGCGCCTGGACGAAGATATAAATCGTCGGCACGACGAGAATGAGGGCGGAAACCAGCACGCCCACGCCAATCAGAAACCATTTACCCCAGTTGATGCGGGGCGCATCGTATCGCTTCAATTGCGTAACTTCCGCCATCAGTGACCTACCACACGTCGACCAAAGCGACTTTGCAGAGTGTTAATCGAGTACAACAGCAGCAGCGAGGCCGCGAGGATCACCGAAGCAATCGCGCTTGCCGCCGGATAATCAAACTCCTGCAGGCGGATGAAAATCATCAACGAGGTGACTTCCGTTTTCCAGGCGATGTTCCCGGCGATAAATATCACCGCGCCGAACTCACCCAGGCTGCGGGTAAACGACAGCGCGACGCCCGCCATCAGCGCCGGAGAGAGCTCCGGCAGAACCACTTTACGGAAGCTCTGCCAGCGCGTGGCGCCCAGCGTTTCCGCCGCTTCTTCGTATTCCGGACCCAGCTCTTCCAGTACCGGCTGCACGGTACGTACCACAAACGGGATGCTGGTAAAGGCCATCGCCACCGCGATCCCGAGCCAGGTATAGGTCACCTTGATGTCAAATTTCGCCAGCCACTCGCCGTACAGCCCGTTCACGGAGAAGAGCGACGCGAGGGTTAAGCCCGCAACCGCCGTCGGCAGCGCAAACGGCAGATCCATCAGGGCATCAAGCAGCGTACGGCCCGGGAAGCGATAGCGGGTTAAGATCCACGCCATCAGCAGGCCAAACACGCCGTTAAAAATGGAGGCAACAAACGCCGACAGCAGCGTCACCTTATAGGCCGCCACCACCTGCGGGTTGGTGACCACGTCCCAGTACTGCGCCCAGCTCATCTCAGAGAGCTGCATCACCAGCGCGCTGAGCGGCAACAGCAGGATCAGGCAGACGAACAGCAGGCTGGTCCCGAGGCTTAAGGTAAAGCCCGGCAGCACGCGTTTAGTCGAGACTGCAAACATTACTTACGCCCCGCCGCCAGCAGTTTGTCTAACTCACCGCCGCTGGCAAAGTGCGTTTTCATCACCTCAGGCCAGGAGCCGAAATGATCTTCCACGCGGAACAGCGCGGTCTGCGGGAATTTGTCCTTCAGTTTGTTCATCACGTCGGGGTTGTTCACGCGGTAGTAGTAATCGGTGATGATGGCCTGCGCCTGCGGGCTGTACAGGTAGTTGAGATAGGCTTTTGCCGCTTTCTCGGTGCCGTTCGCCTGCACGTTTTTATCCACCCACGCCACCGGGAATTCAGCCAGGATGTTGGTTTTCGGAATAACCACCTCGAAGCCCTGCGCTTCGTACTGCTTGCGAATGTTGTTCACTTCGGATTCAAAGCTGATCAGCACGTCGCCCAGACCACGCTCGGCGAAGGTCGTGGTCGCGCCGCGGCCGCCGGTATCAAACACTTCGACGTTTTTCAGGAACTGGGTCATGAACTGCTCGGTCTTCGCTTTATCCTTACCGTCAGCCTTGTCCGCCGCGCCCCACGCGGCTAAATAGGTGTAGCGCGCGTTACCTGAGGTTTTTGGGTTCGGGAAAATCAGCTTCACGTCGGAACGCACCAGGTCGCTCCAGTCGTGGATGTTCTTCGGGTTGCCCTTACGCACCAGGAAGCCCATGGTGGAGTAGAACGGCGAGCTATTGTTTGGCAAGCGGCTCTGCCAGTCAGCCGGGAGCAGTTTGCCCTTGTCGTGCAGGATCTGCACGTCAGTCACCTGGTTGTAGGTCACGACATCTGCTTTCAGCCCCTGCAAAATCGCCAGCGCCTGCTTGGATGAACCGGCGTGGGACTGCTTGATGGTCAGCTTATCGCCATTGTTTTCTTTCGCCCACTGCTGCTCGAACGGTGGGTTAAGGGCGGCAAACAGCTCGCGGGAGACATCATACGAGCTGTTCAGCAGCTCGGTCGCCTGCGCTTGGGCCACCAGCAGTAAACCTGCCAGCGCCAGAGTTCCTTTTTTCAGTACAGTAACGGCCATTGCGCACCCTTATAAATGTGATGACTATCTTATAGTCATAATATTTATAACGGGGATGAAAGGAGTAACGGTTTTATATACCGTTTGGTGATTTACAAGCAGAAAAGGGAATAAGCCTTTTGGCCCGATGACAAAGAACTTGCCAGACAGTTAATCTGGATACCGCTGATACAGGATTATATTATAAGGCGAATTCAATCTCCTCATATCACCTCAGAAAAGAATGAAGCCCTATGAACGCCATGGAATTTAGCTCTGCCGATGTGAAATATGCCTTTGGTCGACAGACAATCGAGAAAGCGCAACCCTACATTGGAAAATTCACCAGAGTGGTGACAGAGCACCAGCTGATCAGCGGAGAGGTAAAAGGCTCGTTAAAGCAGGCGTACCAGGTTCTTCTTCGTATCTCGCGTATCCCAAGGGGAATCTCCCTGGCTGGAGAGTGCAGCTGTCCGGTTCGATGGCAATGCAAACATGCAGCTGCCCTGGCGCTGACGCATCTAAACAGAGAAGAGGAAATGGCGAAGGGTGGGATTAATTATCAGCTTCTGGAATGGGCCGAGCGCTTTCGGCAACAGCGGAAATCAAGTATAAGCAGCAAAGCGCCTTCACATACATTGATTTTTGCGCTAGATATCAACCAATGGAGTGATGAACCTGAAGTTCATCTGATTAAAACTCAGCTGGATAAAAGCGGTAAACTGCAAAAACTCGAAAATTACTGGAGCAACGTTAAAGCGGCCGTCGCGCGGCAACCCACATTTGTTACGGATGACGACTTACTCACCCTACTGATGTTGTTAGCTGCTAACGGAAACGATAATCGATCCAGCTTTGCGCTGCGTGGTAAATCGGGGGCAAAGATCCTGGAGAGAATCCTTGCTTCCGGGCGCTGTATAATGATGCCGGACTTTGTGCCACTCCCTGTCAAAGATGCTTTCTGGCTCAGACCGGGAGCGTTAAGACCGGCAGAAGCGAGCTGGATAACTTTGCAAGATAACCTGCTAAATACTGCACTTAAAACCGAGCCCTGCTGCAGCTCAATAATTCTTGTTGATCCGCCGTATTATCTCGATTCTCAGACTGGGGAGGTTGGCCCGACAGACAGCGATCTGACCTATAGCCTGCTTCGCGACTTTCTTTCCATCCCGGTAATCCGCCAGGATGAAGCAGGTCTGGTGGCAAACGTCCTGGCGGAATGTGCTTCTGAACTGCCTTCGCCCCCGGAGCATGAGAAAAAGGCGATGCGGAAGATTACGACCGATCCCATCCCCTGTTTACGCCTCAGTTCACAACCTTTTGATTATTATGATTATGGTACATATTCCATCAAGCAAGAGTTCGCCAGCTTTATTATTTTCTGGTTTGACTATCAGGGGATTGTCGTTGAGCCTGACAGCACGGATGCCGCATTAATTACACCAGACGGTGAAATGGTTGAGGTCGAGCGTGCGACCGATCAGGAAAAGAACGCGCGACTTCAAATGAAAAAGGCTGGGGTAAGAAAAGTTCGCGCAGATGACTTCCCCTCAACACAGCGAAAATCCATACCTGCAAAGTGCTTCACCACAAAAGACAGTGGGAGTATGCCACAGTGGCTGGCTTTTATTCGTGAGACGGTACCGGCGTTGCGCGAGAAAGGCTGGAAAATAGAAATCGACCCGAACTTCCATTTCAATATAACCGAGATTGATCGGATTGATGGAACTGCAACGCAGAGTAGTGATGGCTGGTTCGATATTGAAATGGGCGTAATGATTAACGAACGAGCGGTGAGTCTGGTGCCGCTGCTAACTGATTTATTCAAGCGGGATCGCCGTTGGTTGCAGGGTAACATTAGCATTATCCCGGATGAAGAACAGGTTCTGCTTTACACCGAACGCGGTGAGAAAGCGCTGATTGATGCGAAGCGTCTTAAGGTGTTGGTGGGTAATCTGTTCGATTTGATTGATCCCCTTAGCTCAAATCCATTGCGTCTTTCCGAGTGGGAGGCCGGACGCCTCGTGTCGCTAGAGGATACAGGCCGGTGGCAGTTTAAAGGCCAGAGCGCGATCCTTTCTTTGGCACAGCGGCTGAAAACAGCAAAAGGGTTGCAGTCTGTCGCGGCACCAGGCGGGCTCAATGCTTCACTACGAGAGTACCAATTGCAAGGGCTGAGCTGGATGCAATTTCTACGAGAGCAAAATTTATCCGGTGTGCTGGCCGATGACATGGGATTGGGCAAAACGATCCAGGCATTAGCGCATATCCTCCTTGAGAAAGAAGCTGGCAGGTTAGATAAACCAGTGCTTATTATCATGCCAACCACACTGGTTTATAACTGGCAGCATGAAGCCAGGCGCTTCACTCCTGAGCTAAAAGTGCTGGCTTTGAATGGACCGCTGCGCGCAGAGTATTTCAATAGACTGAGTGAGTTTGACGTTGTCCTTTCCACCTACGCGCTACTCTGGCGTGATGAGCAAGCGCTTATTTCTATGGATTATCATCTGCTTATCCTGGATGAAGCGCAGTATGTCAAAAATAGCCGCTCGCAGGCTGCTCAGGTAATCCGCCGCATCACGACTCGACACCGTCTGTGCCTGACCGGCACGCCGCTGGAAAATCATCTGGGCGAGCTGTGGTCACAATTTGATTTCCTGCTACCGGGCTTTTTAGGTTCGCAAAAAGAGTTCAACAGGGTTTGGCGTTCTCCAATAGAGAAAGGTAATCAGCAGAAAAAAGCGTTGTTAGCCCGTCGTATTCGGCCATTTATACTCAGACGTAGCAAAAAGGACGTTGCCAAAGAGCTTCCACCGAAAAACGTGATAGTGAGAAGCGTGGGGCTGGAGGGAACACAGCGTGATTTATATGAGTCAGTGCGGGCAGCCATGCAGGAGAAAGTGCGCCACGCTATTGAGGAACAAGGACTGGCACGCAGCCATATCGTGGTGCTGGATGCGTTGCTAAAACTGCGGCAGGTTTGTTGCGACCCCCGCCTGGTAAAACTACCCGCTGCTGTAAAGGTGAAAGAGTCAGCCAAACTCGAAATGCTGCGGGAAATGGTGACTGAACTTATCGCCGAAGGACGCAGAATATTGCTATTCTCGCAATTCACCGGGATGCTGACGCTGATCGCCGAGGCGATGAATAAACTGAAAATCCCTTACGCGATGCTGACGGGAGACACACAAGATCGCCAGACGCCAGTGGCTAGTTTTCAGAATAAAGAAGTTCCATTGTTTTTGATCAGCCTGAAAGCGGGCGGCGTTGGTTTAAATCTGACTGCTGCGGACACCGTTATCCATTACGATCCCTGGTGGAACCCGGCGGCAGAAAACCAGGCTACCGATCGTGCTCATCGCATTGGCCAGGATAAAACCGTCTTTGTCTATAAGCTGGTTGTGGCGGGGAGTATTGAGGAGAAAATCGTCGCGCTTCAGGAGAAAAAAGCCAGTCTGGCTAATAGCATTTTGTCTGAAGATAGTGCTTTCTCAAGCAAATTCAGCGAGAAAGAGATTAACTCACTGTTCGAGCGTATAGAGGGGTAATCAGCTTTGTCGCCAGGTTTAATTGACAGCGCATAATAGTTAAATAGCTCCCCCAGGGGCCAGGGGGAGTTGTGGTAAAGAGAGCGTATTAAGGAAACCTACAGCGCCAGCAGACGCTCAACGGACGGGGCGAAGTAGTAGCCGCCGGTTACCGGTTTCGTGAAGCGCAGCATGGCGTCGCGCTTGCCGTCGGTATCACCAAACATGCTCAGTAGCTGCTGTTCAATGTTATACAGGCGCGCACAGTAGGCGCAGAAGTAGAGGCCGTGCGTGCCGCTTGCCGTGCCGTACGGCAGGCTCTGACGAACAATTTTGAGCCCCTTACCGTCTTCCTTAAGGTCAACGCGGGACAGGTGCGAGGTCACCGGGCGCGCATCGCCGTCGATCTCTTCGTTGGCTTCTTTGGTGCGGCCAATCATCATCTCCTGGTCGTGCACGCTCATGCGGTTAAGCTGCTTGAGGTTGTGCTCCCAGCGCTGGACGAACACGTAGCTGCCGCCCGCGTCCACGCCGTCTTTGATGACCGCCACGTCGCGACGAACCTCTTCACCCGCCGGGTTTTCGGTGCCGTCAACGAAGCCGCTCAGATCGCGCTCTTCCACCCAGCGGAAGCCGTGAACCTCTTCCTGCACGTCGATGCTGTCGCCAAACGCTTCAACCGCCGCCTGAGCAACGGAGAAGTTCACGTCGTGGCGCAGAGAGAGGATGTGGATCAGCACGTCGTATTGGGTGGCTGGCGCCAGGCCTTTGCCGTAAGGGATAAAGTCCTTCAGCTCTTCCGCGCCTTCGCCGCCGCTCAGCTGACGCCAGACGTTATTGCCGAAAGCGACAACGGCACCCAGATGGGCGTCCGGGAATTTGGCCTGGAAGGTGGCCAGTTTATCAACGAAAACTTTGCTGGCCGCGCGCAGGGCGTCCACGTCCCCTTTAACATTGGCTTCAATCCAAATCGCCGCGCGGCAATGTTCTGGCAAAATGCCACTCTGAACCTGAGACATCGCTCCTCCTGAAATAAAGATGCCACGTCAGCGTGGCATTGATGGCGGCTATTATACCCGGATTTCAGCGAGGCGGTTTGTTCAGGCGCAAATTACTGCTTCCAGAGTATTTTGCTCGCTTTCCAGCTCTTCAGCGTGTCGTCAGAGGGCATCAATCCTTCCGGACCGCTCCAGGTTCCGGTGAAGACATAGCTGATGTGCTGGCTGCCTTCCGCCTTACATTCCACCGCCACGCCATCGTCTGAAGGGGCGCTGCTGCAGTTGCCAAAGGCCTGTTTATAAAGATCGCTAAACGGAGTGCCCACCTTTACGCCGCTGGCGGTCGGAATATCTTCGTCCAGCACGGCAATGCGGTTCACCGTCCCTTTATCACCGTTAATCACCAGCGCCAGCTTGTCACCCTTTAGCGCTTCAAAGTAACGCACAATGTTGCCATTCTCGGTTTTCATCCCGCTACGCAGGCGATAGTCACTGCTGAGAGCATCCTGAATAGCATCCTGATCGAGCGCCGTTGACGTGGTAATTTTTCCCACGCCCTGCTCGGTCACTTCGGTGGAAGAGCCAAACCAGTTCCACGGATACGCGGCGGACCAGTTAATGGAGGAGAGCGTCGAACAGCCGGTTAACGCCAGCGGGAGAGCGCATAAAAGTAAACGCAGCGATTTCATTGAAACGTCCTTTCTAATTAAATCAACGCTTGTTGGAGTGCGGCATCGGCAAAAAGTGCCGCGCTAATCTTACTCTTGCGTAAAACAGGCGCGTAAGCGGGGATTCGTCAGCAGCCACATCAGCGCCACAATATCCGCCACCACCAGCGCGATGCCGATACCGGAAAGCGGTTCACCCAGCCACCAGAGCACGGGTTGCCAGAACAGCAGCGCAATCTGGGCGAGGATCAGCAGCCAGCGAAGCGCGCGCCACAGACGCGGGATTACATGCCGTCGACCGCTGCACAAAAAAGCCACCACCGCCGGTACGCCCGGCAGTAAGCCGAGCCAGAAGGCATCGTGGTCGGGATAAAAGAGATTCAGCAGCGTATCGCCCTGCCCGCGCGACGCACCGGCCATCACAAACAGTACCCAGGTACGGGCCTGGAGGAGCAAAACGCACCAGAACAAAAACGGCAGCCTGACGCGGCCCTGCGCGTCATAGTCAGCCGGGTGGATCTCAGTACTCTTCATCTTCGATCAGGCGCTTACCCAGCGTCAGCACGTCGGCGTGCTCGTAGCCCAGACGCTCATACATGCCCAGCACCACGTCGTTATCTTCCCGCACCATGATCTGGATTTTCGGGCAGCCGCGGGCGATGAGTTTCTTTTCCAGACGATTGAGCAGCGCGTTGGCGATGCCGCGCGCCCGGTATTCAGGGTGGACGCCCAGATAATAGGCCGAGCCGCGGTGGCCGTCATACCCGCCCATCACCGTCCCGACCACCTCGCCGTTCACTTCCGCGACCAGAAACAGGCTAACGTCGTGATTCACCTTACGTTCGATATCCATTTCCGGATCGTTCCACGGACGCAGCAGATCGCAGCGCTCCCAAAGGGTGATCACCTCTTCGAAATCTTCCTGGCGAAAAACGCGTATCTCCATGGTATTAACCGCCTTTTCGGGTTTAAAAACAGTGATTATGGCGTGAACGGGGCGTTTAGCCAATAACCGGGGAAAATCTCGCCAAAATTTGGCATAATGTCACTTTGTCACGTATTGAAATGAAAAGTAAAACAATTCTCAATAAGGACTGTCGTAACGGGAAACACGATACGATATAACACCAGGACCCCATTTTTCAGTATTCAGGCCGCATGAGCACATTCAAACCATTAAAAGCACTCACATCGCGTCGTCAGGTTCTCAAAGCGGGGCTGGCGGCCTTAACGTTAACGGGCATCGCTAAGCAGGCTCAGGCAAAAGACGAGAGCACGCTCAAAACCAGTAACGGACACAGCAAACCGAAAACCAAAAAGCCGGGCGCAAAGCGTCTGGTGATGCTCGATCCGGGCCACGGCGGTATTGATACCGGCGCCATCGGCAGAAACGGTTCGAAAGAAAAACACGTCGTGCTGGCAATTGCAAAAAATGTGCGATCGATTTTACGCAGCAACGGCATTGACGCCCGCCTGACGCGCACGGGCGACACGTTCATTCCGCTGTATGACCGCGTCGAGATCGCCCACAAGCACGGCGCGGATCTGTTTATGTCGATCCACGCGGATGGCTTCACAAACCCTTCCGCCGCGGGCGCGTCGGTGTTTGCCCTCTCCAACCGCGGCGCCAGTAGCGCCATGGCGAAATACCTTTCCGATCGCGAAAACCGGGCGGATGAAGTGGCCGGTAAGAAAGCCACGGATAAAGATCATCTCTTGCAGCAGGTGCTGTTCGATCTCGTGCAAACGGACACCATCAAAAACAGCCTGACGCTCGGCTCGCATATCCTCAAGCGGATTAAGCCGGTGCACCGTCTGCACAGTAAAAGCACCGAACAGGCGGCGTTTGTGGTGCTGAAGTCACCGTCCATCCCGTCCGTGCTGGTGGAAACGTCCTTTATTACCAATCCGGAAGAAGAGCGCCTGCTCGGCACCACGGCGTTTCGCCAGAAGATCGCCAACGCCATCGCCTCCGGCATTATCAGTTACTTCAACTGGTTCGATAACCAGAAAGCGCACTCCAGGAAACGCTGATGAAACCCAATGCACAGTTGGTCAAAACGTTCCTGCTGCAGCTGCAGGATGAGATATGCCGGAAACTGGCCGCCGCAGACGGCGGTGAATTCCAGGAAGATAGCTGGCAGCGCGAAGCGGGCGGCGGCGGGCGCAGCCGCGTGCTGCGTAACGGCGGCATCTTCGAACAGGCGGGCGTGAATTTCTCCCACGTTCACGGCGACGCCATGCCCGCTTCCGCTACCGCACATCGCCCTGAGCTGGCGGGCCGCAGCTTCGAAGCGATGGGCGTCTCGCTGGTGATCCACCCGCATAACCCGTTTGTTCCGACCAGCCACGCCAACGTGCGCTTTTTCATCGCGGAGAAGCCGGGGGCCGATCCGGTCTGGTGGTTTGGCGGCGGTTTCGACATGACGCCCTACTACGGCTTCGAAGAGGATGCCGTGCACTGGCACACCACCGCGCGGGACCTTTGCCTGCCGTTTGGCGAGGACGTCTACCCGAAATTTAAAAAGTGGTGCGACGACTACTTTTACCTGAAGCACCGCGACGAGCAGCGCGGCATCGGCGGGCTGTTCTTTGACGATCTCAACACGCCGGATTTTGACACGGCATTTAGCTTTATGCGCGCGGTGGGCGAAGGGTTCATCGACGCGTACCTGCCGATTGTCGAACGCCGTAAAAACACCGACTACGGCGTGCGCGAGCGTGAGTTCCAGCTTTATCGTCGCGGGCGGTACGTGGAGTTCAACCTGGTGTGGGATCGCGGGACGCTGTTCGGCCTGCAGACCGGCGGACGCACGGAGTCGATTCTGATGTCGATGCCGCCGCTGGTGCGCTGGGAGTACAGCTACGAACCAAAAGAAGGCAGCCCGGAGGCTGCCTTGAGTGAGTTCCTTAAAGTACGCGACTGGATTTAACTGCCGGATGGCGCTGCGCTTATCCGGCCTACTCAATCCCCAGGTCGGGTAAGCACACGCGCCCTTACAGCGGCTGCGTCTGCGCCTCAACCACCGCCAGCGCCACCATATTCACGATACGGCGCACGGAGGCAATCGGCGTTAACACGTGCACCGGTTTTGCCACGCCCATCAGCACCGGTCCTACGGTCACCCCTTCAGAGCTGGAGACGCGCAGCAGGTTGTAGCTGATACGCGCCGCTTCCACGTTCGGCATAATCAGAATGTTCGCCGATCCCTTCAGCGGGCTGTCCGGCATACGTTCGTTGCGGATGCTCTCCACCAGCGCGGCATCACCGTGCATTTCCCCGTCAATCATCAGCTCCGGCGCACGCTCGCGCACCAGTTCCAGAGTCTGGCGCATTTTGCACGCCGCCGCGGATTTGGACGAACCAAAGTTTGAGTGCGACAGCAGCGCCACCTTCGGCTCAATACCAAAGCGACGCACGGTCTCGGCGGCCATCACGGTGATCTCCGCCAGCTCGTCCGGGGTTGGATCGTCGTTCACGTAGGTATCTGCAATAAAGGTGTTGCCGCTCGGCAGCAGCAGCGCGTTCATCGCCCCGGCGGTATGGACGCCGTCGCGATAGCCGAAGATCTCCTGCACCACGCTAAAGTGCTCGTGGTAATCGCCGATGGTGCCGCAGATCAGCGCATCCGCCTCGCCGCGATGGACCATGATCGCGCCGATGACCGTAGTATTGCTGATCACCGCCCGCTGCGCCTGCTCCTGGGTGATCCCGCGACGCTTCATGATCGCGTAATATTCGTTCCAGTACTCCTTGAAGCGCGGATCGGATTCGTTGTTAACGATCTCAAAGTCCACGCCCGGCTTAATCTGCAGGCCCAGCTTCTGAATACGCATCTCGATCACGCTCGGACGACCAATCAGGATCGGCTTCGCCAGCCCTAAGGTGATCAGTTCCTGCGTGGCGTGCAGCACGCGCGCCTCTTCCCCTTCCGCCAGCACCACGCGCTTCGCGTCTGCGCGAGCCTGAGAGAAGATCGGCTTCATAAACAGGTTGGTTTTGTAGACAAACTCGGTGAGCTTATCGACGTACGCGTCGAAATCCTGAATCGGACGCGTCGCCACGCCGGAGTCCATCGCCGCTTTGGCAACGGCTGGCGCAATTTTGACAATCAGGCGCGGATCGAACGGTTTTGGAATGATGTAGTCCGGGCCAAAGCTCAGATCCTGATCCCCGTACGCGGAGGCGACCACTTCGCTCTGCTCAGCGTGCGCCAGCTCAGCGATGGCGTGAACGGCGGCAAGCTTCATCTCTTCGTTGATCGCCGTCGCGCCAACGTCCAGCGCCCCGCGGAAGATGAACGGGAAGCAGAGCACGTTGTTCACCTGGTTCGGGTAGTCCGAACGGCCGGTACAGATAATGGCGTCTTCGCGCACCGCTTTCGCCAGCGGCGGCAGGATTTCCGGTTCCGGGTTCGCCAGCGCCAGGATCATCGGCGCGCGCGCCATTTTCTGCACCATTTCCTGGGTCAGCACTTTCGGGCCTGAACAGCCGAGGAAGATATCCGCGCCGTCAATCACGTCCTCAAGCGTGCGCTTGCCGTCATCTTCCACGGCATACGCCGCTTTGGTTTCCGCCATGTTCGGCTCGCGGTCTTTGTAGATAACGCCCTTAGAGTCGCAGACCACGATATTGTGTTTCTGCATCCCCAGCGCCACCAGCAGGTTCATACAGGCGATGGCCGCCGCGCCCGCGCCGGAGACCACCATGCGCACGTCGGAGAGATTTTTCTCCACCACGCGCAGGCCGTTGAGAATGGCAGCGGTGCTGATAATCGCCGTGCCGTGCTGGTCGTCATGGAACACGGGAATGTTCATACGCTCGCGCAACTTCTGCTCGATATAGAAACATTCCGGCGCTTTGATGTCTTCCAGGTTGATCCCGCCGAAGGTCGGCTCCAGCGCGGCCACCACGTTGATGAACTTATCGGGATCGAGTTCGTCCACTTCGATATCGAACACGTCGATACCGGCAAATTTCTTAAACAGTACGCCCTTCCCTTCCATCACCGGTTTACCGGCCAGGGCACCAATGTTGCCCAGGCCCAGCACCGCCGTACCGTTAGAGATAACGGCGACAAGGTTACCGCGCGCGGTGTATTTGTAGGCCGCCAGCGGATCTTTTTCGATCTCCAGACACGGCGCAGCCACGCCCGGCGAGTAGGCCAGCGCCAGATCGCGCTGGGTCGCCAGCGGCTTGGTTGGGGAGACCTGAATTTTACCGGAGACAGGGAACTCGTGAAAATCGAGGGCACTCTGTTTTAACTGATCGTCCATCTTGTTATTCCTTTTACGTATCGGTCAGATAGTATCGCCGCTGAGCAGCGCATAAACTTTGAAGGCTGCCAAACTCTCACCATCACACATTAAAAATTGTTATCAATTTATAACAGCCATGTTACCCGTCTCAAAAGCAATGCCTGCCCCGTCTGCTATGCTTTTTTGTTAAGTCCATCATGATTTTCTCAGAAGTGTGAACTAACGCACTCATCTAACTCTTTTATTTCCAAGGAGTAATTATTTATGAACCAGCTAGACGGCATCAAACAGTTCACCACCGTGGTTGCAGACAGCGGCGATATCGAGTCGATTCGCCACTATCAGCCAGAGGACGCGACCACCAACCCTTCGCTGCTTCTGAAAGCGGCGGGGCTTGCCCATTTTAGCCATCTGATTGACGACGCGATTGCCTACGGTAAACAGCGCGGGAAAACGCAGGAGCAGCAGGTTGCTGAAGCCAGCGACAAGCTGGCGGTTAATTTTGGTGCGGAAATTCTGAAAAGCATTCCGGGGCGCGTGTCGACCGAAGTGGATGCCCGCCTCTCATTCGATCAGGAAAAGAGTATTAACAAAGCGCGCCGCCTGGTGGAACTCTACCAGGAACAGGGGATCGATAAGTCACGCATTCTGATCAAGCTCGCGTCCACATGGGAAGGCATCCGCGCGGCAGAGGTGCTGGAAAAAGAGGGGATCCACTGCAACCTGACGCTGCTGTTCTCCTTTGCCCAGGCGCGCGCCTGTGCCGAAGCGGGCGTATTCCTGATCTCGCCGTTTGTCGGGCGCATCTACGACTGGTATCAGGCGAAACAGCCGATGGACCCGTACGTGGTGGAAGAGGATCCGGGCGTGAAGTCGGTGCGTAATATCTACGATTATTACAAGCAACACCGCTACGAAACCATCGTGATGGGCGCCAGCTTCCGCCGCACCGAGCAGATCCTCGCGCTCGCAGGGTGCGACCGTCTGACCATCTCCCCTGACCTGCTGAAAAAGCTGCAGGAGAGCGACGAAACGGTGATCCGCAAGCTGGTGCCGACCTCTACCGTCCTGCCAAAACCGAAAGCCATGACCGAAGCGGAGTTCCGCTGGGAGCATAATCAGGACCCTATGGCCGTGGAAAAACTGGCGGACGGCATCCGCCAGTTCGCCGTCGACCAGCGAAAACTCGAAGATCTTCTCGCCGCCAAACTTTAACCTTGCCACGGAGTGAACTATGTCCCGTAAAGAGCTCGCCAACGCCATTCGCGCCCTCAGCATGGATGCCGTACAAAAAGCCAATTCCGGCCACCCTGGCGCCCCGATGGGGATGGCCGATATTGCCGAAGTGCTGTGGAACGACTTCCTGAAGCACAACCCCACTGACCCAACCTGGTACGACCGCGACCGTTTTATTCTCTCCAACGGTCACGCCTCGATGCTGCTTTACAGCCTGCTGCACCTTTCCGGCTACGACCTGCCGCTTGAGGAGTTAAAAAACTTCCGCCAGCTGCACTCCAAAACGCCGGGCCACCCGGAGATCGGCTATACGCCGGGCGTGGAAACGACCACCGGCCCGCTGGGCCAGGGGCTGGCGAATGCCGTCGGCCTGGCAATTGCCGAGCGTACGCTGGCCGCGCAGTTCAACCAGCCCGACCACGAGATTGTCGATCACTACACCTACGTCTTTATGGGCGACGGCTGCCTGATGGAAGGGATCTCCCACGAGGTCTGCTCGCTGGCGGGCACGCTGGGGCTCGGCAAGCTGATTGGCTTCTATGACCACAACGGCATCTCCATCGACGGGGAAACCGAGGGCTGGTTTACCGACGACACGGCAAAACGCTTTGAGGCCTATCACTGGCACGTGGTGCACGAGATTGACGGCCACGATCCGGAAGCGGTGAAAAAAGCGATTCAGGAAGCGCAGAGCGTGAAGGACAAACCGTCCCTGATTATCTGCCGTACCACCATTGGCTTCGGCTCGCCGAACAAAGCGGGCAAAGAAGAGGCGCACGGCGCGGCGCTGGGCGAAGAGGAAGTGGCGTTAACCCGCCAGAAACTGGGCTGGAAATATCCGCCGTTTGAGATCCCGAAAGAGATCTACAGAGCATGGGATGCGCGCGAAGCGGGTGAAAAAGCGCAGCAGGCCTGGAACGAAAAATTTGCTGCCTACAAAAAAGCGCACCCGGAGCTGGCCGCCGAGTTTTCCCGCCGCATGAGCGGCGGCCTGCCGGAAGACTGGGACGATAAAACCCAGGCGCTGATTGAAAATCTGCAGTCCAACCCGGCGAAAATCGCTACCCGTAAGGCATCGCAAAACACCCTGAACGCGATTGGCCCTCTCCTGCCTGAGCTGCTCGGTGGCTCGGCGGATCTGGCGCCAAGCAACCTGACCATCTGGTCAGGCTCTAAATCCCTGAAGGAAGACATTGCCGGGAACTACATCCACTACGGCGTGCGCGAGTTTGGGATGACCGCGATTGCTAACGGCATCGCCCATCACGGCGGCTTCGTGCCCTACACCGCCACCTTCCTGATGTTCGTCGAGTACGCCCGAAACGCGGCGCGTATGGCGGCGCTGATGAAGGCCCGGCAGATCATGGTCTACACCCATGACTCCATCGGGCTGGGGGAAGATGGCCCAACGCACCAGGCGGTAGAGCAGCTGGCGAGCCTGCGCCTAACGCCAAACTTCAGCACCTGGCGTCCGTGCGATCAGGTGGAAGCCGCGGTGGGCTGGAAGCTGGCCGTTGAGCGTCATAACGGGCCCACGGCGCTGATCCTGTCGCGCCAGAACCTGGCGCAGATCGAGCGCACGCCGGAGCAGGTAAAAAACATCGCCCGTGGCGGGTACATCCTGAAAGACAGCGGCGGCAAGCCGGACGTGATCATGATTGCCACCGGTTCCGAGGTGGAAATCACGGTGAAAGCGGCGGAGAAGCTGACCGCCGAAGGTCACGCGGTGCGCGTGGTATCTCTGCCTTCTACGGATATTTTTGACGCCCAGGACGAGGCGTATCGGGAATCGGTGCTGCCTTCCAGCGTTGCGGCGCGCGTGGCGGTGGAAGCGGGTATTGCCGACTACTGGTATAAGTACGTGGGGCTGAAAGGGGCAATTGTAGGCATGCGGGGTTACGGTGAATCCGCTCCTGCCGACAAGCTGTTCCCGTATTTCGGCTTTACCGTTGAGAATGTGGTGGAGAAAGCGCTGAGCGTGTTGTAGTGCGACAGCGCCATCCGGCAAAACTAGCGAGTGATCCACAGCGTGGGCCAGGCATCTGGCCCATTCCAGCTATCGCAGCTTGGCTCTTCCGCGTAGCGTACCAGGCGAAAACGCTGGCCGTCAAAACGCCAGCGCGTCTGGATCCCGCAGTCTCCAATACCGCGTCCCAGCGCCAGTGTCGTCAACTCGCGCGTTTTCTCATCGAAGCGGGCGTTCATCAGCTCCATATCGCTGCTCTGGCTGGAGGGGGTGAACGGCAGACGTAACCTGACGCTACGGGCGGCGAACGGTTTTTTACGTGAGACCTGCCACGCCAGATCGACCGTGTTATAGGCCCCCGCTTCACAGCTGACGATCAACAGCGCTTTGTCATCCGTTAATGCAGTGACGCGTACTTCACGACGGTTAGGATCCAGCGAGCACTGGCTGTTGTTCATCCGCCACGTCCCATAATCCAGCAGATCGTTCAGCTCGCTATGCGTCAGCGGCGTCGGCGTCGGGTTCACCACGGCCACCTTTTTTAATGCCGGTGCAGGAGGCACGCTCAGCGGCGGGCTATCTCCTTTTTTAATCCATGCCGTTTCGCTGCCAACGCGCTTCTGCTGGGCGTCGATAAACAGCAGCGCCGCCTTCAGACCGACCAGCGAAATCGTCTGCTTCCCCCCGCGCAGGGTCAGCGCCTGCCCTTCCTGAATGTTTTTCAGAAACGTGGTGATGGTACCCGCATCGTCAGTTTTGAGATGCCAGGGGGTTAACTGCCAGTGCTGCGAATTGAGCTTTAACGGAACGTTGTCGAGCAGCAGGCGCGGGGCAATGTCAGGCTCTTTAACCGGCGGGGCCGAAAGCCCGCCGAGATCGATGCGCAGGCTGGCGTCCGTTTTCGCGCCTGCGCTACGGGTCAGCGTCATGACCAGACCGCGATGCTCGCCGGTATTCCGGGCAACACAAAAATTCTGGTTATTGCAGGTAACCTGCCAGTCTGAAAAAGACTGCTGCGCGGGCGCAGCCCACACCAGAGGCGCGGGTAGCACGCAGAAAAAGAAGAGAAGCAAAACGCAGTAGCGCATGAATGGCACAGCCCCGGAAACGAAAAGGTCAATCTGGGGCGTATCTTCGTGCCCAGGGCGGGCGAGCTCAATCGGATTTATCGGATAGATTTATCTGAAATACACGTTATCACGGCATCGGTTTAGGATTCATTAAGCCGCTGGTTTGCAGATACTGCAACAGGATCACCGCTTTACCGTCGCGGATCTCGCCGCTTTTCACCATCTCAACGGCCTGGGTGAAAGGCATTTCCAGCACTTCAATGTCTTCATCCTCCACGCCGCCGCCGCGATGCGTGCGCTGGGCATCGGTGTATTCCGCAATGAAGAAATGGACCAGCTCGGTCACCCCGCCAGGGGACATGAAAAGCTCAAAGACTTTTTGCACCTCCCCCACTTCAAAACCGGTCTCCTCAACGGCCTCCTTGCGGATGCAGACTTCCGGCTCATCGTCATCAAGCAGGCCGGCACAGGTTTCAATCAGGCGCCCGTCCGCATTGCCGTTGACCCAGGTCGCGACCCGAAACTGGCGAATCAGCACTACGCTTTGCTTTTCACGGTTATACAGCAGAATGGTTGCCCCATTGCCCCGGTCGTAGACTTCGCGTTTGTGGCGAATCACGTCACCGTTCTTACGGGTTAAATCGTAAGTGATGTTACGCAGGACAAAGTAATTTTCAGAAAGGATTTTGTCTTTGATAACGGTAATGTTCAGGGACATACGGGCTCCACGGCTAAATGAGTCTGTTTATACTACCCCGTGAAGCCCGCTTTGTCGTCCGTCGGCTCAGGCGGCGCGTTACTTCTCGCCAGATTTCAGGTTAATGCCCAAAGCGGCTTTTGGATCAATAACCTTATCTTTAGTATGAATAAGCTATTTGCTCGCCACCGCGTTATCAGGCAATGTACAACTGCCCATGACCTGTGGCTGAGCCATTTTATGCAGAGATCCGTTCCGTGACCGTTAAACGCCCCGTTTCCGGAAGCCTTGCCTGGGCTTTATTTTCGATCATTGCCCTGTCCGTGCTGACCAGCACCGTCGCGCTGCTGACGCTTGCCAGCAGCCAGCGTGACGCCGAAGCTATCAACATTGCGGGCTCGCTGCGCATGCAGAGCTACCGCCTCGGCTACGAGATGCAGCGCAACAGCCCCTCCCTTATGGCGCATCGTGAGAACTGGCAGCGAACGTTAAGCGCGCCTTCCCTGGAGAAGCTGAACCGCTGGTACGTCCCAGACAACGTCAAGGCGCGCTATCAGCAGCTGCATGTGGCCTGGCTGGACATGGACAAGCACATCGCCCGCAGCGACAGCGCATGGTATGACGCTCACATTGAGGATTTTGTCGGCCGCATTGATGCCTTTGTGCTCGCCCTCCAGCACTACACCGAAAATAAAATCCAGACGGTGACCCTCCTCTCTCTGGCTGGCGCGCTCGGGATCCTGATGCTGACGCTGTTTACCCTGCGGCGCATCCGTCGCCAGGTGGTGTTGCCGCTGAACAACCTGGTGGCCGCCAGCGAACGCATTGAGCGAGGGGAATTTACCACCCCGGCGCCGGACACCGCGCTCCCCAACGAGCTGGGCCAGCTCTCCCGCGCCTTCAATCATATGTCGGGCGAGCTACATACTCTCTATCGGTCGCTCGAAGCCTCCGTCGCGGAAAAGACGCGGCATTTGCATGAAGCCCACCAGCAGCTCGACATGCTGTTCAAATGCTCCCAGGCGCTGAATACCGGGCAGATAGACAGCCTGTGCTTCCGGCATATTCTGCAGATTGTGCATGAATACACGCAGATGAATTACCTGGAGCTACGCACCAGCGACGACTGGCGGCTGTGTGAAGGAACAGAGGTGAGCGGCATTTCTCTGCAAACCCTGCCGGTGCTGATGCAGGATACCCTCTACGGCGAGCTGCGCTGGCAAAGCGAGACGGGCAGCGTTCCTCTTCCGCTGATGAGAAGCGTGGCGACCATGCTCGGACGTGGGCTGTACTTTAACCAGGCGCAGAAGCATTACCAGCAGCTGCTGCTGATGGAGGAGCGCGCCACCATCGCCCGCGAGCTGCATGATTCGCTGGCGCAGGTACTCTCCTATCTGCGGATCCAGCTCACGCTGCTTAAACACGCCGTGCCGGCGGAAAATGCCACCGCGCAGACGATCATCACCGACTTCTCCCGCGAGCTGAACAACGCCTGGCAGCAACTGCGCGAGCTGCTGACCACCTTCCGCCTGACGCTAAACCATGCGAATTTACCCGCGGCGCTGCAGGAGTCTCTCGATGCCCTGCAGAGCCAGACGCAGGCGAAGCTGCACCTCGACTGCCGCCTCTCCACCCTGGCGCTTGACGCGCAGAAGCAGGTGCATTTGCTGCAGATCGTGCGGGAGGCCGTCCTGAATGCGATTAAGCACGCGCAGGCCAGCGAGATCACCGTCAGCTGCGTGACCGCCGTGGACGGCACGCACAGCGTCAGCATTCGCGACAACGGCATCGGGATTGGCGAGGCCAGCGAGCCGCCGGGACACTACGGGTTGAACATTATGCGAGAACGCGCGCAACGGCTCGGCGGAATGCTGCACTTCTCGCAGCCGCAAAACGGCGGCACGCAGGTCAGCGTGACGTTCCCCGCACCCGCGCCGTTAACAGGTAAATAACGGTAAAGGGGGAAGCGCCGGGAAAAGCGCATGATAATTTACATTATCTCCTTTATTTCTCCACGTTTGGCCTGGGCCTTACCGCTAAAGTGATGCGGGCAATAAACAATAATGACGTGCAGCAAAACGAGGTCACACTTTCATGGCGAATTTTTTCATCGATCGCCCCATTTTTGCCTGGGTGCTTGCCATCCTGTTGTGTCTGACAGGTGTCCTGGCGATTACTTCTCTTCCCGTTGAGCAATATCCCGATCTGGCACCGCCTAACGTGCGTGTCACAGCAAACTACCCCGGCGCGTCCGCACAAACGCTGGAAAATACCGTGACGCAGGTTATCGAGCAGAACATGACGGGTCTCGATAACCTGATGTACATGTCCTCCCAAAGCAGCGCCACGGGACAGGCCACGGTTACCCTGAGCTTTGAGGCGGGCACCGACCCGGACGAAGCGGTGCAGCAGGTACAAAACCAGCTGCAGTCGGCCATGCGTAAATTGCCCCAGGCCGTGCAGAACCAGGGCGTCACCGTGCGTAAAACCGGTGATACCAACATTCTGACCATCGCGTTTGTCTCCACCGATGGCTCAATGGATAAACAGGACATTGCGGACTACGTCGCCAGTAATATTCAGGACCCGCTCAGCCGTATTAACGGCGTGGGGGATATCGACGCCTACGGCTCACAGTACTCGATGCGTATCTGGCTGGATCCCAACAAGCTGAACAGCTATCAGATGACGGCGACCGACGTGACGGACGCCATCAAAGCACAGAACGCCCAAATTGCCGTAGGGCAACTGGGAGGCACGCCTTCCGTCGATAAACAGGCCCTGAACGCCACCATTAATTCGCAATCTCTGCTTCAGACCCCGGACCAGTTCCGCAACATCACCCTGCGCGTGAATCAGGATGGCTCAGAAGTGCGTCTGGGCGACGTTGCTAAGGTGGAAATGGGTGCGGAGAAATACGATTACCTGAGCCGCTTTAACGGCAACCCGGCCTCTGGACTGGGAATTAAGCTGGCCTCCGGCGCAAACGAAATGGCGACGGCGAAGCTGGTATTGGACCGTCTGGATGAGCTGTCGCAGTATTTCCCGCACGGGCTGGAGTACAAAGTCGCCTATGAAACCACCTCCTTCGTTAAAGCCTCGATTGAGGACGTAGTCAAAACCCTGCTGGAAGCGATCGCCCTGGTGTTCCTGGTCATGTACCTGTTCCTGCAAAACTTCCGCGCAACGCTGATCCCCACCATTGCCGTCCCGGTGGTGCTGCTGGGCACCTTTGCGGTGCTTTACGCGTTCGGCTACAGCATCAACACCCTGACGATGTTTGCCATGGTGCTGGCGATTGGTCTGCTGGTTGACGATGCCATCGTGGTGGTCGAAAACGTCGAGCGCATCATGAGCGAAGAGGGGCTTTCCCCGCGTCAGGCGACGCGTAAATCGATGGGACAAATTCAGGGGGCGTTGGTCGGTATCGCGATGGTGCTGTCGGCGGTCTTTATCCCGATGGCCTTCTTTGGCGGTACAACCGGGGCGATTTACCGTCAGTTCTCAATCACCATCGTCTCGGCGATGGTGCTCTCCGTACTGGTGGCGCTGATCCTCACTCCCGCGCTCTGCGCCACCCTCCTTAAGCCGCTGCACAAAGGGGAACATCACGGCCAGAAAGGGTTCTTCGGCTGGTTTAACCGCATGTTCAACCGCAACGCCGAGCGGTATGAATCTGCCGTCGGCAAAGTGCTACACCGCAGCCTGCGCTGGATGATGATTTACGTTGTGCTGCTGGGCGGCATGGTGTGGCTGTTCCTGCATCTTCCCACCTCGTTCCTGCCGCAGGAAGACCGGGGGATGTTCATCACCTCGGTGCAGCTCCCGAGCGGATCCACCCAGCAGCAGACGCTGAAGGTGGTTCAGAACGTTGAGCAGTACTTCTTCACCAAAGAGAAAAATAACGTTGTTTCGGTCTTCTCTACCGTCGGCTCCGGCCCGGGCGGGAACGGGCAGAACGTCGCCCGCATGTTTGTCCGCCTGAAAGACTGGGACGAACGCGACGCCAGAACGGGAACCTCGTTCGCCATCATTGAACGCGCAACCAAAGCGTTTGCCCGCATTAAAGAGGCGCGCGTCTTTGCCAGCAGCCCGCCCGCGATCAGCGGCCTGGGCAGTTCCGCCGGGTTTGATATGGAGCTGCAGGATCACGCCGGCGCGGGCCACTCGGCCCTGATGGCCGCGCGCGATAAGCTGCTAGAACTAGCAGGGAAAGATCCCGGCCTGACCCGCGTTCGTCACAACGGTCTTGACGACAGCCCGCAGCTTCAGGTGGATATCGACCAGCGTAAAGCTCAGGCGCTGGGCGTGTCGATCGACGATATCAACGACACCCTGCAAACCGCATGGGGCTCAAGCTACGTAAATGACTTTATGGATCGCGGCCGCGTGAAAAAAGTGTATGTCCAGGCAGCCGCGCCGTTCCGCATGTTGCCGGATGATATTAACCGCTGGTTTGTACGCAATAATTCTGGCGGGATGGTCCCCTTCTCCGCCTTTGCCACCTCGCGCTGGGAGAGCGGTTCGCCGCGCCTGGAGCGCTATAACGGCTATTCGGCAGTTGAAATCGTCGGGGAAGCCGCGCCGGGCGTCAGCACCGGTACCGCCATGGACACCATGGAAAAACTGGTGCAGCAGTTGCCAGCCGGTTTTGGTCTGGAATGGACGGCCATGTCTTACCAGGAGCGTCTCTCCGGGGCGCAGGCCCCTGCCCTCTATGCGCTTTCTTTGCTGGTGGTCTTCCTCTGCCTTGCCGCGCTGTATGAGAGCTGGTCGGTTCCGTTCTCGGTCATGCTGGTGGTGCCGCTTGGGGTTATCGGTGCGCTGCTGGCGACCTGGATGCGCGGCCTGGAGAACGACGTTTACTTCCAGGTGGGGCTACTTACGGTGATCGGCTTGTCGGCGAAAAACGCCATTCTGATCGTTGAGTTTGCCAACGAGATGAATGCCAAAGGCCACGAGCTGATGGCCGCCACGCTGCACGCCTGCCGCCAGCGCCTACGTCCGATCCTGATGACCTCACTGGCGTTTATTTTTGGCGTACTGCCGATGGCAACCAGCACGGGTGCAGGCTCAAGCAGCCAGCATGCGGTGGGTACCGGCGTCATGGGGGGGATGATTTCGGCCACCATCCTGGCGATTTATTTTGTGCCGCTGTTCTTTGTGCTGGTGCGTCGTCGCTTCCCGCTCCGGGAGCGACAGGAATAACCCGCAGTCATAAAAAAGGCGGCTTAATCGGCCGCCTTTTTATTGTGTGATTAATTCACACTATGGTTATTTTACTTATTTTTGTGCTCTTGCAATTCTTACTGAATGTCATTTACGAAGCATGCCTTCGATAAAATCTTTCCAGTTCCCCAGTTCACGTTCAATCATAACAACCTCTCTTATTATTATGCGCATTCTACGAAAACGTATCATCATTGTGAAGACTGTTTAACCAATCGCTGTGATTGTACCCCGCCACCGTTGGGGATTTATGATAAATATGAACGGAGGAGTTTAAATTTTGTGTGACGGCCAGCAATATTTTGAAATAACCCTACGAACGGGTGAGTTTTATTTTACGCGCTGAGTTTATTCAGAATTTAAACACGGTGGACATCTATGCTTAAATGGTGAAACTATATTCAGCGTACAAGTGTGAGTTGAATTAAGAAGCAGTGTAAATCCAGAGCATTCCTGAGTGTGTTATATTCCACCTAAAGATATATCTTCGAATTTACTGAACGTTTAATCGCCATAAGAGCAAAAGGATTCAACATGGTTGTGATGTACGGCATTAAAAATTGCGACACCATCAAAAAAGCACGCCGCTGGCTGGAAACTAATAACGTCGAGTACCGCTTCCACGATTATCGTGCCGACGGGCTTGATGCAGAATTTCTGCATACCGCCATTAACGAACTGGGATGGGAAGCGCTGCTGAACACCCGCGGCACCACCTGGCGTAAGCTGGACGAATCCGTGCGCGCCAGCATCAAAGACGCCGACAGCGCGGCAAAGTTGATGCTCGACATGCCGGCAATTATCAAACGCCCATTGCTCTGCAAGCCAGGTCAGCCTATGCTGCTGGGTTTCAGTGAAACCCTTTATTCTGACTTTTTCGTAGAGGTGTAGTGTATGTCATGCCCGGTCATTGAGCTGACTCAACAGCTTATTCGCCGTCCCTCCCTTAGCCCGGACGACGCAGGTTGTCAGGCATTAATGATTGAGCGCCTGCGCGCCATCGGTTTTACCGTTGAGCGCATGGATTTTGGCGACACCCAGAACTTCTGGGCGTGGCGTGGCCAGGGCGAAACGCTGGCTTTTGCCGGGCACACTGACGTCGTTCCCGCGGGTGACGCTGATCGCTGGATTAATCCGCCGTTTGAGCCGACCATCCGCGATGGCATGCTCTTCGGCCGCGGCGCGGCAGACATGAAAGGTTCGCTGGCGGCAATGGTTGTGGCGGCAGAGCGCTTTGTGGCTCAGCATCCGAACCACAAAAACCGTCTCGCGTTCTTGATCACCTCCGATGAAGAAGCCAGCGCCCATAACGGTACCGTGAAGGTCGTTGAGGCGCTGATGGCGCGCAATGAACGTCTTGACTACTGTCTGGTCGGCGAGCCGTCCAGTACCGAAGTGGTGGGTGATGTCGTCAAAAATGGTCGCCGCGGCTCGCTGACCTGTAACCTGACCATACATGGGGTTCAGGGGCATGTGGCCTACCCGCATCTGGCCGATAACCCGGTCCACCGCGCCGCGCCAATGCTGAACGAACTGGTAGGCATCGAGTGGGATAAAGGCAACGAGTTCTTCCCGCCGACCAGCATGCAGATCGCCAACGTCAAGGCCGGAACCGGCAGCAACAACGTCATCCCGGGAGATTTCTTCGTCCAGTTCAACTTCCGCTTCAGTACCGAACTGACCGACGAGACGATCAAAGCGCGCGTTGTCGCTCTGCTGGAAAAATACAACCTGCGCTACACCGTTGACTGGTGGCTTTCCGGCCAGCCGTTCCTGACGCAGCGCGGCAAGCTGGTGGATGCGGTGGTGAACGCCATTGAGCACTATAATGAAATTAAGCCGCAGCTGCTGACGACGGGCGGCACCTCAGACGGACGCTTTATCGCCCGCATGGGTGCACAGGTTGTCGAACTGGGTCCGGTTAACGCGACGATTCACAAAATCAACGAGTGTGTGAACGCAGCCGATTTACAACTGCTGGCCCGCATGTATCAACGTATTATGGAGCAACTCGTCGCCTGACGAGCGCTCAGAGAGGAATAGCGAATGGATTGGCTTGCAAAGTACTGGTGGATTCTGGTGCTGGTGTTTCTGGTCGGCGTACTGCTGAACGTGATTAAAGACCTTAAGCGCGTTGACCACAAAAAGTTTCTCGCGAATAAGCCGGATCTCCCGCCGCACCGTGATTTTAACGACAAGTGGGACGATGACGACGACTGGCCGAAGAAAGACCAGAAGAAGTAATCGGTCTGTATCCCCTCTCCTGTGGAGAGGGGATAACCTCACATAAACTCAACAATATCATCATCATTCGGCTTACCGCCGCTGAGCGCTTCATCAAAGTAGTGCTTCGGCACGGTATAGCGCAGATGGTCGAGCGCAAACTGCATGCTGCGGTCGTCGATCGCGTGGCCCAGATCGTCAACAATATCCAGCGTCACATCCCCACCCTCACGCACCAGCGCTTCCTGGGCAGCTACCGCATGCGAAAGCTCAATCACCCGATCTTCACCACCGTGAATGAGATGGATGGTGGTCTGCGTGGTCGCGCTTGTCGGTAGCGTTGCATAACGCCCGTTAAAGGCGATGACGCGTGAAGCCAGACCGGGCTGCGCTTTTACGCTTTCCAGCGACATGATTGACCCCTGCGAGAAGCCAATCAGCGCCGTTGCGTCAGCGCCTACGCCGCTCTGCTGCTGCCAGTAGCGCACGATGTCGATAAACGTGGGCATGATCGCATCAATGCGCGCCTGACGGTTCTCCTCCGTCACGCCCTGAACCGTGAACCACTGCCGTCCGTCTGGACCGCACGGCTCCACGCCGCCGATGCTGACGATCAATGCTTCCGGAAAAACGGGCGCAAACCAGCGGCCAATCTGTCCCATATTGACGGCATTATCGCCCACGCCATGAAACAGGAGCAGTAACTGTTTAGCCGGTTTGTCAGGGCTTTGAACAACAAAATGGTCGTGTTTCATGGCGGTCTCCTTAATTGATGAGCAGGATTTTACGCCTCTGCGGGGTAATGACCATGCCACTTTACTGAAGAAGTCATTGAAAAAATTGCCATTGCAAAATGTCGGCTTTCAGCTGCTGGCAGCGGGAATAATCAAGGCTCTCAAGCGCTTGCGCGGTTTCACTCCGCAGTTTAGCCAGCAGCGCTTTTCGCCCCATCTCCTCCGTCTTACCCTCTATTTTCCCGCGCAGCGCCGGAAGCGGCATGTCTGTAGCTAACACCAGCCGCGTCAGGGCAGCAACCGAGGTTGAAAATGCCCGGTGCGCAAAGGCAAATCCCGCCAACTCCAGCCAGTCGTCACTATTAAGGGTAGCTTCCCAGGCATCGGTCACCGGGATCTTTTCGCCGTTCCAGGCTGAAAGAACGCGCATATCACGACACAGGCGCTGGTGCTCCTGCGCGCACAGGCGGTGCCCGGCCTCGCTATGCGGCAATAAGGCCATCGCCGTGTAGCACCCGCTGCTGGCTTCCCGATGGCTGCCCATTCGCACCAGCACAAAGCCGCACTGCCGCCAGAAACGCCACAGCTCGTCGGTATAGCCAAAGCTTACCGAGAGATAATCTTCACCGCTGACGCTGCGAATAAGCCGCTGGCCGATGCCTTCCCGTTGACGGTGGGGATGCACCGCAATACGGCTAATCCGCCGCCCCTTCAGCGTCGCCGCAAGAGGCGACCCGCCGTGCGCCGCCAGTGACTGCGCCACAAGGTTCCCGCGAGGACGACGAAAGCCCGCCCACACCGCGCGGCTCAGATCGGGGGGCAATCCCCCCTCTTCCACCAGCCAGAGCGCGCCCGCCATATCCGCCCCCGCGTGTGCAACCCCAAAGTGCTGGCCGGGGGCGTCCATCATCCGGCGTAAATCGAGCGGGGACGTCCGGTAGTGCGCGGCACACAGCAGTTCATACACGCTTGCCACGCGCGCCGGGTCGCTCTCCCACATCTGCGGCTCTAGCGACCGTAAACGCACGTCACCTTCCGGTTTGCGGTCAATAAGCGCGTCGTCAAACAGCAGCGTATTCGCCACTATCCGCTCAAGCGGACACCCGGCCGCCCAGCGAATGGGGATGGTTAAGGTATAGCGCCGCAGCCCGCTGAACCGGGCGCAGAACTTGAGCAGAAACCCCCTGCCCGTGCCTTCATAACCCTGGACCGTGGTGGTCAGCAACACGCGGGGAAAGCGCGACACCAGCTTGTCCAGCAGCGGGCCGGGGATGGCTGCGGCTTCATCAACAATCAGCCAGTCGGCTTCTGTCGTGGAGGCCAGCAGCGCATCCGGGGCCATAAAGTGAAAACGCTCGCCAGCGAAGCGCGCAATGACATCCGTTGCCCCTTTGGCCGGTGCAGTGACCACCGCACTCCCCTGAATGCTGTTGAGCAGCATCCCCGCCAGGGCTGACTTTCCGCGCCCCCGCGGTGCCGTCACGGCAGCGACGCCCGCAGGCATGGTCAGAAGCGCGTCGAGGATCTCCGCCTGCTCGCGCTGCGGCTCGCCGCTGGCTGGCTGCCAGGCGGGCGAATCCGGCGCAGCGGGAAGAGAGAGAGGACGATGCTGTTGCCAGACGATCGTATCCGCATCGGCGGCAAGCGTCCGGCAAAAATGGTGAACGAAGCGCGGGGTGGCGATCGGTTCCGCGCTGTCGCTCCAGCGCACGGAATCGCCGTCGGGCCTGTCGGCCCAGTCAGCGAGAGGCGGCACCAGCAGCACCAGCAGGCTTCCGGCGCGCAGCGTCCCGCTGAGTGCGGCAAAGGCTGAGACATCAAACCCGGCACGCGCGTCAAAAACGGCGTGCAGGTATTCGCGCCCCAGCATCCCGCTAACGGCTTTTGAGGGATTCTCCTCCAGCCACAGCCAGTCTCCCGGCAAGGCATCACGCAGGCCAGCCGCCTGGCTCAACGTCCATTGTTCATCGCCAGTGAGCACCACCAGACGGCGGTGCCCGGTACGCTCAAGCTCGCGCGTCAGATGTTCAAACGACACCATCACATGGCTTTGCCGAAGGTATTACACTGGGCCGGATCGCCGCTGTCAAAGCCGCGCTTGAACCAGCTGTAGCGCTGCTGTGACGTACCGTGAGTGAAACTGTCCGGCACGACATGACCCTGGCTCTGCTGCTGCAAACGGTCGTCGCCGATGGCCTCAGCCGCGTTTAATGCCTCTTCAAGATCCCCGGATTCCAGCACGCCCTGCTGCTGCATGCTGTGGCCCCAGACGCCCGCGAAGCAGTCCGCCTGCAGTTCCATTTTGACGGAAAGGCGGTTCACTTCGGCCTGAGACGCGTTCTGCTGAAGCTGGCGCACTTTGGGCTCAATCCCCAGCAGCTTTTGCACGTGATGGCCGACTTCATGCGCGATAACGTAGCCCTGAGCAAAATCACCGTCAGCGCCAAGCTTGCGTTTCATGTCATCGTAAAAAGAGAGATCGATATAGACGGTGCCGTCTGCCGGGCAATAGAATGGCCCCATAACAGATTGCCCGGTACCGCATCCGGTGCGGGTTGCGCCCCGGTACATCACCAGCTTAGGCTGCTGGTAGGTGCGCCCCATCTTCTCGAACTGCTGACTCCAGGTGTCTTCAGTTGTGGCGAGAATAACGGAAGTAAATTTGGCCGCTTCATCTTCATTCGGGCTGATGGAGCGCTGAGAATGCTGTTGCTGCTGCAGCGGTTGACCGGTCATCAGACCGGTGAGGTCGACCCCGTAGTAACCTGCGACCAGCACCACAATCAGCAGGATGATACCGCCCTTGCCGCTGGGTAAGCGGAAGCCGGGCCCGCCCATTGAAGGACCGCCGCCACCATCACTGCGTCTGTCTTCTACATTGTCACTTTCACGACGCCCTTGCCAGCGCATAACCACCTCGAACTATTCCATTAATAATAGCTATGATCGTAGGCGGTTAACGGCAAGATTACCATAGGAAACAAAGGTAAGACGCCAAAGGATGCGAACATCCTTTGGCAACTGAGGAACTTAGTCGAGCTTAACGCCTAAACGGTGAGCTACCGCCTCGTACGCTTCAATCAGGCCACCCAGGCTCTGACGGAAACGGTCTTTATCCATTTTATCCAGGGTTTCTTTATCCCACAGGCGGCTGCCGTCCGGGGAGAACTCGTCGCCCAGCACCACTTCACCTTTGAACAGACCAAACTCCAGCTTGAAGTCGACGAGGATCAGGCCCGCGTCATCAAACAGCTTTTTCAGCACGTCGTTGGCTTTGTAGGTCAGTTCCTGCATGCGCGCCAGGTTCTCTTTGCTCACCCAGCCGAAAGTTTCGCAGTAGGATTCGTTGACCATTGGGTCGTGCATGGCATCGTTTTTCAGGAACAGGTCGAACAGCGGTGGATTCAGCTCGATACCTTCTTCAATGCCCAGACGCTTCACCAGGGAGCCTGCCGCACGGTTACGAATCACGCACTCAACCGGAACCATATCCAGTTTTTTCACCAGACATTCCGTATCGGACAGCAACGCTTCCATCTGGGTCGGGATACCCGCTTCGGCCAGTTTGGTCATAATGAAGTGGTTGAACTTGTTGTTCACCATGCCTTTACGATCGAACTGCTCAATGCGTGCGCCATCCCCTGCTGACGTATCATTGCGGAACTCGAGCACCAACAGATCCGGGTTCTCCGTGCTGTATACGGTCTTCGCTTTGCCACGATACAACTCAGCTTGCTTCTGCATCTTCATTACTCCTGGTGTGATAATTTGCGTTCAAAACGGGGTATATTATGCCACGCACACGTTTGCGTAGCACGAAAATAAAAAGGGCGGGATTAACCCGCCCTCGTATTTATTTGCTGAATGCTGCCTGGAAGACAGCGACCAGTGCATCGTTCTGCGCCTGGGTCAGCGTGTGACCTTTTGGATCGATAAACTGCAGGCTGCTGCGGTTATCGAGGTCACCTACCTGAATCTTGTAATCACCGGAGGCAAGCTGAGGATCTTTGGCGCCCAGCTCCTGCCACGCGCTGTCGGACAGCGGCTTATAGGTCGCCGTCATGCTGCCGGTTGAACGGGTGCTGTCGGTCACTTTCATGCCCACTTTTTCCAGCGTCGCTGGCAGGCGCTGCCAGGTCTGGTTAAACGGTGCACGCACCACCAGCATTGGCAGGCCGGTGTCATCCGCGCCGCTCTGAACGTCGTAAGTGACGCCGTTACGGTTCTGCGCGGCGTTGGCGGCATCGGTAGCGGTCTTATCCAGACCTGCGGCGATCACGTTCAGCATTTCAGTGCTGTAACGCTGCATAGAGGCGGCATCCGCAACCGGTTTACCCGCCTGCTCCAGGTTCAACAGCTTAACGTTAACCGCCTGCTGGTAACCCTGTGGTTTCACGGAGACCTGATAGCGTCCACGGTACTGCTGATCTTCATCAAGACGGTTCCACTCGATCCAGTCGGTGGTTAACGTCTGGCTGGCGTCATCGCGCTTATCAATGGTGTAATTCTTCGCCTGAATAACGCTGACGACCTGTGGCCACAGATTGCTTCCGCGCGCGCTTTCAACCAGCAGAGACGCCGTATCACCGGTGAACTGGGTACGCGCCCCGCTTACCAGCGCCAGAGGCTGTGCTGGCGGACGAATATCAAGCGCTTTACCAACCAGGCCGCTGCCGTTGGTCACGGGAATATTATAATCGCCGTTTTGAATCGGCAGGATCATACCAGCCGGTGCATGAAGTTCAGCAAGCGGGGTCGCATCCAGATAGGATTCATCACCGCTCACCTGGCGCTTGTAGCGCGAGTCTGAACTACAGGCAGCGAGCAGTATAACAAGCGAAACACTCGCAACCTTCGCCAGGCGCGACTTCTGTACTGAATAAGCCATCAAATCTCCCTAAACTTTACAGCAAACCGGCATGCTTCAGCGCTGCCCTGACGATGTCGCGACCGTGGTCGGTAATCGGTGTCATTGGCAAACGCAGCGTATCGGATGCTACAAGCCCCAACTCCTTACACGCCCATTTCACTGGGATCGGATTGGGTTCGACAAATAATTTATTGTGCAACGGCATCAGACGCTGATTAATGACACGCGCTTCATTATAGTGACCGGCTGCGGCCAGTTTGCACATTTCAGCCATATCGCGCGCCGCAACGTTCGCCGTTACGGAGATCACGCCATGACCACCAAGCTGCATAAAGTCCAGCGAGGTCGCATCATCACCACTCAACAGGATAAAGTCGTCTGAAACCAGCTCTTTGATCTGATGAACGCGGCTTAAGTTCCCTGTCGCCTCTTTAATACCGATAATATTTTTTACTTCCGAGAGACGACCTACGGTTTCCGGCAGCATATCGCAGCCGGTACGGGACGGCACATTATACAGAATTTGTGGCAAGTCAGTATGTTCAGCGATGGCTTTGAAGTGCTGGAACAAACCTTCCTGAGTAGGACGGTTGTAGTAAGGGGTGACCGTCAGACAGCCCACGATGCCGCTGTCGTTAAAACGTTTGGTCAGGCTGATCGCTTCTGCGGTCGCATTAGCACCTGTCCCCGCAATGACCGGAATACGTCCGTCAGCCAGTTCCAGGGTCAGCATAACCACATCGCCGTGCTCTTCATGGCTCAGCGTTGCAGATTCACCGGTAGTCCCTACCGAAACGATCGCCGAGGTTCCATTGGCGACATGGTAATCAATCAGCTTTTTCATGCTGGACCGGCAGACATTACCTTTTTCATCCATCGGTGTAACAAGCGCGACAATACTTCCCGTGAACATGAGCCATCCTCTGTGCGAACAAGAGCCTCAATGGTACGTTTGGAACTGTAATAAAAGCAAGCGACCTGAGGCCCTCTGGCGGTTGTATGCACGTTTTTTTTATGCTTTCCTTAGGAAGACTTAACCATGCAAAGGAAGAACAGGTTTGACAACCTCATCACAACATTACCTGGTTATCACCGCGCTGGGTGCCGACAGGCCGGGTATCGTGAACACCATCACCCGTCACGTGAGCAGCTGCGGCTGTAACATCGAAGACAGCCGCCTGGCGATGCTCGGCGAAGAGTTCACGTTTATCATGCTGCTGTCCGGAACATGGAATGCCATTACCCTTATTGAATCCACCCTGCCGCTGAAAGGCGCGGAGCTGGATTTGCTGATCGTCATGAAGCGCACCACCGCGCGCCCGCGTCCGGCCATGCCCGCGACCGTCTGGGTGCAGGTTGAAGTCCCTGATTCTCCGCATCTGATTGAGCGCTTTACCGCGCTGTTCGACAGCCATCAGATGAACATTGCCGAACTCGTCTCCCGCACGCAGCCGGGCGACGAAAGCACCGTTCCCACGCTCTTTATTCAAATTACCGCACACAGCCCTGCCTCGCAGGATGCGTCAAATATCGAGCAAGCGTTCAAAGCCCTCTGTACAGAATTAAACGCGCAGGGCAGTATAAGCGTCGTCAATTATTCGCAGCACGAACAGGATGGAGTTGAGTAATGAATCCACTGAAAGCCGGTGACATCGCACCGAAATTTAGCTTACCGGATCAAGACGGTGAGCAAGTAAATTTGACCGACTTCCAGGGACAGCGTGTTCTGGTCTATTTCTACCCGAAAGCCATGACCCCCGGCTGCACCGTACAGGCCTGCGGCTTACGCGACAACATGGACGAGTTGAAGAAAGTCGGCGTGGAAGTGCTGGGAATCAGCACGGATAAACCAGAAAAGCTGTCACGATTTGCGGAAAAAGAGCTGCTGAACTTCACGCTGCTATCCGACGAAGATCACCAGGTCTGCGAGCAGTTCGGCGTCTGGGGTGAAAAGACCTTTATGGGTAAAACCTACGACGGCATTCACCGCATCAGCTTCCTGATTGACGCTGACGGTAAAGTTGAACATGTGTTTGACGACTTCAAAACCAGCAACCACCACGACGTGGTGTTGAACTGGCTGAAAGCAAGCGCCTGAAGTGAGTGTCGGGTGGCGGCTTCGCCTTATCCGACCTACAAGGTAAATGCAAAACGGTAGCGCATGCTACCGTTTTTAGTGTTTGCCCCCTTTCCCCGTGGGCTGAGGAATCCCCAGTAATTTTTTTCCTGAAGCGATGAACATTGCTTCAGAGAAATGAATAACTTACAGCGATGTCCTGGTCCGGCTGTAAATC
>NZ_JADBRK010000016.1:0-100834 GCF_014930595.1 Enterobacter cloacae complex sp. P42RS
GGTTTGACGATGAGAACAATAGAATGCTTACCTCTAAAGAGGAAGTTCATAACTACTAATAGCAGAGTTAAGGACTACGACTTTTATGCATCTGAAAATTTTTATTTTATAGACCGCAAAAATATTTATTTAGACTCTGCTTTTTTTGATATCCCGTATAATGAAAAGCATACGGATGCAATTTCGCGTTATAGCGTAGACTCATGGGTAAAAACATTGTGCTCAACTGATATCAGAAAAGATGTTGTTTAATTGATAGATATTAATTCTAATTTAGCTTAAGAGTATTGAGGTAGTAGAATGAAGGGTATTATTCTTGCTGGCGGTTCAGGAACACGTTTACACCCAATTACACGTGGAGTCTCTAAACAACTTTTACCCATTTATGATAAACCTATGGTTTATTATCCAATGTCGGTGCTTATGCTTGCGGGTATCCGTGATATTCTCTTAATCACAACACCTGAAGATCTGCCTTCTTTTAAACGTTTGTTAGGAGATGGTAGTCGTTTCGGAATTAATTTGTCCTATGAAGTTCAGCCGTCTCCTGATGGCCTTGCGCAAGCATTCATAATTGGTGAAGAGTTTATCTCTGGTGATAAATGTGCCTTAGTATTAGGTGATAATATTTTCTTCGGGCAGAGTTTTGGTAGGAAACTTGAATCGGTTGTTTCAGGTAATGCCGGGGCTACTGTTTTTGGCTACCAGGTAATGGATCCAGAACGTTTTGGTGTTGTTGAGTTTGATGAAAACTTCAAGGCATTAAGCATAGAAGAAAAACCAGCTGCACCTAAATCCAACTGGGCTGTTACTGGCCTATATTTTTATGATGCAAACGTGGTTGATATGGCAAAACGTGTTAAACCATCGGCACGCGGTGAACTTGAAATTACTACGCTGAATGAGATGTATCTCGAACAGGGAAATCTTCAGGTAGAATTACTGGGACGAGGTTTTGCATGGCTCGATACCGGTACCCATGACAGTTTAATCGAAGCATCACAATTTATTCATACTATTGAGAAACGACAAGGGTTCAAAATCGCCTGCCTGGAGGAAATTGCTTACCGTAACGGTTGGCTCACTGAGAGTGAGGTCCTGACCTACGGGAATGAAATGAGCAAGACCAATTACGGTCAGTATTTGCTCAATTTAATAAAAAATAGCAAATAGCTATTCATAAAATTAACAATATCATACCCTTAATAGCTATCAGGTTTTGATTATAAAATGAAAGCAAAATATTTTTTCCTTACCTCTGCGCTTCTTTTACCTCCTGCATTCTCTGGTGAAAAACAGCAATGTGATTTTCTCTGGGGCACGGCATCCTCATCTTACCAGGTTGAAGGTGGCTGGAATGAGAGTGGAAAGGGTCCTTCAAACTGGGATTATTTTACTCATAATGAAGTAACAAAATATACTATTGGTACCGTTGAAAATGGAGATGTTGCAGCCAATCAAATTTCTCGGGATGTCTATCTAAAAGATATACAACTCATGAAAGAATTAGGTGTCAATTCGTACCGCTTCTCCATATCCTGGTCCAGGGTCATGCCTGACGGTGTAACGGTAAATAAAAAGGGATTAGAATATTACAACCAACTTATTGCTGACTTAAAAGAAGCTAATATTGAGCCGGTGATTACACTTTACCACTGGGACATGCCATTAGCGCTTTATAAAAAAGGTAGTTGGTCTAACCCTGAATCACCAGTGTGGTTCGAAAAATTTGCGCAAGTAATTTTTGAGAATTTTGGTAATAAAAGTCATAATTTTATTACCTTTAATGAGCCTGAAGGCTATGTTTTTACTCTTGAACCCCTTGCAGCAAATCTCATTGAAAAAAAACCAGACGGATACCGTGACGTTTTGTCCGTAGCGTCTCGTGGAAAACAAGCGGTAGCATTACACAACCTTTTGATTGCAAATGCGATGGTGGTACGTAATTACCATAAGGCTAAATATGATGGACGTATTGGCATTGCGTTAAACTTATCTCCTTGCATCGATAATGGACATCCAAATAGTACTACTGAGCAGTTATGTAACGATCTCCACAACAACTGGATTCTCGATGCTCTATATAAGGGAAAATATCCAGATTCAGTATTGAAAATGTATCAATCAGCATATCCTAAATTTAAGCCCACATCTCAAGATATGCAATTGATTACCCAAGGAAAACCTGATTTCATCGGCGTAAATTATTATGGTCCAACATTGGTTAGGCATGATAAATCTGAACCGTTTGAAATAGGTAATGTCCCTAACCCAGATAAAAAACCATCCGTCAACGGACCTGTTTCTCCTGAGGCGTTGGTTACAATGATGAAAAAGATTGATGCCGAATATGCTCATCCTACCTTCATTATTACTGAGAATGGTGCAGGTTTTGGTTTAGCTGATGAACAACTTAAGGAAGGGGTCATTTCTGATAAGTTGAGAGCAGACTATCTCAAGAGACATGTTACTGCCGTTATGAATGCAAAAAAGGAAGGATTGGATATTCAGGGCTATCTATTTTGGAGCTTGCTCGATAATTTCGAGTGGTTATGGGGTTACAAGAATAGATTTGGAATAATTGGTGTCGATTTCGATGATAAGAATTTGAAACGTATACCTAAGTTAAGCTATTATATTTACCAGAAAACTATTAAAGAATATAAAAAGCAATGTATCTCAACGACGCAAAAATGACCACTTGATAAAGCCATGCTTTTGTTATGGCTAAAGTGTATTAATGACCATAATTACCTACCTCTGCTCTCGATTTCTGAGTTAAGATTATTCGATAATATATCCACCGGGAAGTACCTGGTGGGACCACACCTGACAGGAGTATGTAATGTCCAAGCAACAGATCGGCGTTGTCGGTATGGCAGTGATGGGGCGCAACCTGGCGCTCAACATCGAAAGCCGTGGTTATACCGTCTCCGTTTTCAACCGCTCCCGTGATAAGACTGAAGAAGTGATTGCCGAGAACCCAGGCAAGAAGCTGGTTCCTTTCTATACGGTGAAAGAGTTCGTTGAGTCTCTGGAAACGCCTCGTCGAATCATGCTAATGGTGAAAGCGGGCGCAGGTACCGATGCAGCTATCGACTCCCTGAAGCCTTACCTCGAAAAAGGCGACATCATCATTGATGGCGGTAACACCTTCTTCCAGGACACCATTCGTCGTAACCGTGAATTGTCCGCTGAAGGCTTCAACTTCATCGGTACCGGTGTTTCCGGTGGTGAAGAGGGCGCGCTGAAAGGCCCATCTATCATGCCTGGTGGCCAGAAAGAAGCGTACGAACTGGTTGCGCCTATTCTGACTAAAATCGCTGCTGTTGCGGAAGATGGCGAGCCGTGTGTGACTTATATCGGTCCGGACGGTGCGGGTCACTATGTAAAAATGGTGCACAACGGCATCGAATACGGCGATATGCAGCTGATCGCAGAAGCATACTCCCTGCTGAAAGGCGGCCTGAATCTCTCTAATGAAGAGCTGGCTGAAACCTTTACCGAGTGGAACAAAGGCGAGCTGAACAGCTACCTGATCGACATCACCAAAGATATCTTCACGAAAAAAGATGAAGAGGGTAAATACCTGGTTGATGTGATTCTGGATGAGGCAGCGAACAAAGGTACCGGTAAATGGACCAGCCAGAGCTCTCTGGATCTGGGCGAGCCGCTGTCTCTGATCACCGAATCCGTCTTTGCGCGTTATATCTCTTCTCTGAAAGAGCAGCGCGTTGCGGCTTCTAAAGTGCTGTCAGGCCCACAGGCTAAACCAGCCGGTGACAAAGCTGAGTTCGTCGAGAAAGTTCGTCGCGCCCTGTACCTGGGTAAAATCGTCTCCTACGCGCAGGGCTTCTCTCAGCTGCGTGCGGCGTCAGACGAGAATAACTGGGACCTGAACTACGGCGAGATCGCGAAGATCTTCCGCGCGGGTTGCATCATTCGTGCGCAGTTCCTGCAGAAAATCACCGATGCCTATGCTGAAAACGCAGGTATCGCTAACCTTCTGCTGGCACCGTACTTTAAGAAGATTGCAGACGAGTACCAGCAGGCGCTGCGTGACGTGGTTGCCTACGCTGTACAGAACGGTATCCCGGTTCCAACCTTCTCCGCTGCGGTGGCGTATTACGATAGCTACCGCGCTGCCGTTCTGCCTGCCAACCTGATTCAGGCACAGCGTGACTATTTCGGCGCGCATACTTACAAGCGCACGGATAAAGAAGGCGTGTTCCACACCGAATGGATGGAATAAGTTAACTTACTCGCTATCATCAAACCCGGAGCCTGTCTCCGGGTTTTTTTATGCAAAAAATGCCGCGCATTATTCGAAGTAGTCTGAATCTCATCCCCCTCGTTGTGATTACTCCTGGTTTGCCTTGACAGTGCTGTTTGCCAGGAGGTACAAAGCCCAACAGTTATGTTTATCGCGATGGTCTGCCGGCCATCAATACAGTTAACTCAAAGAAGTCATAAGCGAATGAAAATAACAATTTCCGGAACAGGGTATGTCGGTCTTTCTAACGGCATTCTGATTGCTCAGAACCATGAAGTGGTTGCGCTGGATATCGTGCAGGCCAAAGTGGATATGCTCAATCAGAAGAAATCGCCGATTGTCGACAAAGAAATCCAGGACTATCTCAGCAACAAACCGCTGAATTTCCGCGCCACGACAGATAAAGAAGATGCATACCGCGATGCGGATTACGTCATCATTGCGACGCCTACTGACTACGATCCAAAAACCAACTATTTCAACACCTCAACCGTAGAAGCGGTTATCAAAGATGTTATTGCGATTAATCCTCATGCGGTGATGGTTATTAAATCAACCATTCCTGTCGGCTTTACCAAATCCATCAAAGAAAAGTTTGGTATCGATAATATTTTCTTCTCGCCTGAGTTCCTGCGTGAGGGGAGAGCGCTTTATGATAACCTGCATCCTTCCCGCATCGTTATTGGTGAACGCTCTGAGCGCGCTGAACGTTTCGCTGCGCTGCTTCAGGAAGGCGCGGTGAAGAAAGATATTCCGGTGCTTTTCACAGACTCCACCGAAGCAGAGGCTATTAAGCTTTTCGCAAACACCTATCTGGCAATGCGAGTCGCGTACTTCAATGAGCTCGACAGCTATGCAGAAAGTCTTGGGCTGAATACCCGCCAGATTATTGAAGGGGTTTGCCTCGACCCGCGTATTGGTAACCACTACAACAACCCGTCATTTGGCTACGGTGGCTATTGCCTGCCAAAAGATACCAAGCAGCTGCTGGCAAACTACCAGGCTGTGCCGAATAACCTGATATCGGCGATTGTTGACGCTAACCGTACGCGTAAAGATTTCATCTCCGATTCTATTCTTGCGCGCCAGCCGAAAGTGGTCGGCGTGTACCGTCTGATCATGAAGAGCGGTTCCGATAACTTCCGCGCCTCTTCCATTCAGGGGATCATGAAGCGCATCAAGGCGAAAGGCGTTGAGGTTATTATTTATGAACCGGCCATGCAGGAAGATCAGTTCTTCAATTCCCGCGTGATCCGCGATCTGGATGCTTTTAAGAAGGAAGCGGATGTCATCATCTCGAACCGCATGGCCGAAGAGCTGGCTGACGTCGCTGACAAAGTCTATACCCGCGATCTGTTCGGTAGCGACTAATTCTATTACTTTAAAATAAAAAACCCGGCTGATTTGCCGGGTTTTTTATTTTCAGACCTTATAAAACTCGCGGTACCAGTCAACGAAGTTCTTCACGCCGTCTTTAACCGAGGTTTGCGGTTTGAAACCGATCACGTCATAGAGCGCTTTCGTGTCGGCGCTGGTTTCCAGGACATCGCCCGGCTGGAGTGGCAACATATTTTTCTCGGCTTTCTTACCCAGCGCCTCTTCCAGCGCGGTGATATAGTCCATCAGTTCTACTGGCGAACTGTTACCGATGTTGTAAACGCGGTAAGGTGCTGAACTGGTTGCCGGTGAGCCAGTCTCGACGGTCCAGTTTGCGTCAGGATGGGGAATAACATCCTGCAGGCGGATAATTGCTTCAGCGATATCATCGATGTAGGTGAAATCGCGCTTCATCTTGCCGTAGTTATAGACATCGATGCTTTTGCCTTCAATCATCGCCTTAGTAAACTTAAACAGCGCCATGTCCGGGCGTCCCCACGGACCGTATACGGTAAAGAAGCGCAGTCCGGTGGTCGGCAGGTTGTAGAGATGCGAATAGGTGTGCGACATCAGCTCATTGGCTTTTTTGGTCGCGGCATAGAGTGAAACCGGGTGATCTACGGAATCGTCAGTGGAGAAGGGCATCTTACGGTTGAGGCCATATACGGAGCTGGATGAGGCATACAGCAAATGCTGAACGTGGTTATGGCGGCAGCCTTCCAGCACGTTGAGGTGGCCAATAAGGTTGGCATCGGCGTACGCATGCGGGTTTTCCAGGGAGTAGCGTACGCCTGCCTGTGCGGCCAGGTGAATAACGCGATCGAACTTCTCGTCAGCGAAAAGCGCAGCCATACCTTCCCGGTCAGCTAATTCCATCTTGTGGAAGGTGAATCGCTCAGATTGTAGCCGTTCCAGACGTGCCAGCTTTAAATTAACATCGTAATAGTCGTTCAGGTTATCAATACCGACAACCTCATGACCGCCCTCAATGAGGCGTTTGCTGACATTCGAACCGATAAAACCCGCTGCACCCGTTACCAGAAATTTCATATCTTTCCTCAAATACCTAACGCTTACAGATGCGATAACGCATCACATAGTGACTATGATAGCGCGAAGGGGGCGAGTTACATAACGCATCTTTCCGATATAACTCATCGGATTCTTATAGAAAAATCCTCAGCAATATATACACTATGCAAACATAATAATTTTCCCCCTTTTTATCTGTTAGGGATTGTATGACGCAAAACAACAATAGTCCGGTCAGCCGAAGCAATGACCCTGAGCACATTGATTTACTTGCATTAATGCTACAGCTGTGGCGTGGGAAGTGGACGATAGCAATTTTTGTTTTTGTTTTTATTGCCATGGCGATAGGATATCTATCAGTCGCAAAGGAAAAGTGGACCTCACGGGCGATTATTGCACAACCAGATGCGGCCCAGATAGCGACTTATTCAAATGCATTGAACATCCTCTACGGCAGCGCTGCTCCTTCGATGCTGGACATCCAAACGCGCGCTATTGGACGTTTTAACTCTTCTTTCTCAGCGTTATCGCAGGCGCTGGACAATCAGGACGTGCCAGAAAAACTGACCATTGAGCCTGCTGTTAAAGGGGAAACGTTGCCATTAACCGTCTCCTATATCAGCACTTCTGCTGAAGCGGCTCAAAAGCAGTTAGCGCAGTACATTCAGCAAGTAGATGAACAGACGGCAAAAGAACTTGCCCTTGACCTCAAGGACAATATCAAGGAACGGATTAAATCCCTGAACGATTCTCTGGTAAGCCAGGAAAAGGTCGCTCAAGAGCAGAAAGAGCTGCGAATCAAACAGATTGCTGAGGCGCTGAAAAATGCTGAGGCGGCGAAAATTACCTCGCCGCGCATTCAGCAAACCCAGGATGTGACTCAGGAAACGATGTTTCTGCTGGGAAGCGACGGTCTGAAATCGATGATTGACAATGAAGCGTCACGCCCGCTGGTCTTTTCTGCTGCTTACTATCAGACCAGACAAAACTTGCTGGATATTCAAAATCTGAACGTAAACCCGGATACTATCCACGTCTACCGTTACGTTATGAAACCAAATCTGCCTGTACATCGTGACAGCCCCAAAAAACCAATCATTCTGACTCTTGCCGTGCTGCTGGGCTTGATGATGGGTTCTGTAGTGGTACTGGCGCGTAACGCATTACGCAACTATAAGCCAAAAGCCTGATTTGCAGATTAAAAAAAACCGGGGAAAATCCCCGGTTTTTTTATTTATGACGCTTTCGTAGATTCTCAATCACCGCCGTCAAATCCAGTTCCTGATCCTGCAGCAGCACCAGCAGGTGATACATCAAATCCGACGCTTCATTCGTCAACTCTTCCCGGTCGTGTACGGTCGCGGCCAGCGCCGTCTCAACACCTTCTTCACCCACCTTCTGCGCAATACGCTTAGTCCCGCTGGCATACAGCTTCGCGGTATAGGAGCTCTCAGGATCCGCCGTTTTACGCTCCGCCAGGAGTTGCTCAAGCTGATACAGGAACAGCCACTGGTGGCTCGCCTCGCCAAAACAGCTGCTGGTGCCTTTATGGCAGGTTGGTCCGATTGGGTTCACCAGCACCAGCAGGGTGTCGTTATCGCAGTCTGGCGTCATGCTGACCACGTTCAGGAAGTGCCCCGAGGTTTCCCCTTTGGTCCACAGGCGCTGCTTCGTGCGCGAGAAAAACGTCACTTTGCCGCTGTCGATTGTTTTTACCAGCGCGTCCTGGTTCATGTATCCCAGCATCAGCACTTCGCCTGAGACGGCATGCTGTACAACCACCGGCAGTAATCCGTCAGTTTTTTCCCAGTCCAGCTGCGTCTGTTGTTGCTGTGTTAACATACCCTGATCTCCACGCCCTGGTCGGCCAGGTACGTTTTTAACTCACCAATATTGATAATCTGTTTGTGGAACACGGACGCGGCCAGCGCGCCGTCCACGTTCGCATCGCGGAAGGCTTCCAGGAAGTGTTCCATGGTGCCCGCGCCGCCGGAGGCAATCAGCGGAATGTGGCACACCGCGCGAACTTTCTTCAGCTGCTCGAGATCGTAACCGTTACGCACGCCGTCCTGGTTCATCATGTTCAGCACGATCTCACCTGCGCCGCGCTTCTGCACTTCCTGCACCCAGTCGAGCGTTTCCCACTGCGTCACGCGCGTCCGGCTTTCATCGCCAGTATATTGGTTTACGTGATATTTGCCGGTCGCGGCGTCGAACCAGGTATCAATCCCTACCACTATGCACTGCACGCCAAAGCGATCGGCCAGGCGGGTAATCAGTTCCGGCTCGGCCAGAGCAGGGGAGTTGATGGAAATCTTGTCGGCGCCAAAAGAGAGAATTTTGGCGGCGTCATCAGCAGACTTAATCCCGCCCGCCACGCAGAACGGAATATCAATCACTTCCGCCACGCGCGCGACCCAGCTTTTATCGACCACGCGGCCATCGCTGGAGGCGGTGATGTCATAGAAGACCAGTTCGTCAGCGCCTTCATCGGCATAGCGTTTTGCCAGCGGGACGATATCGCCAATGATCTCGTGGTTGCGGAACTGCACGCCTTTCACAACCTGACCATCGCGCACGTCAAGACAAGGAATTATCCGTTTTGCCAGCATTGAATCGCCTCCGTCACCGTAAATTTACCTTCCAGCAGGGCCCGGCCCACAATCACGCCCTGTACCCCCGTTCCGCGCAGCGCGGCGATATCGGCTAAGTCACCGATGCCGCCAGATGACTGGAATGCCACCTGCGGATAACGGGCGCAAACTTCTTCGTATAAAGAAACGTTGGAACCCGCCAGCGTGCCGTCGCGCGAGATGTCCGTGCACAGCACGTGCTTCAGGCCCACAGGGAGATACGTCTCGACCAGCGCTTCCAGCGTTACGCCGGAGTTTTCCTGCCAGCCGCTGACCGCCACCTGTTTATTACCCTGTTCGTCAATGCGCACGTCCAGCGCCAGTACCAGGGCGTCGGCGCCAAAACGGCGGAACCAGCCTTTCACCGTCTCAGGATCTTTCACGGCGGTTGAACCGACCACCACGCGCGCCATGCCCGCATCCAGCAGAGCGGCCACGTCGTCTTCGGTGCGTACGCCGCCGCCGACCTGCACGGGCACGTCAACACCAGCAACCAGTTTTTTTAGCAGCGGGATCTGGCGCTTCGCCGGATCTTTCGCGCCCGTTAAATCCACCAGATGCAGCACCTGTGCACCCTGGGCTGCATAATCCTGCAGGCGCGGCAGCGGGTCCTTTCCGTAGTCGCGCTGCTGGCCGTAATCGCCCTGGTGGAGACGGACAACCGTGCCGTCAATTAAATCTAACGCGGGAATAATCATCACATCTCCAGGAAGTTTTTCAGCAGCTGCGCGCCCGCGGCGCCAGAGCGTTCCGGGTGAAACTGCACGCCGAAGAAATTGTCTTTCTGCACCGCCGCGGTAAACGCCTCACCGTAAGTGCACTGGGCGATGGTATTGACGTTCACCGGCATGGCGTAACTGTGCACGAAGTAAAAGTACGCGCCGTCTTCGATGCCGCGAAACAGCCGGTCACCCGCTTTGGCGTAAACCCGGTTCCAGCCCATATGAGGCAGAGGCAGGCCGTGGTCGGTCATTTTCGGTACGTCTTCGTCGATAATGCCCAGCAGGTCAACGCCGTTGCTCTCTTCGCTGCGGCGGCCAAGAAGCTGCATGCCCAGGCAAATCCCCAGCACCGGCTGGGTACAGGCTTTGATCAAATCGACCAGATCTCGGGCGTGGATCTGATCCATCGCCGCCTGTGCGGTGCCAACGCCCGGCAGGAAAAGCTTGTCAGCGCGCAATACAATGTCCGGATCGCGGCTCACCACCGGCTCATAGCCGTGGCGCGCGATGGCCGATTTCACGGAGTTGAGGTTGGCGCATCCGGTATCCAGAATCACCACGTTCATCACAGCACTCCTTTCGACGAGGGCAGGGCATCGCCTTCCACGCGGATCGCCTGGCGAAGCGTACGGCCAAAGGCTTTAAACAGGCTCTCCACGCGGTGGTGATCGTTTTTGCCTTTGGTTTTCAGGTGCAGCGTCAGTCCCATGGTGTAGGACAGGGAACGGAAGAAGTGCTCCACCATTTCGGTGCTGAGATCGCCGACGCGCTGGTAGGTGAAATCAGCTTTGTATTCCAGGTGCGGACGACCCGAGATGTCCATGGCGCAGCGCGCCAGGCACTCGTCCATCGGCAGGACGAAGCCGAAACGGTTGATGCCGCGCTTGTCGCCGAGCGCCAGCTTCAGGGCTTCACCCAGCGCCAGGCCGGTATCTTCCACGGTGTGGTGATCGTCAATATAAAGGTCGCCTTTTACCGCGATCTCCATGCGGAAACCGCCGTGGGTGGCGATCTGGTCCAGCATGTGGTCAAAGAAACCGACGCCGGTGTGGATCTTGCTGCCGCCTTCACGGTCCAGCCATACCTTTACATCAATCTGCGTCTCTTTGGTGTTACGCTCAACGTGGGAATAGCGGTCGCGTTTTGTCAGTTGCTCGCCAATCTTTGCCCAGTTAAGGTCGTTACGATCGTAGCGCAGCCCCGCGATGCCCATGTTTTCCGCCAGCGTAATATCGGTGATGCGATCGCCGATGACGTAGCTGTTGGTTTTATCCAGCATATCTTCGGCCAGATAGCGCTCAACCAGCTTCACCTTTGGCTTACGGCAGTCGCACTCGTCGGCTGGCATATGCGGGCAAATCAGCACTTCATCAAATACCACGCCCTGAGAGGTCAGCACCTGCATCATTAAATTATGCGGGCCGTCAAAGTCTGCCTGCGGGAAGCTGTCGGTACCCAGACCGTCCTGGTTAGTGATCATCACCAGCTTATAGCCCGCTTTCTGAAGCTTAAGCAGCACCGGGATGACGTCCGGTTCAAAAGCCAGCTTGTCGAAACGATCGACCTGGAAATCGGCTGGTGGCTCCGAAATAAGGGTGCCATCACGATCGATGAAAAGGATCTTCTGGGTCATACTTTCTCCGCTTTCAGGGCGTCAATGACGCGCTGGCTCTCTGCGCGGGTGCCTACGGTGATACGTAAACAGCCACTCAGGGAAGGTTGTTTATTCTGGTCTCGTAAGATAATGCCCTGATCCCATAAAGATTTAAATACGGCACTGGAGGCGGTGAAGCGCGCCAGGATGTAGTTGGTTTCCGAGTCGAACACCTGCTCGACGCAAGGGATGTCTTTCAGCGCGGTGACAAGGTACTGACGTTCCTCCAGGATCTGCGCCACGCGTTCGCGCATCGCGTTGATACCCTGAGGCGTCAGCGCCTGTGCCGCAATATCGGCAACCGGCGTTGAGAGCGGGTACGGGGCGATCACTTTCAGCAGCAGGTCGATAACCTCTTTATTCGCCAGCGTAAACCCGCAGCGCAGGCCCGCGAGGGCGAAGGCTTTTGACAACGTGCGCAGCACAACGAGATGCGGATACTCTTCCAGCCAACCCGTCAGCGTCGCCTGCGGGCAGAACTCGATGTAGGCTTCGTCGGCCACCACCAGCGCTTTACCACGGGTCATCTCCAGCAGGGTGCGGATATCCTGCGGGTTAATAATCTGCCCGGTTGGGTTATTTGGGCTGCAGACGAAGACGACCTTCACGCCGTCGAGATTGTCGGCAATGCCCTGTAAATCGAGCTGCCAGTTCTCCAGCGCCTGGACGTTGCGGCACGCCACGCCGAAGGTTTCGGCGCTGACGCTGTACATGCCGTACGTGGGCTGGCAGTACATCACCGCGTCTTTGCCCGGCTCGCAGAACGCGCGGATCAGCAGCTCAATGCCCTCATCCGCGCCGCGGCTGACCAGTACCTGCTCCGGCTTCACACCCGCGTACTGGGCGTAGTTTTCAATCACCGCTTTTGGCTGACACTCCGGATAGCGGTTCAGCGTTTGCTGCGACAGCTCAAACTGCACCGCAGTCGGGAATTCGTTGGCGTTCAGCCAGACGTCCCCGTTTCCGCCCAGACGACGTGCAGACTGGTAAGGCGTCAGGCGGCGGACATTTTCGCGGGCTAATTCTTCAATGTTCATGCTTGCTCCTTCAGGGCGGCAACGCGCAGCGTCACGGCGTTTTTGTGGGCGGTCAGACGCTCGGCGGCGGCCAGGGTTTCAATAGTAGAAGCCAGTGAAGCAAACCCCTCGCGGGAGAGTTCCTGCACGGTCATGCGTTTCTGGAAATCCGCCAGGCCGAGGCTGGAACAGGTAGAGGTGTAGCCATACGTTGGCAGCACGTGGTTGGTGCCGGAGGCGTAATCCCCCGCGGACTCCGGTGACCAGTCGCCGAGGAACACCGAGCCCGCGCTGGTGATGCTGTCGACCAGATCGCGCGCGTTGCGGGTCTGAATAATCAGGTGCTCCGGGCCGTACTGGTTGGAGATGGCGATGCACTGCTCGAGATCGCGCGCCACAATCAGGCGGCTGGCCGCCAGCGCCTGACGTGCCGTGTCGGCGCGGGGCAGGTCGGCAAGCTGGCGTTCAACGGCTTCGCCCACGCGTTTCGCCATATCGGCATCCGGCGTCAGCAGGATGACCTGCGAGTCCGGGCCGTGTTCTGCCTGTGAAAGCAGGTCGGAGGCCACGAAGTCCGGCGTTGCGCCGCTGTCGGCAATGACCAGCACTTCAGACGGACCGGCAGGCATATCGATGGCAGCGCCGTCGAGACGCTGGCTGACCTGACGCTTGGCTTCGGTCACATACGCATTGCCCGGGCCAAAGATTTTGTCGACTTTAGGAATGGACTCTGTCCCGAACGCCAGGGCGGAAATCGCCTGTGCGCCGCCCACTTTATACACCGCCTGCACGCCGCAGAGTTTTGCCGCGTAGAGGATCTCATCGGCGATCGGTGGCGGCGAGCACAGCACTACTTTCTGGCATCCGGCGATACGCGCCGGCGTGGCGAGCATTAATACGGTCGAAAACAGCGGCGCTGAACCACCAGGGATATAAAGTCCCACTGACGCAACCGGGCGCGTCACCTGCTGGCAACGCACGCCGGGCAGGGTTTCCACATCCACGGTCTGCAACTTTTGCGCGGTGTGGAAGGTATCGATATTTTTCACCGCGACGGCCATCGCCTGCTTGATATCGTCACCGAGACGATTACTGGCATCAATGATTTCCTGCTCCGTAACCTGCAATGCGCCAACTTCCGTCTTATCAAACTTTGCACTGTATTCACGCAGCGCGTCATCGCCACGGGCTTTGACGTTATCCAGGATCTCCGCCACGGTGCGGGAGATGCTTTCAGAGGCGGAAATCGCCGGGCGCATCAGCAGCTCACGCTGCTGTGCGTCGCTACAGGTATTCCAGTCGATGATTGTGTTAAAGCTCATGGCCATTACTCCATCATCTTCTCAATTGGCAGCACCAGGATGGAGCTTGCGCCCAGCGCCTTCAGTTTTTCCATGGTTTCCCAGAACAGGGTTTCGCTGCTCACCATGTGCATCGCCACGCGCTGCTGATCGCCCGCCAGCGGCAGGATGGTTGGGCGCTCAGCGCCCGGCAGCAGGGCAATCACTTCATCCAGACGCTCGGTTGGGGCGTGCATCATGATGTATTTGGACTCACGCGCCTGAATCACGCCCTGAATACGGGTCAGCAGCTTGTCGATCAGCTGCTGTTTGGCGTCGGCCATCTCGCCGTCGCGCTGAATCAGGCACGCTTTAGAGCGGTAGATGACTTCCACTTCGCGCAGACCGTTCGCTTCCAGCGTCGCGCCGGTCGAGACGAGGTCACAGATGGCGTCCGCCAGACCCGCACGCGGTGCCACTTCAACGGAGCCGTTCAGCAGGCAGGATTTAAACTGCACGCCTTTCTGGTCAAGATAACGCTTCAACAGGTGAGGGTAAGAGGTGGCGATACGTTTGCCGTTCAGCGCGGCCGGGCCGTCCCACGCTTCATCAACCGGCGTTGCCAGCGACAGGCGGCAGCCGCCGAAGTCCAGACGACGCAGGGTGAAGTAACGCGGGTCTTCACCCTGCGCGCGGCGGGTCAGCAGCTCTTCTTCCAGCACGTTTTCACCAATGATGCCGAGGTCAACGACGCCGTCCATCACAAGGCCGGGAATATCGTCATCACGCACGCGCAGAATGTCGATGGGCATGTTTTCAGCCAGAGCAATCAGGCGCTGGGTGTGCAGGTTGATTTTGATCCCGCAGCGGGCCAGCAGTTCGCGTGAATCGTCACTCAAACGGCCTGATTTTTGAATAGCTATGCGTAAACGTGAGTTATCTAACATTCTTTATTCCTCGTTAACCTGTTTTAACCTGTCTGAATTCGGTCCAAAAAAAAGCCCCCGGAAGAAGATCTTCCGGGGGCTTTTTCATGCGTTCATGCACCACTGGAAGATCCAAACGTCTTCCAGCACACATCGCCTGAAAGACTAGTCAGGATGATGGTGATGATGGTGGTGTTTAAATTGAACGCGTGTCATATAAATTCTCGATGAATGCTTATTCATTTGATGTCTTTTAACCTAAACCAGTTGTACGACATATTGCAAGGGCTTTTTTTGATCATTAATTCATTTCATATTGATGCTATGAATTGTGTGTTCTGCCGGGCTGGCGTAGCCTTATGAAAGACGAGTGAGAGTCAGGAGAATTCGCATGAAAAAGGTCGCGATTGTCGGTTTAGGATGGCTGGGAATGCCGCTGGCGATGTCATTAGCCGCGAAAGGCTGGCAGGTGACCGGGAGCAAGACCACCCGGGATGGGGTCGAAGCGGCACGCATGTGCGGTATTGATGGCGTTGAACTGCGTCTGGAGCCGGAACTGGTGTGTGATGCGGACGATCTGGACACGCTGATGAACGTAGATGCGCTGGTGATTACGCTACCCGCACGGCGCAGTGGCCCGGGCGAATCATTCTACCTGCAGGCGATGCAGGAGATTGTCGACAGCGCGCTGGCGCATCACGTCCCGCGCATAATTTTTACCAGCTCGACGTCGGTCTATGGCGATGCTGAGGGCGTGGTGAAAGAGAGTTCCGAGCGCCGTCCCGTAACCGCGAGCGGTCAGGTCCTGAAAGAGCTGGAAGACTGGCTGCATAACCTTCCCGGCACGCAGGTCGATATCGTTCGTCTGGCGGGGCTGGTTGGCCCGGGGCGTCATCCGGGGCGCTTCTTTGCCGGTAAGACGGCACCAGACGGTCAGCATGGCGTGAATCTTGTGCATCTTGAAGATGTTATTGGCGCGATTGAGCTACTCTTACAGGCTCCAAAAGGCGGACACATCTATAATATATGTGCACCGTCTCATCCGGCGCGCAGCACGTTTTACCCGCTCATGGCACGCCAGCTTGGGTTGGCTCCGCCGGTTTTTGGTGAGGCAAAGAACGAAAGTAAAGGCAAAATTGTTGATGGCAATCGCATTTGCCATGAGCTGGGGTTTGAGTATCAGTATCCCGATCCGCTGGTGATGCCCATGGAATAAGCCCCGCAGCGGAGACAATCGCACACCAGAAGGGGGCGAGCATGAAACCGCTGCTGGATGTTCTTATTATTCTGGATGCACTGGAAAAAGAGGGGAGCTTTGCGGCTGCGTCGGCAAAGCTCTACAAAACCCCTTCGGCCCTGAGCTATACCGTTCAAAAACTGGAAAGCGACCTCAATATTCAGATCCTCGATCGCTCCGGGCACCGCGCGCGGTTTACCCGCACCGGGCAGATGCTGCTGGAAAAAGGCCGTGACGTTCTTCATACCGTTCGCGAGCTGGAAAAGCAGGCCGTCAAGCTCCATCAGGGATGGGAGAATGAGCTGGTGATTGGCGTGGATGATACCTTTCCGTTTTCTCTACTGACGCCGCTCATTGAAGCGTTTTTTCAGCATCACAGCGTCACCCGGCTGATTTTCATCAACGGCGTGCTGGGCGGCTCCTGGGATGCCTTAACCCAGGGCAGGGCGGACATTTTTGTCGGTGCCCTGCATGAGCCTCCCCAGTTGAGTGACTTTGGCTTTGCCCGCCTGGGCGTGCTGGAGCAGGTATTTGCCGTGGCGCCCCATCATCCGCTGGCTCAGGAGCCTGATCCTCTTAACCGTCGCGTTATTAAGGGGTACCGCGCAATAGTAGTCGGGGACAGCTCGCGCCCCGAATGTGCGGTTTCCTCGCAGCTGCTGGATGAGCAGGAGGCCATTACCGTTTTTGACTTTAAAACCAAGCTGGAGCTGCAAATTAGCGGCCTGGGCTGCGGCTATTTGCCGCGCTATCTGGCGCAGCGCTTTATTGATAGCGGTGCGCTTGTTGAAAAACAGGTGCTTGCGCAAAGCAGTAACGAATCGGTGTGGGTCGGCTGGAATGAACAAACCGCCGGGCTGGCCAGCGCCTGGTGGCGGGACGAAATTTTAGCAAATAGTGCTATCGCTGCAGTTTACTCTCAGGGGAGAGCCGAGAAATCAGCCAGTTAGAAAAAAGAAAATGACCCGGTGCGTTGCAAAGTATTGCCTTTTGTATCCGATGTGGGGCAAAATGCCGCCGCTGCAACCAAATGAATAATCGACGATATAAAAGGCGTCGGTTATTTTTTTTTGCATGTACGAAACGAAACTAAAAACCAAGAGGCCGGGCTTCGTACCGGATAGATATTTACTAAAATCCGACAGTTGTTGTCGCTGAGGAAGAAAGAAATGGGGCAATTTTTCGCTTACGTGGCGGTTATCACCGTAAAGGAGAATAACTATGTCGCATAACGCAACTCCAAACACCTCTCGCGTGGAATTACGTAAAACGCTTACGTTGATTCCGGTTGTTATGATGGGCCTTGCCTATATGCAACCGATGACGCTGTTCGATACATTCGGTATCGTATCGGGCCTCACTGACGGTCATGTGCCGACGGCTTACGGCTTTGCGCTGATTGCGATCCTCTTTACCGCGCTGAGCTACGGTAAACTGGTGCGTCGCTATCCGTCTGCAGGTTCCGCCTACACCTATGCCCAGAAATCCATCAGCCCGACGGTTGGCTTTATGGTGGGCTGGTCTTCGCTGCTCGACTACCTGTTCGCGCCGATGATCAACATTCTGCTGGCAAAAATCTATTTTGAAGCGCTGGTGCCATCGATTCCCTCGTGGATCTTCGTCGTGGCGCTGGTAGCCTTTATGACGGCCTTTAACCTGCGCAGCATCAAGTCCGTTGCCAACTTTAACTCCGTTATCGTTGTGCTTCAGGTTGTCCTGATTGCCGTGATTCTTGGCATGGTGATCTATGGCGTATTCCACGGCGAAGGCGCGGGCACCCTGGCGAGCAGCAAACCGTTCTGGTCTGGTGATGCGCATGTGATCCCGATGATTACCGGGGCGACGATTCTGTGCTTCTCCTTTACCGGTTTCGACGGGATTAGCAACCTGTCTGAGGAAACGAAGGATGCAGAGCGCGTGATCCCGCGTGCCATCTTCCTGACGGCGCTGATTGGCGGTCTGATCTTTATTTTCTCGACCTATTTCCTGCAGCTGTACTTCCCGGATATCTCGCGCTTCAAGGATCCGGATGCGTCTCAGCCGGAAATCATGCTCTATGTGGCGGGTAAAGCGTTCCAGGTCGGCGCGCTGATCTTCTCCACCATCACCGTACTGGCGTCCGGTATGGCCGCGCATGCAGGCGTTGCGCGTCTGATGTACGTAATGGGTCGTGATGGCGTATTCCCGAAAAGCTTCTTCGGCTACGTACATCCAACCTGGCGTACCCCGGCGATGAACATTATCCTTGTCGGTGCGATCGCGCTTCTGGCGATTAACTTTGACCTGGTGATGGCAACGGCGCTGATTAACTTCGGTGCGCTGGTGGCGTTCACCTTTGTTAACCTGTCGGTTATCTCTCAGTTCTGGATCCGTGAAAAGCGTAACAAGACGCTGAAAGATCACTTCCAGTATCTGTTCCTGCCGATGTGCGGTGCCCTGACCGTGGGCGCGCTGTGGGTTAACCTGGAAGAGAGCTCGATGGTGCTTGGCCTGATTTGGGCAGGTATCGGCCTGGTTTACCTGGCCTGCGTTACGAAGAGCTTCCGTAACCCGGTTCCTCAGTACGAAGACGTTGCTTAAGTCTTAACGTATCAAAAAAAAACCGGAGACCCTTGTCTCCGGTTTTTTTATATCTCACTTCAGACTATCTCTTGCGCGTACTGGAACAGGGCTTTTAACAGGATCTGTTTTTCTGCGTTGCCTTCATACTGGTTGTATAACGACTCAAGCTCCTGCGCGTAATGCTGCAGATACTCTGGCGTAAACACGTTTCGACGGTGTTGCAGCCAGCGCGCCTGTTCTGCTTCATCCAGCGTGCCGGGATAATTGCGCGCCCGGTAGTTAAACATCAGCTTTTCGATGCGCTTATCGGCGAAGGTGATGTCCAGCGCAGGTAAGTTACGCGGCTCGGTTTGCAGAACAATATTCATGGCTGCACGGTCGGCATCGCTGAAGAAGCCGTTGTAGAGCTGGGCATCCACGTTTTCGGACGGCACAAACGGCTCCGCCTCGGCAAAGATGGCGACCACTTTCTCGCGCACCTGCGGGTTATCGCGAAGCACTTTCAGGTTATCCAGGCAGTGTTGACGGTTAATGCCCAGCCTGTCGGCATCTTCCGGACGCAGCGTGTTCGCCTGCGCCAGCACCGGACATTTATTGATATGCACCAGCTTAACCGGCACCGCAGGCAGATCCCCGAGTTCATTTTTCGGGGTGTAAAGCCGTTCGCGCAGGGTATCGCTGTCAAGCTCCAGCAGCGGCGAAATATCGCCCGCCAGGTCCACCATGATAACCGCATTACGGTTATCCGGGTGCCACGCCAGCGGCGCAACCCAGCTGGTATTGCCGCGCCAGGCGCCAAACATGCCGGAGATATGCACCAGGGGCTTCATCTGCGGTACGTCGATAAGGGTCATGAGCTTCTGCTTGCTTCGGTGGCTCAGCAGATATTCAAACAGCCGGGGCTGTGCGGTTTTCACCAGCTTCGCCATGGCAATGGTGGCATAAACGTCTGCCATCGCATCGTGGGCATTGCTGTGCTCGATGCCGTTGGCGCGCGTCAGGTGTTCCAGCCGGAAGCTGGTCAGCCCTTCCTCATTTTCCGGCCAGTTAATGCCTTCAGGGCGCAGGGCATAACAGGCGCGCATGATGTCGAGCAGATCCCAGCGTGAATTGCGGTTCTGCCAGCTCCAGGCGTACGGATCGTAGAAGTTGCGATAGAAGATATTGCGCGTCACTTCATCATCGAAGCGGATGTTGTTGTAACCGACCACGCAGGTATTAGGCACGGTAAACAGATCGTGGATGCGGCGGGCGAACTCTGCCTCGTTAACGCCTTTTTCCCGCGCTTCCTGCGGGGTGATCCCGGTGACCATCACCGCGCCGGGCTGCGGCAGGTAATCATCCGCTGGCTTGCAGTAAAAGACCTCAGGCTCGCCGATGATGTTGAATTCGTCATCGGTACGGATGGCGGCAAACTGCGCCGGTCGGTCCAGCGCCGGATGCGTGCCAAAGGTTTCGTAGTCGTGGAATAAAAAAGTCGGGCGAGCGGCAGAGTCAGACACCAGTAATACCATCCTGTTAAAAAATGACGTCACTATGGTAAACGATCGTGCGGGTCAGACCGAATAAAAAGCGCCGCCGCGGCGCAAATTTGCGAGACCGCTTCCGCGTAAAACCTGCGTTCTGTCACATTTTTTTGCAATTAAGCCAGGTAACGACATCAGAACTCCCGTAAAAAGGTCATCGATTTTTAATGACCTGAGGATATACCGTTGAAACGCCGTCTGTTTATTGCTGTTTCTTTACTCGCTTCGAGTGTCTCATCTGCTTTTGCGGCCGAACCACTGGATTTTTCGCCGCAGCCTCCGGCCATCCAGGCTGGCTCCTGGGTGCTGATGGATTACACGACTGGTCAAATTTTAACGGCGGGCAACGAACATCAGCAACGTAACCCGGCGAGCCTCACCAAGCTGATGACGGGTTATGTGGTGGATCGGGCCATTGATAGCCACCGCATTACCCCGGATGACATCGTCACCGTAGGGCGTGACGCATGGGCAAAGGGCAACCCGGTTTTTGACGGTTCGTCGCTGATGTTCCTGAAAGAGGGCGATCGCGTCACCGTGCGTGACTTAAGCCGCGGTCTGATTGTCGATTCCGGCAACGATGCCTGCGTGGCGCTGGCCGATCACGTGGCTGGCGGGCAGCCGCAGTTTGTGAAGATGATGAACGACTACGTGCAGAAGCTGAACATGCGTGATACGCACTTTGAAACCGTCCACGGTCTGGACGCGCCGGGCCAGCACAGCTCGGCCTATGACCTGGCCGTGCTCTCCCGGGCCATCATTCACGGTGAGCCAGAGTTTTATCATATGTACAGCGAAAAGAGTCTCACCTGGAACGGCATCACCCAGCAAAACCGTAACGGCCTGCTATGGGATAAAACCATGAACGTGGACGGCCTGAAAACGGGGCATACCTCAGGAGCAGGCTTTAACCTTATTGCCTCCGCGGTGGACGGTCAGCGTCGTTTGATTGCGGTGGTGATGGGCGCGGACAGCCCGAAAGGGCGCGAGGACCAGGCGCGTAAGCTCCTGCACTGGGGACAACAGAACTTCGATACGGTGCAGATCCTGCATAACGGTAAAAAAGTCGGAACAGAGCGTATCTGGTACGGCGATAAAGAACAGGTGAAACTGGGCACCGACCAGGACTTCTGGCTGGCCCTGCCGAAAGCGGAAGTACCGAACATCAAAGCCAAATACGTGCTGGATAAAAAAGAGCTGGAAGCACCGATTGCCGCGCATCAGCGGGTCGGGGAGATCCAGCTCTATGACCGCGACAAGGTCGTGGCGCACTGGCCTCTGGTCACTCTGGAAGCCGTTGATAAGGGAGGCGTATTCTCACGCCTGAGCGATTATCTTCACCACACGCTTTAACCGCTGATGGGCAGACTGGCAGGGTTGCGAGTCTGCTCACATAATAAACACTCCTCGTTTGCCGATAATAGAAATCCTGCTTTATAGTGTATAAATATACAGTGCTAATCGGAGGCAGCATGGACTACAGCATCAAGCAGCAACAGAAACGTAAGATTGCGGGTTTTCATCTTGTTGGGCCGTGGGAAAAAACGGTCAAGCAGGGCTTTGAACAGCTGGTCATGTGGGTAGACGGGCGTCACATTGAGCCGCTGGAGTGGGTGGCGGTCTATTACGATAACCCCGATGAGGTTCCGGCAGAAAAACTGCGCTGCGATACGGCCGTTACCGTACCGGATGATTTCGTCATCCCGGAAAACAGCGAAGGGGTGATGATGACCGAAATCGCGGCCGGTGATTATGCCGTGGCGACGGCGCGCGTGGAAAACTACGACTTTGCAACCCCGTGGTATCAGTTCTTTAATTCCCTGCTGCAGGATAATAAATATCAGATGGTGCTTAAGCCCTGCTTTGAGCGCTATCTCAATGATGGCAACGCGGACGGCTACTGGGATATTGAAATGTTTATCGCGGTAGAGCACAAAACGGTTTAAGCCTGCTCAATGAAGGGTTTTTCAGCCGGGAGCGATCCGCCCGGCTGAAAACACAGTACAATTGTGATTTGCCGTGTTGCTGGAGAGCGGGTGTGCGTCCCGACAAATCATTAACCCCTTTTGAAATTCGCTTATATAAACATTACCGCGTGGTGCACGGGTGTCGCATCGCGCTGGCGTTCGTGTTGACCTTTGTACTGGTCAGGTTGCTGGATATACCGGAAGGAACGTGGCCGCTGATCACGCTGGTGGTGGTGATGGGACCAATCTCATTTTGGGGAAACGTTGTCCCGCGCGCCTTCGAGCGGATAGGTGGTACCGTGCTTGGCTCTGCCCTGGGGCTGATTGCCCTGAAGCTTGAGCTCATCTCATTTCCAGTGATGCTGGCATGGTGCGGTGCCGCCATGTTCCTGTGCGGCTGGCTGGCGCTGGGCAAACGGCCTTATCAGGCGCTGCTGATTGGTATCACTCTCGCGGTCGTGGTCGGCGCGCCAGCAGGGGATATGACCACGGCGATGTGGCGAAGCGGGGATGTTATTCTGGGCTCGCTGCTCGCCATGCTGTTTACCGGCATCTGGCCGCAGCGGGCTTTTCTGCACTGGCGTATCCAGATGGCTAACTACGTCACGGCGTTTAACCGCGTTTACCAGGCGGGGTTTTCACCGAATCTGGTTGAGCGTCCCCGGCTGGAAAAGCATCTGCAAACCATCCTCAACGACGTGGTCAAAATGCGCGGCCTGATAGTACCAGCCAGTAAAGAGACCCATATTCAGAAAGCGATTTTCGAAGCTATCCAGACGGTCAGCCGCAATCTGGTGTGTATGCTTGAACTGCAAATCAACGCGCACTGGGCCACGCGTCCCAGCCATCTGTTGATGCTTAACGCCCAGACCCTCAAAGAGACGCAGATGATGACGCAGCAGACCCTGCTGACCATCGCCCATGCGCTCTATGAAGGGAACCCGCAGCCCGTTCTGGCGAACAGCGAGCGTCTCAATGAAATCGTGGCGGAACTGAAGCAGTTAATCAACGAGCGGCAGGGCGATAACGTGGCGGAAACGCCCATTCACGGCTATGTCTGGCTGAGCCTGGAGCTGGCGCGACAGCTTGAACTGCTATCGCACCTGATTTGTCGGGCGCTGCGCAAATAAAACGCGGATGTGACGCCTGCTGCTTCGATTCAGCAGCAATTGGGGTTATGATAGCTTTAAACGATATAGCCATTGTCATTCGCAGCCGCTGTCAGTAAGGTTATTGTTACAACGGTTGCTTTAACGAATCCGAATCTCACATTATCAGGGGTGTAAAAATGGAAACTATCAAGCCTTCGTTCCAGGATGTTCTGGAATTCGTCCGCCTGTTCCGCCGCAAAAACAAACTGCAGCGTGAAATCCAGGACGTTGAGAAGAAGATCCGTGACAACCAGAAACGTGTTCTGCTGCTCGACAACCTGAGCGACTACATCAAGCCGGGCATGAGCGTTGAAGCTATTCAGGGCATCATCGCCAGCATGAAGAGCGACTATGAAGACCGCGTTGATGATTACATCATCAAAAATGCCGAGCTGTCCAAAGAGCGTCGCGACATCTCCAAAAAGCTGAAAGTGATGGGCGAAATCAAAAACGCCGAAGCTAAAAGCGAATAATCGCAGCGAATTGTGAAAAAGGCTCTCTGGTGACAGGGGGCCTTTTTTATTTGACGATCAACGGTCCGCTGATTTGTAGGTCGGGTCATGCGCGGCCGCCAGCCGACAATTTTATCTACTATAGAAAAGCAAAAGCCTGCTACAAAGCAGGCTTTTTAAATTTGGCTCCTCTGACTGGACTCGAACCAGTGACATACGGATTAACAGTCCGCCGTTCTACCGACTGAACTACAGAGGAATCGTTGTGGAGGCTTATCTTAGCGGCGAAAAAACTTTTGTCAAACCTGATCTTAGGGAAAATCGACTGATTGCCGATTCTGTCGTCAGTTTGTTGTAAATACACACATCTTTTTCAGGAAAATACTTTGCAGGATTAGCATTTCTCCCCCATCATTTGAAATGGAGTTTCAACTATTCTCGCTAAGGTCCATTTTGAACGTCACTGCCCCTCTGCGCCAGGCGATCGTGCGCACGCCATGGTACGCAAAACGTAAAAGCTATCGTGTTCTGTTCTGGCGTGAAATCACCCCTCTTGCCGTGCCTATTTTCCTGGAAAATACCTGCGTTCTGCTGATGGGAGTGCTGAGCACCTTCCTGGTAAGCTGGCTGGGGAAAGAGGCGATGGCGGGGGTCGGGCTGGCAGACAGCTTTAACATGGTGGTGATGTCGTTCTTTGCCGCCATCGATCTCGGGACGACGGTTGTGGTGGCCTTTAGTCTCGGCAAGCTGGATCCCAAACGCGCGCGCGAGGCTGCACGTCAGTCGCTGATGATCATGACCCTCTTTTCGATTGTTCTGGCGGCGGTGATCCACTATTTCGGTAAAGAGATTATCGATTTTGTCGCCGGGGAAGCCACGAACGAGGTCAAAGACCTGGCGCTGACCTATCTCGAAATGACCGTCTTAAGCTATCCGGCGGCGGCCATCGCGTTGATTGGTAGCGGCGCGCTGCGCGGGGCAGGTAACACCAAAATCCCGCTGCTGATCAACGGTGGGATGAATATCCTGAATATCATCATCAGCAGCGTGCTGATCTACGGCGCGTTCTCGTGGGATGGGCTGGGGTTCGTCGGGGCCGGGCTGGGATTAACCATATCACGCTATATCGGTGCGGCGGCCATCATCGGGGTGCTGATGACGGGGATTACCCCCTCGCTGCGTCTTACGCTTAAGAGCTACTTCCGGCCCTTTAATTTCGCCATTATCTGGGAAGTGATGGGGATTGGTATTCCCGCGAGCATTGAATCCGTGTTGTTCAACGGTGGGAAGCTGCTCACGCAGATGTTTGTCGCCGGAATGGGCACCGACGTTATCGCTGGTAACTTTATCGCCTTCTCCATCGCCTCGCTGATTAACCTGCCGGGTAACGCCCTTGGGTCGGCATCAACCATCATCACGGGTAAACGGCTCGGGAAAGGACAGATAGGCCAGGCGGAGCGGCAGCTGCGCCATGTGTTCTGGCTGTCGACGATTGGGCTGACGCTGATCGCCTGGGGCACCGCGCCGTTTGCCGGGCTGATGGCCGCGTTCTATACCCACGAAGATGACGTGAAAGAGGTGGTGAAGATCCTTATCTGGCTCAACGCCGCCTTTATGCCCATCTGGGCGGCATCCTGGGTGTTGCCTGCCGGGCTGAAAGGGGCGCGCGATGCCCGTTTTGCCATGTGGGTGTCCATGCTTGGCATGTGGGGGTGTCGCGTTGTGGCGGGCTATACGCTGGGTGTGGTGCTGGGCTGGGGCGTGGTTGGCGTCTGGCTGGGGATGTTCCTTGACTGGGCCGTACGCGGGGCGCTGTTCTACTGGCGCATGGTCAGTGGGCGCTGGCTGTGGAAATATCCGCGACAAAATGCCTGACAAATGCGCGAAATGGAGAATAATTCGGCAAACGATCGGAAATATGCATTCTGCCTTTGACATCATCGGAGAGCATCGATAATATGCGCCCCGTTCACACGATTCCTCTGTAGTTCAGTCGGTAGAACGGCGGACTGTTAATCCGTATGTCACTGGTTCGAGTCCAGTCAGAGGAGCCAAATTTGAAAAGCCTGCTTTTGAAGCAGGCTTTTTGCTTTTCTGCGTCAGGTAAATGCAAAACGGCAACTAGGTTGCCGTTTTTAGTGTTTTCACCCTCTCCCGTGGGAGAGGGATGGGGTGAGGGCATCATACCGCACGAAATTACAGACGAACCGGCGCCGTCGCCGCCTCCAGCCACGAACGCGCCTCGCTATTCACCAGCGGCGTCAGTGCCTCACGTACCTGCTGATGATACTCATCCAGCCACTGCTTTTCCTGCTCGCTCAACAGCTGCAATTCCACTTGGCTTAGATCGATCGGGATCAGCGTCAGCGAGGCGAACCGGCAGAACCCCGGACGGCTCTCCACTATCTCCACTTGGTTTTCAATACGAATACCGTGGCTATCGCCCAGATAGTATCCCGGTTCAATCGTCATGATATTGCCTGCCACCAGCGGCCACGGGTTCACCTTTTTGGCGATGCGATGCGGGTTTTCGTGGATCAGAAGCTGGTGGCCCACGCCGTGCCCGGTACCGTGATCGTAATCCAGCCCCATCTCCCACAGCGGACGACGCGCGAAAGCATCCAGCTGGTGCCCCTGCGTACCGGAAGGGAACTGCAGGGTAATGAGCGACAGAAAACCTCTCAGCACGGCGGTGTAGTGCAGACGCTGCTGCGAGGGGACATTACCCCACGCCAGCGTGCGCGTGGCATCGGTGGTGCCGTTAGCGTACTGACCGCCCGAATCGTTCAGGTAAAAATGATCATGACCGATGGGCTTGTTGCTGGCCTCGCTTGAATGATAGTGGCACATCGCCGCATTGCTCGAAGAGGCGGAAATGGTCGCGAAACTCTGCTCGATAAAACCGGGCTGCTGTTTGCGAAATGCCAGCTGCTGCGCCTGCACTTCCAGCTCCGTTAGCGGTTGTCCCGCCGCCGCACGCAGCGGCACTTCGCGGCTCAGCCAGGCCAGGAAGTTGACCCACGCGGCGCCGTCCTGGAGATGGCACTCGCGATACCCTGCCAGCTCGACCGGGTTTTTGGTAGCCTTAATGAGGGTAATGGGATCGGTTCGCCAGACAATTTCACCGCGCGGTTCAATGGCAAAGCGCAGGGCCACCGGCGCGGAGTCGGCATCAACCATCACCCGCTTCCCTTCAGCAAGTTGCTGACAGCGTTCAATAAAGGTGTCTTGCGACGCAATCGTGAAGGCGTTCAGAACTGCATCAGGGAGTTCTGCGAGCTTATTATCGTTAACAAACCACTCAACGCGGCCGTCGCGACCGAGCAGGGCAAATGAGAGCGGTACCGGACTGGTGGGGATATCTGAGCCGCGCACGTTGAGCAGCCACGCAATGTTATCCGGCAGCGTAACGGCCAGGTAGTCAGCGTTGTTCGCGGCCAGCACGGCGGCAACGCGCTGACGTTTGTCTTCGCTGCTTTCACCGCTTATCGCAACCGGCATCTCACGGATAAGCCCCACCGGTGCGGCAGGGCGATCGGCCCATAAGGCGTCAAACGGTGATGCGTTCAGCGGCACGAGCGCGCACGGTGTGGCAGACAGCTGCGTAAACTCGGTATTCGTCATCAGCATTGGGTCAAAACCGATGCGCGTGCCCGCCTCGACGTTGGTCGTCAGCCAGTCTGCCAGCGGCTCGTTGTGCAGATGGTGGATCTCAACCTCATCCATATTCACCTGAACGCGGGCCTGCACCTGATAGCGCCCGTCGACGAACAGCAGCGCTTTATCCCTCAGTACCAGCGCGACGCCAGCAGAGCCGTCAAAGCCTGTCAGCCAGGCCAGCTTTTCGTCGTTCGACGCGCAATTCTCGCTTTGCCAGGCATCGGTGCGCGGAACGATCATCCCGTCGAGGCTGTTTTCCTGAAGCCACTGACGCAGGGCAGAGAGCGGTGATGTGGTGTGCATGGTTTTTCCTTGTTATTAGCGGAACGGCGGCTCGTTGAAGGTACGCAGCTTGCGTGAATGCAGCTTGTCGCCTTCCGCGCGAAGTAAATCAATCGCACGAATACCGATCTGCAGATGCTCTGAGATGGCCCCTTCGTAAAAACGGTTGGCCTGGCCCGGCAGCTTAATTTCGCCGTGCAGCGGCTTATCGGACACGCACAGCAGCGTGCCGTAAGGAACGCGGAAGCGATACCCCTGGGCGGCGATGGTGGCGCTCTCCATATCAATCGCCACCGCTCGGCTCAGGTTGAAGCGCAGCGCGGAGGCGGAGTAACGCAACTCCCAGTTGCGGTCATCCGTTGTCACCACCGTACCGGTACGCAGGCGCTGCTTCACCTCTTCACCCGGCATGCCGCTCACCTCTTTGGTGGCGTCATACAGCGCGCGCTGTACTTCGGCGATGCTCGGGATTGGGATATCCGGCGGCAGTACCGCATCCAGCACGTGGTCGTCGCGCAGATAGGCGTGGGCCAGCACGTAATCGCCAATTAGCTGGCTTTCGCGCAGGCCGCCGCAGTGGCCAATCATCAGCCACACGTCGGGGCGCAGCACCGCCAGATGGTCACAGATGGTTTTGGCGTTCGACGGGCCGACGCCGATGTTGATCAGGGTGATCCCCTGACCGTCGGCGGTGATCAGGTGCCAGGCGGGCATCTGGTGTTTTTTCCACGCCAGATCGGAGATGGCCTGCTCGGGGGCTTCGGTTTCAGCGGTGATCCAGATCCCCCCCGCGCAGGAGAGGGCGATATATGGACTGTCCGGATCAAGGATCTGGCTACAGCCCCAGCGAACGAACTCGTCCACGTAGCGGGTGTAGTTGGTAAACAGCACAAACGGCTGGAAATGCTCGGCGGGCGTGCCGGTGTAGTGGCGCAGGCGCGCCAGGGAGAAATCCACCCGACGGGCGTCAAAGTGCGACAGGGGTGAAAACTCTGCCGGGTGATAAATCCCGTCAGCCGTCTCATCGCCAATCTGTGACAGTTCCGTCGTTGGGAAGTGGCGGGTCAGTCCCGCGCTCATGGAGCGGTCAAGAGTTAGCGCCGAACCGTCAATCACGTACGGGTACGGGATCTCATGCTGTGAAGGCTCCACGGCAATGTGCGCGCCGTAATCCTGATACAACAGCGTTAGCTGCTCTTCCAGATAGGGGCGGAACAGTGCAGGGCGGGTGACGGTGGTGCTGTAGCAGCCGGAGTGGGTAAAACGGGCGTAGGCGCGGGTTTTCGGCGTCGTGCTTGCGCTGCCGTCCCAGGTCACAGAGAGCGATGGATAAACAAAAAGGCCTTCGTTTCTGGCCTTTTGATCGGGAAGTTTCCCCGTTTCGATGTATTCGCTGATGGCGCTGCGCAGCGCGTTGACGGACTGTTCATACAGCGCGTCGAGTTTTTCCAGCGCCTGAGCCGGGGTCAGGCTGGAGCCCTTATTATTCATCTCTGTCTCCTTGTTCCACAGGTGTGCGACTCTATCCGATAGTATGTCACACGCCTGTGAAACAAAAGGGAGATCAGGCGTGGCTCGTCTCTTTCATCAGAAGCGCCGTCGCTGCCGACAGCAGGCAGCCGGCCAGCAGATAAATCGCCACGCTGTGCCAGTTACCGCCGGAGAAGGTCACCAGCGCGGCGGCAATAAACGGCGTAAACCCGCCGCCGACCACGCTTGCCACCTGGTAGCCCACGCCCGCGCCGCTGTAGCGGTAGCTGGCGCCGAACAGTTCGGTAAACATCGGCTGCTGCACGCAGACCACCATATCGTGAGCGATGTTGGCGAGCATAATGGCGAAGAAGACAATCCAGAACACAGACTGCGCCTCCAGCGCCATAAAGAACGGCCAGGCGCTGAGGGTGCCAATCAGCGCGCCGGTGATGTAGACGCGGCGGCGACCAAACCGGTCCGCCAGCCAGGCGAAGCAGGGGATGGTCAGACAGCTGATCCCGCCGACCAGCAGGCCGATATTCAGGAACAGTTCGCGCGGCAGGCCGAGGTTCTGCGTCGAGTAGTTCAGCGCAAAGGCGGTAACGATATACATCGTCAGCAGTTCGCACAGGCGCAGGGCGATGATTTTCAGAAAAGCGCCAGGGTGCCGAATCAGGGCTTCCATCACCGGCAGCCGTTTTTTGACGGCCGGTTTTTCCTGCTGCTGTTGTTCGAATTCAGCGGACTCCTCCATCCCGTTGCGGATCCACAGGGCGGCAATGACCAGCACGATGCTGAAGATAAAAGGGATGCGCCAGCCCCAGCTCAGAAACTGCGCGTCGGTGGTGAGCTGGCTGATTAACGATACCAGCCCGGTGGAAAGCAACAGCCCGACGCCGTACCCGACCTGCACGCCACTGCTGTAAAACGCTTTCTTGTTTTTTGGCGCACTTTCAACGGATAACAGCGCCGCGCCGCCCCATTCGCCGCCCACGGCGAAGCCCTGAATGGCGCGCAGCGTCACCAGCAGCACAGGCGCCCACCAGCCAATAGCGGAAAACGAAGGAAGAATGCCAATCAGCGCGGTGGCAATCCCCATCATCCAGACGGTAAGCATCAGCATCCGCTTGCGGCCAAGCCGGTCGCCGAAGTGGCCGAAAATCACCCCGCCAAGCGGGCGAAACAGAAAGCCAACGCCGAAAGTGGCAAACGCGGCGAGGGTGCCCATCGCGGGGCTAACCTGAGGGAAAAACTCGCGGTTAAACACCAGCGCGGCGGTAATGCCGTAAAGCAGAAAATCATACCAGTCGACGACGGCACCTGCGAAGCTGCCGAGTGCAGCGCGGCGGGCACGATTGAGCGAAGGTGTCTCCTCGTTGGGACGATCGGAGATGAGGGTGGAGTCCATAGTTATCCTGTCCGTACTGTTTTTTATTATTGGTATAAGAAAAGGTCACTCACATAGCTGCCGTCATATAAACGGAACCTATGAGACTACCGCGACAAAACGCCTGAGAAAACGTTTTTATCTTTCCGGAAGGCGCTGAATAAATAAATTTCATCTTCCCCTGCCTCGAGATAAATCAGTCTGTTTGGCTCCGGTTCGTGCTGAATGGATTACAGTAATAGATACCGCTGCGTGACTAAAGCTGAGGGAAAAACGATGCAACGTAACTTTTCGGCATTCTGGATGGTCCTGTTTTTATTCGCCGCACCGCTTCATGCCGAGCCGAAAGTCTATGGCGAACAGCGTATTAGCGGCTGGTGGAATGCGCTGACGGATGATATCTCCCAGACCTGGGAAGAGCCGCAACGTTACGATTTGTACTTGCCGTTTCTGAGCTGGCACGCCCGCTTTATGTACGATAAAGAAAAAACCGACAATTACAACGAAATGCCGTGGGGCGGCGGCCTGGGCGTGTCCCGCTATAACGAAGAGGGCAACTGGAGCGCGCTTTTCGCAATGATGTTCAAGGACTCGCACAACGAATGGCAGCCCGCGATGGGCTATGGCTGGGAGAAGGGCTGGTATCTGGATAATGCCAAAGATTTCCGCCTTGGGCTCGGTGCCGCCGCGGGCATCACGGCGCGAGATGATTTTGCAAACTATGTGCCTCTGCCGTTCATCTTCCCGCTGTTTTCAGCTGGCTATAAGCGCGTTACCGTCCAGTTCACCTATATTCCCGGAACGTATAACAACGGCAACGTGCTCTTTGCCTGGCTGCGCTTAGGCTTTTAAAGGGTGATCACCTTTTTTGCCACGGCGTTAGACAATACCAGCATGGAGAAGAGAACAGAGGTGACGAACGTAAGCACAATCAGCGCCAGCTTCATACCGAGAGAGGTCACCGGTATCAGCGCCGTCAGCAGATGAAACACCGAGTAGTGCACAATATATACGCCGGTCATCGTTTTGCTGATGGCGGCCAGAATGGACTCCTTTAATTCAGCATTGCGGCGAAAGCGAACGCCGTTCGCCGCAATCACCAGGGCAATAATCAGGATGTAGATCTGCGAGCCGGTGAGAATAAAGGCGTTTCTGTCGGCCTTAAACAGGGCAAAAAAGAAGTGGCGCTCGTAAAACCAGGTGAAGAGATAGATAAACGGGATGGCGACAACCGCCGCCCGGACCACATTTTTGCGGCTTATCCACTCGGCCACTTTTGGGTCGCAGAAGAGCTGCCCGGTCAGATAAAACAGCAGCCATGTCCACATCCGATACTGCGGCGAAAGCGAAAGGACGTGCGTTTCAGGATAAAGCGCCGATAGCAGATCGTATCCGTAGGAAAAGCACAGCAGAGCAGCAATCGCGCCGCAGAACAGCGCTCTCCGCTGGCTAAGCCACTCCACTGCCGGGTGGAAGGTGTAAATCACCACAAAGGCGAACATGAACCAGGGCTGAATTAAATACCCGCGCTGATAAGGCTCCCAGAGGTAGTAGATCGTTATCCAGAACAGAAAAACAATCACCAGACTTTTTATTTTACCCAGCTGCCAGCGTGTGCCGTGCCGGGATTGCCCGTCGAGATAGCCCGACACCACAAAAAACAGCGGCGTGGCGATGGTCGAGATAAAGGTTAAAAAGCCCAGGATCCAGTGATAGTCATAGTCATAATGATCCCAGGTATTGTAGATGGTGAAGAAGGTGACCGCCGTCATACAGCCCAGCGTCTTGATAATGTTCAGCCCTGTCGCATTCATTGTTGTTTGGCTTCGTCCTTACGATGGAAACACGCATAGATCACGGGGAGTACCAGTAGCGTCAGGATTGTAGCAAACCCCAGTCCAAACATAATCACAACGGCCATGCTCTGGAAGAAAACATCCAGCAGCAGCGGTGCCAGGCCAAGTACGGTCGTGAACGCGGTGAGCAGGATAGGGCGCAGGCGCGAGGTGGCGGCATAAACGATCGCGCTGTGCTGATCCTTGTGCGTTTTCTGCTGTTCAATCTCTTCCACCAGCACGATGCCGTTGCGGATGAGCATTCCGCTCAGGCTCAGCAGACCAATCAGCGCCATAAAGCCAAAGGGAATGCCGGTAATTAAAAATCCTGGCGTGACGCCAATCAACGCCAGCGGTACGGTTAGCCAGATCGCGACGGCATTTTTTACCGAGCTGAACATCAGCACCGTAATGACAAACATCACCAGATACCCGAGAGGTAGCGTAGTGAACAGCCCTTGCTGCGCTTCGCTGGAGTTTTCCGCGTCGCCCCCCCACTCGATGCTGTAGCCGTGTGGCAGGGGAAGGGCATCCACCTGCGGCTTCACGCGGGCGAGAATATCACCGGAGGTTTGCTGGCTCAGCGGGTCCGGATCCGTCTGAACCGTCAGTACCCGCGAGCGGTCGCGTCGAAGGATGAGCGGATCTTCCCACTCCAGCGTGAAGCTGCTGACGACGTTACTCAGCGGGATATACTGCTGCCGCGCATGGCTCCACACCAGCACGTTGTTCAGGTGGCTGGCGTCCAGCCTTTCGCTTTCCGGAGGCCTCACCACCACGGGCAGTAGGTCACTGCCTTCCCGATACAACCCCGCCCGGCTGCCGGAGAAATTCATCTCCAGCGCGTTGTCGACGTCCTGCTTATCCACGCCAAGCTCGCGTCCCAGCGCGGCGACGTACTGCGGACGGATCACTTTGCTGCGGTTTTGCCAGTCGTTTCGGACGCTCCCCGTGGCCGGGTCGCGCGCCAGGATATCGTCCACCTGGCTGGCAATCAGACGCAGCCTGTCAGGATCCGGGCCTTTAATGCGCACTTCAATGGCGCTGTCGCCGGAGGGCCCAAACATCACCCGTTTCGTACTGGCGTTGACCTGCGGGTAGTTACGCGCGATGTACTCATCCACGTAGCGCGTCAGCGCGGAGATGCTGCGCCGGTCATCCATACGCACCATGATCTGCGCGTAGTTGCTGTACTGCCGCTGTCCGCTGTAGGTCAGAATAAAGCGCATGCTCCCCTGACCAATGGTCGAGACGGTGGTTTCCACGCCGGGCCGTCCCTTGATGGTTTTCTCAATGTCGCCGGTCATTTTCTCGGTCCATTTGATATCTGTCCCGTAGGGTAACCAGAGGTCGACAAAGAAAATCGGCGTATTGGACGACGGGAAAAAGTTTTGCCGCACCGCGCCAAACCCCCAGACAGACGCGGCCAGCAGGGCGGCCATCACTACCAGCGTCGGCGCTTTATGGTGCAGCAGTGCGTTCAGCAGGTGCTGGTAAAGGCGGTAGAGACGTTTGTCGTAAGGATCTGACTCGTCAGTAGTGTCCGGTGCGCTGTCGTTTTTAAACAACCACCACTTAATCAGCACCGGGGTGAGGGTGAGCGCCGAGAACCAGCTCAGCATCAGGGAAATCAGCAGCACCTGGAACAGAGATTTACAGTATTCCCCGGTGGAATCCTGCGATAGCCCGATAGGGGCAAACGCAAGGATGGCGATCACCGTCGCCCCCAGCAGCGGCAGGGCGGAGCGGCGGATGATGTTGTTTACGGCGGTTAACAGCGGGGAGCCCTGCTGCCGGGCAATCAACACCCCTTCGACAATCACGATGGCGTTATCCACCAGCATGCTGAGGGCGATAATCAGAGCCCCGAGCGAGATGCGCTGTAGCTCAATGCCACACAGATACATAATCAGCAGCGTGCCCAGCACGTTAAGGGCGAGAGAAACCGCGATGATGATCCCGCTGCGTACCCCCATAAAGATCAGCAGCACGCCGATGACAATCGCCAGCGCCATCAGGAAGTTAATAATAAAACCGTTAACAGAATGGCCCACTTCGGCTGCCTGATCGTAAAACAGATCTATCTGTATGCCTGCCGGTTTTTCCGCCGACATCTGGTTTAGCTTCGCCTCCAGCGCGTGGCCCACGTCGATCACGTTCACGCCGGGAATAAACGAGACGCCCATGGTAACGGCTTTTTTGCCGTTGGCATGGTAGATACTGGCGGGCGATTCGTTCAGCCCGCGCGACAGCGTGGCGATATCCCGCAGGCGCGTCGCCGCCCCGGTGCCGGAAGGCGTGATGATGAGATCCGCCAGTTCATCAAGATTCTCGAACTCACCGGTGGGGTGCAGACGAATGGATTCGCTGCCCGAGGTGATTTCTCCGGCGCTGGAAACGACGTTGAGCCTGCTGAGCAGGGCGGAAAGTTGGTTCAGCGTAATGCCGCGCGCGGCCATTTTGGTCAGGGAAATATCGATGTTGACCTGTTGGCTCATGGCCCCGCCGATGGCGACCTTCGCGACGCCGGGAACAAGAATCAACGCGCGGCGCAGCTGCTCTGCATATCTCACAAGTTCAGGATTACTGAATTCATCCCCCGAAATGGCGAAGAAGAAGCCGAATACGTCGCCGAAATCGTCATTCACAAAGGGCGTGACGACGCCGGGCGGGAACTGACGCGAGGCATCGCCCACGCGGCGGCGCAGCTCATCCCAAATCTGCGGCAGTTCGTTCGAGTGATAGCGTGAAGCGATATTGACGGTGATTTGCGACAGCCCGTTTGAAGAGATGGAGCTTACGTTGTCCAGATAAGGCAACTGCTGAAGGGCATTCTCCAGCGGCAGCGTCACCTCTTCTTCAACCTGTTGAGCGGATGCGCCGGGGTAGTGGGTGACCACCACTGCGGTTTTGATGGTAAAGGCGGGATCTTCCAGCCTGCCGATATTCAACAGGGCGAAAATCCCCCCAATGCCCAGCAGCAGAATCGTTAGCCAGACGCGAACCGGGTTATTAATAAATTGACGAGTGATATCCATTACAGTCCCCGCTCACGCGTCCAGATACGCACCGGCTGGTTAGCATGGAGCTCTCCCACGCCTGCGGCCACCACGCGCTCGCCCGCCTTAAGCCCGCTGGTGATCGTCACGCCTTCGGTTATCACTTGCCCCACGCTGACCTTGCGGTCTTCAAGATGGAGCGTGTCGCCTTCTCCCGCCACAACCCAGACGTGCGGCTCATTGCGTGGGCTGTTGTCCGGGTTAAAGACGGCCTCAACCGGTACAACCAGCGCCTGAGCGCCCGCGCCAGCCGGGAGGTTGGTTAAATTGATGGTAACCGTACCGCTTACGCCACCGACGGCGGGAAAATCATCTGGTCGCGGCATGGTCAGTATCACCTGCCAGGTCAGGGTATTACTGTCGCTGCTGCCCGAGTGCTCTTTGTAGACGGCGGTAAATTCCCGATCCGGAATAGCGTTAATTCTCACTACCGGACGATACTGCGCGTTGCGGATATCAAAGGTCTTAAACAGGTTTTCAGGGATGCTGAACACCACGTCAAGCAGATCGGTGCGGGTTAACGTCGCGATGGGCTGACCAGCAGACACCACTTGATGGTTTCGGACATGTACGCTGGCCGCCGTCCCGCTGAAGGGGGCGACGAGCGTCATCTGATTCAACTCTTCTCGGGCAATCTGCAGCGCCGCATTCGCCGAATCGCGGTTCGCACGCTGCACGTCCATTTCGGCTTTCGAAATCGCCTGGCGGCCCGCCAGCGTCTGGAAGCGATCGAACTGCCTCTGAGCCAGCGTCGCCGCCGTCTGCCTGTCGTTAACCCGCTGCTGGGCTTCACGAGAGTTCAATCTTGCAAGCTGTTGGCCCTGCTTGATGGCTGCGCCCTGACGCACATCGAGCGCTTCAATTTGACCAGCGCGCTTGAAGGAAAGGTCTGTGGCATCGCCCGATTCAATGCGGGCGGGAAAAACGCGCTGCTGGGCATGACCGGGAACCGTCACCTCCGCCACTTTAACCATTCTGGGCAGGGGGGAGGCTTGTTCAGGTTTAGGATCGCACGCCGTGAGCGTTAACAAAACGAACGGTAAAAGAGAGAGGTAGCGGTTCACTGTATTCCCCTAATAAATAACTGTTTTATTTATTCCATAACCTGGACAGGGGTGACACTATTCTGCCAGAACAGTGACGACCATATAGGTAAATAAACCAATCGCCGTGCTGGCGATAATGGCAAGCGCAATAAACATACCCAGTCGGATCAGGCTTATGCCATACATACATTCCTCCATGAGCCGGAAGCGGTAACTCACTATGAGCATAGTCGGCGAAAAGATAAATGTTAAATAACCATTAGCAGCGGGGACGCGCTAAACCTGAAATTCCTGTGCTACGTTTAATATTATTCATCTCTTTTACCGTAACTGGCATTAAGGGCAACCCCCTGCATTTAATGCGTTTTTTTTGCTTCATTCACTCTCATGTTGGTTATAAAAAGGATGCTCGATATGTATAAAAACATTCTCGTTCCGGTGGATGTCTACGAGACAAGCCTGGCGGATAAAGCGTTGCAGCATGCACAGTTTCTGGCGCAAAGCGCATTGGGTGACATTCATTTGCTGCACGTCATGCCAAAATTTTCAGCCGAGCTGACGCGCGGTTTTATTTCAGATGCGCGAAAGATGGATGAATATATGATTAATAATTCAAAAGAAAAACTGTCTGACCTGGTCAAAAAATTGAATTTGCCAGAAGAGCGCGTTCACCTCCATGTTCGTAGCGGAAATGTTCGTGATGAGGTTATTAAGCTGGCGGATGAACTTGCTGCTGGCGCGATTATCGTCGGCTCCCGCAATCCAAATATTCAAACCCATTTGTTAGGATCGGAGGCGGCAAGTATTGTCCGTTACGCCCATGTTCCTGTTTTCGTTATTCGTTAATTTCATGAAAGCAAGGTGATTTCTGAATAGAACCTGAGGAAGTAACAATGAAAACAGGAAAACCTGAACGTCCGTATTATCAACAAACCGTTGATGAAACCCTGTCGAATATCCATTCCACTCTGGAAGGACTTAGTGGCACTGAGGCATCAGCCCGACTTCAGCAGCATGGTGAGAATGCGTTACCGCAAAAAAAGGGCAAACCCGCCTGGCTGCGCTTCCTGGCGCATTTTAACGATGTACTGATTTACGTTCTGCTGGTGGCCGCGTTGCTTAAGCTCTTTATGGGCCACTGGGTAGACATGTTTGTGATCCTTGGGGTTGCCATCATTAACGCGCTGATCGGCCATATCCAGGAGAGCAATGCTGAGAAATCGTTGCAGAGTATTCGCAATATGCTCGCCAGCGAAGCCGTGGTGGTACGACAGGGGAATCATGAAACGATCCCCACCACGTCGCTGGTCCCGGGCGATATCGTGGTGATCCGCGCCGGGGATCGTATCCCTGCGGACCTGCGCGTGATTGAGGCGCATAACCTTCGCGTGGAGGAGGCCATCCTGACCGGCGAATCCACCGTTGTTGAGAAAAACAGCGATGCGTTAAGCGGGGAACTGCCTTTAGGCGATCGCTATAATCTGCTCTACTCAGGCACCACCGTCAGCTCCGGCGGCGGTAAAGGCGTGGTGGTGGCAACCGGGGGCGAGACCGAGCTTGGCCACATCAATCAGATGATGTCCGACATTGAAAAGCACCGCACGCCGCTGATGGTGCAGATGGACAAGCTCGGTAAGACCATCTTCATCACTATCCTGGTGATGATGGTAGCGCTGTTCGTCTTTAGCCTCCTGTTCCGGGATATGCCGGTTTCTGAACTGGTGCTGTCGCTTATCAGCCTCGCCGTTGCCGCCGTGCCGGAAGGCCTGCCGGCCATCATTTCCATCATCCTTTCTCTTGGCGTACAGGCCATGGCGCGTCGCAAGGCCATTATTCGCAAGTTGCCCACGGTGGAAACCCTGGGCGCAATGACGGTCATCTGCTCGGATAAAACCGGCACCCTGACGATGAATGAAATGACGGTCAAAGCGGTGATTACCGCTGACACGACCTATCGCGTGGAGGGCGACAGCTACGAACCGGTGGGGAATATTCACCCCGTAGATGACCCGACGCCCGTCAGCGTGACCCAGGGTTCCCTGCTGGAACGCTACCTGCGCACCATTGACCTCTGCAATGACAGCCAGCTGATCAAAGACGAGAAGGGGCTGTGGAAAATCACCGGAGGGCCAACCGAGGGCGCCCTGAAGGTGCTGGCGGCGAAAATCCCGCTCGCACCGCTTGAGACGGAAATGCGCAGTAAAATCCCGTTTGATTCGCAGTATAAATACATGTCCACGCTCTACCGACTGGGTGAAGAAGAGGCGATTTTAATCACCGGCGCGCCGGACGTCCTGTTCCGCCTCTGCCAGCACCAGCAGACGAATGACGGACTGCAGCCGTTCAATCAACCTTACTGGGAAGGGAAGATTGAAGAGTATGCCCGGGAAGGGCTGCGCATGGTGGCGGCGGCCTGGAAACCTGCCCGCGAGGGACTGCGCGAGCTGGATCACCCGGACCTCCATGATGGCGTGATCCTGCTGGGTATTGCAGGAATGATGGATCCGCCGCGTCCGGAGGCCATTACCGCGATTGCCGACTGTCTGCAGGCCGGGATTCGCGTGAAAATGATCACCGGCGACCACCCGCAAACGGCCATGAGCATTGGGCAAATGCTGGGGATTGGTAACGCCGCAAGCGCAATCACCGGACGTGAGCTGGAGGCGATGGATGACCGTCAGCTGAGCGACGCCGCGCAGCAGTACGATATTTTCGCCCGAACCAGCCCGGAGGATAAATTCCGCCTCGTGCAGGCCCTGCAAAGTAAACAGGAAGTGGTGGGCATGACCGGGGATGGCGTAAACGATGCCCCGGCGCTCAAGCGGGCGGATGTGGGTATCGCCATGGGGATTAAGGGGACTGAGGTCACCAAGGAAGCCGCCGACATGGTGTTAACGGATGACAATTTTGCCACCATTGCCAGTGCGGTCCACGAGGGACGGCGGGTTTACGATAACCTGAAAAAAACGATTCTGTTCGTTATCCCGAGCAACATCGCGCAGGCCCTGCTGATCATCATCGCGCTGCTGGCGGGGAACCTGATTCCGCTGACGCCGGTCCTGATCCTGTGGATGAACATGGCGACGTCGGCAACCCTGTCGTTTGGCCTGGCGTTTGAAGCGGGTGAGAAGGACATCATGAACCGGCCACCGCGCAAGGCGAATCTGCATGTGATGGACGGCTACGCCATCTGGCGCGTGGTGTTTGTCGGTCTGATGATTGCCATTAGCGCCTTCGTGCTGGAAGCCTGGCTACAGCCACGCGGCTACTCGGCGGAATTCATTCGCACCGTGCTGCTGCAAACCCTGGTGACCGCGCAGTGGTTCTACATGCTCAACTGTCGCGTTAATGACGGCTTCTCGCTGAGCAAAGGTCTGCTGGCGAATAAAGGGATTTGGATCGTGAGCGGCGTACTGCTGGCGCTACAGCTTCTTATCATTTACGCCCCGTTCATGCAGATGCTGTTTGGCACCGAAGCGCTGCCGTTCCGCTACTGGGTCATTACCTTCCTGATTGGTTTTGTGATGTTCCTTATTGTCGAGGCGGAAAAAGTGCTGACGCGCAGATGGCGTAAAATCGAAGCGTAATAGCGTAAACTGAGAAAGCCTGCCTGAGTCCAGGCTTTCTCTTTTGTGAGCACAGGAAATTATGATGCGATTTACCTGGTTCGTCCTTACGCTGTGTGTCGCTGTACCCGGCGCGTTTGCCGTAACCTATACCTTACCGCCGGAAGGCAGTCGGCTGGTGGGAACCCCGATTACCATCACCGTTCCCGAGCGCAATACATTACCGCTTGAGGCCTTTGCTGCACAGCACGGGCTGGGGCTCAGCAATATGCTGGAAGCGAACCCGGGCGTGGATCCTTTTTTGCCCAAATCCGGCACCCGGCTGGTCATTCCTCAGCAGCTGATTTTACCCGACACCGTGCGCGAGGGGATTGTCGTTAACGTGGCGGAAATGCGTCTTTACTATTATCCACCGGGCAGCAATACCGTCGAAGTATTGCCCATCGGCATTGGTCAGGCCGGTCGCGAAACCCCGCGTAACTGGGTCACGGCGGTTGAGCGCAAGCAGGAGGGCCCCACCTGGTCACCTACGCCGAACACGCGTCGTGCCTATGCGGCCGAGGGGAAAACGCTGCCCGCCTTCGTGCCCGCCGGGCCGGATAACCCGATGGGGCTGTATGCGATATATATCGGCAGGCTATATGCCATACACGGCACAAACTCCAATTTCGGCATTGGGCTGCGGGTGAGCCAGGGCTGTATTCGTCTGCGTAACAACGACATTAAATATCTTTTTGATAACGTCCCCGTGGGCACCCGCGTGCAGCTTATCGATCGGCCCGTTAAGGTGACCACGGAGCCGGACGGCAGCCGCTGGGTGGAGGTTCACGAACCGCTGTCGCGTAACCGGGCGGAATTTGAATCGAGCCGGAAAGTGCCTCTGCCCATCTCCGCCGCACAGCAGACACAGTTGATAAACGAGGGGGCGGGCGCTGAACTGGAACGGCGGTCGGGGATGCCGGTTAAAATCGGCATGTGAAGCCCTTTCGCCCGGTGGCGCTGCGCTTACCGGGCCTACAGTCCCGTAGGTCGGGTAAGGCGAAGCCGCCACCCGACAATTTTACCCGACGCAGAAAAGCAAAAAGCCTGCTTTAAAAGCAGGCTTTTCAAATTTGGCTCCTCTGACTGGACTCGAACCAGTGACATACGGATTAACAGTCCGCCGTTCTACCGACTGAACTACAGAGGAATCGTGTGAACGGGGCGCATATTATCGACCTGCGTTCGCCTTGTCAAAGGGTGGATCAATGCCTTTTGATCGTTTGCTGACAAAATCGGCAAAATGATGTTTTTGACAGCGGAATGCACCGTAATGGTGCGGATATACCTCTAATGGGGCAGATCGTAAACTGCTGTTTCAGTAATAAATCACCCCTCCATGATTAGGTTTCCTTATTTTCAGGCGGTTAGCGAACAATTCAGACCGCACGATAAAAGTGGCATTCATATTGCAAAACCTGTTCAACAACGACAGCCGGTTCCGGCAATGCATTTCGAACAGGGGGCAAAATGAACTTAAGACGACTGAAATACTTCGTAAAAATCGTCGATATCGGCAGCCTGACTCAAGCGGCAGAAGTGCTGCACATCGCGCAGCCTGCGCTGAGCCAGCAGGTGGCTACTCTGGAAGGCGAGATGGATCAGCAGTTACTGATCCGCACCAAACGCGGCGTCACGCCAACGGAAGCAGGCAAGATCCTGTATACCCATGCCCGCACTATCCTGCGTCAGTGTGAACAGGCGCAGCTGGCGGTGAACAACGTGGGCCAGACCCTGAGCGGGCACGTTTCTATCGGGCTGGCGCCGGGAACGGCGGCGTCCTCTATCACCATGCCGCTTCTGCAGGCCGTGCGCGCCGAGCTGCCGGAAGTGCTGGTCTATCTGCATGAAAACAGTGGTTCTGTACTGAATGACAAGCTGCTCAACGGCCAGCTGGACATGGCGGTCCTTTACGATCGCTCCCCGGTTGCCGGGATCACCAGCCAGCCGCTGCTCAAGGAAGATCTCTACCTCGTGGGCACCCGCGACTGTCCGGGCCAGAGCGTCGATCTTACCGCCGTGGCAGAGATGAACCTCTATCTGCCGCGCGACTACAGCGCCGTGCGCGTGCGTGTGGACGAAGCGTTCTCCCTGCGCCGCCTGACGGCCAAAATCATCGGCGAAATCGACTCAATCTCCACGCTGACCGCAGCCATTGCCAGCGGAATGGGCGTCACCGTACTGCCGGAATCCGCCGCGCGCTCGCTGTGCGGTGCGGCAAACGGCTGGATGGCGCGGATCACCACGCCTTCGATGAGCCTGCCGCTGTCGCTGAACATGTCCGCTCGCGGCTCGCTTTCGCCGCAGGCGCAGGCGGTAAAAGAGATTTTAATGTCGCTGGTCAGCAAGCCGTCGCTTGAGAACCGTGAGCTCCAGCTCGTGAGCTGATATTCCATAAAAGCATAAGATGCTGGTTTTTATTATTTGTTCTGCAGCTCGGCTGACTCTAACAATAGAGCTATGTCAGATGCGCCGGAGTGAATCGTGAATTTCCAGCAACTTAAAATTATCCGTGAGGCGGCCAGGCGGGACTACAACCTGACCGAGGTCGCCAATATGCTTTATACCTCTCAGTCCGGCGTCAGCCGCCATATCCGCGAGCTGGAAGAGGAGCTGGGCATAGAGATCTTTATTCGTCGCGGCAAGCGGCTGCTCGGCATGACGGAGCCGGGTAAAGCATTGCTCACCATCGCGGAGCGGATCCTCAACGAAGCCAGCAACGTGCGTCGCCTGGCGGATCTCTTCACCAACGATGCCTCCGGCGTGCTCACCATCGCCACCACCCACACCCAGGCGCGCTACAGCCTGCCGCCGGTAATCAAAGCCTTCCGCGAACTTTTCCCTGACGTCCGTCTGGAGCTTATCCAGGGCACTCCGCAGGAAATTGAAGGGCTGCTGCAAAACGGTGGGGCAGATATCGGCATTGCCAGCGAGCGGTTGAGCAACGACCCGCTGCTGGTGGCCTTCCCCTGGTTCCGCTGGTACCACAGCCTGTTGCTCCCGCTCGATCATCCGTTGAATCAGGTTTCACCACTGACGCTGGAAGCAATCGCGAAATGGCCGCTGATTACGTATCGCCAGGGCATAACCGGACGCTCGCGCATAGACGAGGCCTTCAACCGTAAAGGATTAACGCCGGACATCGTGCTGAGCGCGCAGGACTCTGACGTAATTAAAACCTACGTCGAGCTGGGGCTGGGCATTGGCCTGGTGGCGGAACAGTCCAGCGGCGAACGCGAGGACGGGAACCTGGTGCGCCTGGATACGCGACATCTGTTTGACGCCAACACCGTATGGCTGGGCCTGAAGCGCGGTCAGCTGCAGCGTAACTATGTGTGGCGCTTTATCGAGCTGTGCAATGCCGGGCTGTCGGTGGATGAGATTAAACGGCAGGTGATGGAGCCAGAAGAAGTGGCGATTGATTATCAGATTTAATAATCCAACTTAGACAAGCAGTCTGTTATCGTTTATGCCCGGTGCGTAAGTATCGCGGCATAAATTTTATGAAGTATGCATGCAGGAATAAATACTGAATATTGATAGCAAAAGCTTAGGCGTGTTAAAAATGGAGGCTAGGTCGATGCCGGGAGGGCACAATGGCAAATGTTATTCATGATTTTATTTATGATATCTGCCAATCAGGAAATCTTGAGGCAGCTGTTCAACAATATGCACTCTATTACCACTATCTTGACGATTATACCTTCATTTTTGCAGCGGAGAAAGGTGCGACTCCGGGCTTATCGGTTAACAGGAACTTCAGCAGTGGTTCTGCCGTGCGTAGCTTATTCAAAACGCCGCATGTGTTTATTCTTACACCAGACATATTCAGAGAAATGTTTATCTCTGGTAACCGCGTTACATTTCCCATCGACTATTCTATCTCGCTCGATACGCAGGTATTAAGTTATCTTAAGCCTTTCTTTGAAGGGCAAAGATCGCGACTTCCCGATGATTTTGAAGAAATTTTTGACTTCATCGCCAGAGAGGAAGTCAATGTTGATCCTTTGCTGTATGAACTCGAAAATCTTTGTAATTTTAGCGATCTCAATAAACAGGAAAAAATCTTCGAACGCATTCGAGCTTATGAGATGTTACGCAACCTGGATGTTGCGGCTTGGCAGCAGCATAGGCAGTTAAAAATTAATGTGTCTGAACATGAAATTATAGCTAAAACGCAGCAATATATGGCACGTAAAAATTATGAGTTTATAAATAAGTCGCTAATGGAAGAGCTGGCTCGTGACTATAATCGCTTATATGTATATGTGTTAAAAATGTGCGCGATTCACCTGCGGAACCCAAAAACAAGTGCTAAGCAGGTGCAGGAAAAATTACTCGAACTGCTAGAATTTACTCACAATGAAGCCCATTTCTTTGGCATTAGAGAGATTTTGCTCGCTAAGCGTTTTTTTGAAAATGGTTCTAAGGAAGCCTTTTTTCACAAAGTGAACCGTAATACGGCGGGATTATGGGAGTACGTTAGAGGTATGGCCTGGGATCTTCGCCATCAGCGCTTTCTCGAATTTGTTATTACCTTAAATATTGATAAAAACGCGGCATTCTTTTTTCCCGCAATCTTAACCTGTGATAAAAAATTCATTGAAGTTCTGGATGCTCATAGCGTCAAAGTCATCGTTTTTAATAACAAAACTAAAGAAATTCTTCCATTTTATGATATTGATTTTATTGAAGAGATAGCGTCATGCGGTGAGCGAGTCAAAGAACGATTAACTTTGCTTTCTACCGAAGAATACCAGTTACAACGTCGCAAGTATCAGGAAGGGCCAGATTATCTTCAATCGTTGGTTAAAACACTCGAAGCCGAACTTGAGGGCATTTGCGGTATTGCCTGTGAAAAGAATCCGCTTGGTAACTATTAGTGAGTCACAGATGCAAAAAGCCGGCTTCAAAAGCAGGCTTTTCAAAAATGGCTCCTCTGATGGGTTCGACTTTGCCAGTAACAAACAAATAAATATTTCCCTTTCTGTCAAAACCGCCTGAATGACCACCAATCGGCGGTGATGAGCGAATAGATGTAGTCACTTAATGGTAGAAGTAGGGACATGCTGCTGCATCAACTCAACAATCCAGTCAATAAAAACGCGCAGTTTAGCGTTGACATGGCGGTTAGGCGGGAATGCCAGGTACAGGGGCATTGGAGCGATACGCCAGCGTTCAAATAGCGGAATCAAGGCACCGCGAGCCTGATGTGCTGCCGCCATATAGACCGGCAGCGCAATCACGCCCAATCCCGCTAGCCCAGCTTCGAGGTAAGCATTGCCATCATCCACAGCAAGCACATAGTTGCCCGTAATTTCAATACGTTCACTCTCACCGTGCAGCACCAGAGGATCAATCTTACCGGTGCGTGAGGACAAGAATCCCACGATGCGATGGTCCGTGTTTTCCAGCTCTCGCGGATGCGCGGGGGCACCGAGGCGTTCCACATAACTCGGTGCGACGTAAACACCGATTTGCAAATCGCCAACATGGCGCGCGATCAGTGACTGGCCATTGATTTCGCCACCCCGCAGGACGCAATCCACGTTGTCACCGATCAGATCCACCACCCGGTCACTTACGCCCATGTCAAACTGGATATCAGGGTAGCGCGCGTGAAAAGCCGGTAGCGCGGGCACCAGCACAAGGCGGGCGAGAGGAGTGGGCACATCCACCCTTAGGCGTCCCCTGGGCGTCATCGCCGCACTGGACAGGCTGTTTTCTGCATCTTCCATGTCCGCCAGCAGGCGGATAACGCGCTCGTAGTAGACCGCGCCATCGGGAGTGACGCCGAGCCTGCGGGTGGTGCGATGGAGCAGCTTGACGCGCAGGCGCGCTTCCAGCTGCTGAATAAGCTGCGTCACCGTGGTTTTGCTCATATGGAGCGTTTGGGCAGCCTTTGTGAAGCTGCCTGCCTCCACCACGCGAGCAAAGGCGCGCATCGCATCAAAACGATCCATCCCATGTCCTCTCTTTTCACCGATTGTTTGGATATTACAAACAATGATGGACAAAGTCGCCTGTTTATCCCCCTGCTTCAGCAGCTGTAAAGTCTCTTTACGTTCACCGGGCAGAGTTCGCCCCATTACAAAGGTACAAATATGACAACACGCGAAGCCGTTTTTCCCTTCGGGCGCCAGGCGCTCTATGAGCGCAATCGCTATTCACCCGCCATCAAATCTGATGGCTTCTTGTTTGTTTCGGGGCAGGTGGGTAGCCGGGAAGATGGTTCGCCTGAAGAGGATATAAAAGCGCAGATCCGTCTGGCGTTTGATAACCTTAATGCTGTTCTCACGGCTGCGGGCTGCACGTTCGATGACGTGGTTGACGTTACCCTTTTTGTTGTCGATCCCGAGTCAAACCTCGACGCTATCTGGAGTGTCCTGCCGGAATACTGGGGGGAAGCACCTTACCCAACCTTGACCGGGATCGGCGTGACGTGGCTGTACGGATTCCAGTTTGAGATAAAAGTGATTGCCAGGCTACCCTGAGCGTTACGGATCTTTCCGACGGTCAAAAGGCAAGTCAGAGGAAAATTTATGAAGGCAGCGGTTTATGACGTGGAAGGCGCTCCCGGCGTCCTGCAGTATGTCGATGTTCCGGATCCGGTCGCAGGGCCTGACGATGTGCTGATTTCTGTCGAGGCTATCTCGATTGAAGGGGGAGATCTGATCAACCGACGTTCAACTCCGCCGCCTTTTCCTTCATGGATCGTTGGCTACGCGGCCGCGGGGACGGTGGTTGCCGTCGGGTCGAAAGTTCGTAGCCGCAAGGTTGGAGACAGAGTGACTGCTTTTAGCATGCAGGGATCGCATGCGGAACGTTGGGCTGTGCCTGCGGAACGAACCTTGCTTATACCAGACGGAGTGGATGCAGCAGAAGCGGCGGTGGTACCGATCTCCTTTGGAACAGCATATCACTGCCTCTTCACACGAGGCATGCTCCGGCACGGAGAAACCGTTCTGATTCAGGCTGCAGCGGGTGGCGTGGGGCTCGCGGCCGTTCAGCTTGCCTCACAAGCTGGCGCGACGGTCATCGCCGTGGCAAGCGGAACGCAGCGAAAAAACCGTTTGCTGGAACTGGGGGCCGATCATGTTGTGGATCGTGTAGAGAATAACGTCGTGGAGAGTGTCCGACAGGTCACTCGTGGCACCGGTGTTAACCTCGTCATCGATCCGGTAGGGACGACGTTGCCTGCGTCGCTTTCTGCACTCGCGCCGGAAGGGCGTCTCGTTTTCGTCGGTAATGCGGGCGGTGGCAGCCTGACAGCCGACTTATGGCCGGCAATGCAGTCTAACCAGACGCTTATGGGGGTATTCATGGGCCCCCTTTTTGAAAGGCCCGAGGTTCGGGCAAGCGTGGACGAGATGTTGCAGGCTGTAGCGGCAGGGCGCATCAGGGTTGTCATTGACCGCATCTTCCCCCTGGCTGACGCCGCCGCGGCCCATGAATACGCTGAGACAGCGAAACCGCTTGGCCGCATCGTTATGAAGCCATGAGGGGGTGGACCTTAGCCTGGCCCCCACAATGCTCCCGATGCGGAAGCCGCCTCGCATTTCGTTTATCCGATCCGCCATAATTCTTTTAACCGTAAAAACAGTTTTTTATTATCAGCCTTCTAAGTGACGCAATTCGTTCCCACCAGCGCTGCCCTTCGATGGATAACGGCTCTCTGCCCACTTAATTACGAAAAGGAAATCACCATGAATCTGATGAATAACTGCGCATCTCCTGGCATAAATGTTATATTAAAATATAATATTAGGAGGTGCGCTATGTATAAAACTCGCCTGAAAAAGGTCGGCGGATCCATCATGTTGGCGGTTCCTCCCGCCGTGTTGAAAACGCTGGAGCTGTCGACGGACAGCGAAGTCGGCATGACCATCAACAATGGCTGCCTGATCATTGAACCCCAAAAACGGCCTCATTATTCGCTTGAGGAGCTGCTGGCGCAGTGCGATCCGCACGCTGAAATGAGTGAAGAGGATCGGGAATGGATTGATGCGCCTGCGGTGGGCAAGGAGATCCTGTAAATGGACAGAGGGGAAATCTGGCTTGTTTCACTGGATCCGATTGCTGGCCATGAGCAAAGCGGAAAACGTCCGGTTCTCGTCGTGTCGAAGGCATCGTTTAACAAGCTGACCCGGCTACCGGTAGTGGTTCCCGTCACCAGCGGCGGTAACTTTGCTCGCACGGCAGGTTTCACCGTTTCACTGGAAGGGGCGGGGACAAAAACGATGGGTGTTATTCGCTGCGACCAGCCCAGAACTATTGATATGGCTGCCCGAAACGGCATGCGGCTGGAACGCATACCTGATGCTGTTATAAATGAAGTGCTTGCCAGGCTGGATGCAATTCTGAGTTAGCATCAGAGACGCAGAAAAGCAAAAAGCCTGCTTTAAAAGCAGGCTTTTCAAATTTGGCTCCTCTGACTGGACTCGAACCAGTGACATACGGATTAACAGTCCGCCGTTCTACCGACTGAACTACAGAGGAATCGTGTGAACGAGGCGCATATTATCGACCTCGGTACGCCTTGTCAAAGGGTGAAAACGCGCTTTTTGTTCGTTTGCCGACTATTTCAGCAAATCGCTGATTTTATAGCAAATTCGCGTTGAAATTACTCAACGAAATGCGCCGCCCGCAGGCGGCGCGAAGGATCAGAACAGCACGGAGTAGTTCAGACCAAACGTACGTCCGCGGCCTTTGTAGGTGTACAGGCCCGGTGCACCGTAGGTTGGGCTATACAGTCCCGGCGCGCGCTGGCCCCAGGCGGTGGTGTAGTCTTTGTCCAGCAGGTTTTCCACGCTGAAGCTGACTTTCCCCACCGGCAGGGCGTAGCTGCCCAGGAAGTCGACCGTGTTATAGCCATCGATCTTCTTGCCGTCAGCGTCAGACACGTCAAAGGTCTGCGTGCTCTGCACGCGCAGGGTCCAGTCGCCCGGCGCCCAGTTCACCCATGCGCTGGCTTTCGACGGGCTGGCGCTGTCGACCGTCAGCTTCTCCCACTTCCCGTTTTCACGGGTTTCAGACTTGATGGCGTTAAAGTTCGCGCCGGTGCTCCAGTCGCTGTCGGTGAAGAAATAGTCCATCTGGCCTTCAATCCCGTAGATACGACGCTTGTCGTCTTCCAGGTTGATGGTCATATCCGTCTTGTTGATGGTGATGGTTTTATCCGAGAGCGAGTAATACGCCGCGACCTGCGTGCGCAGGTTGTCACCGGTGAAGCGCCAGCCCAGCTCGTAGGCGTTGACCTTGATGCCGTCCAGCGTTGAGTCGTTGACGTTCACGCTGTTCAGCAGGCGATAGTGGCCGTTGCTGAGTTGGTAGGTGCCGGAGCCGTAGTACTTCGCCAGGTCAGGAATTTCAAAGCCCTGGGAGAAGTTAAACCACAGCTGCTGCTGTTCGGTCAGACGACCGAGGATCCCGGCGTTAAACAGGAAGTTGTTGTAATCGGTTTTCCCGCCCGGCACCGCGTCGGCGGAGGTGGCTTTCCCGGTAGCGATGGCCTGCTGCTGAGCGTAGCCAACAAAATCATCCACCTTGTTTTCGGTGTACTGGTAGCGCACGCCGCCGCTCAGGGTGATGGCGTCAATGTCATAGCTCGCCTGCAGGAACGGAGCAAGGTTGGTGATGCTGTAGCCCGGATAACGGCCCACGTTGTAGGCGTTGTCCAGCTCCATGCCGCCGCTCGCCGCCGCTTTGCTCAGGTCAAAGAACTGCTGGTTGGCATCGAACGTTTCGTGGTCGGCATCGACACCCCAGGTCAGCGTCAAATCGTCCACCGGCTTGCTGTTCAGCGTCAGCTTGCCGCCGTAAAAATCGGTTTTCTGCTGCGACGCGCCGATGCTGCTCACCACGCCTTTGGTCAGGGTCGGGAACGGGTAGTAGGTCAGGCTCTCGTCACGGTAGTAAATCTGCGCGACCAGATCCTGGCCCCAGAAATCAGTATTGGAGTACTGCAGGTTAATCAGATGGCGCTCGGTGCCCGGCACGCGGTCAGAGTCGAGATTACCTTTGTTGTATGCGGTTGCATCCCCCGTTACCGCCGAGAAGTTCTTCCCGAGATACAGCCCATGCTTGCCGTCGGATTCGCTCTTGTAGTACTGGGTAGTGAGCTGCAACTGCTGGTGATCGTCGATGTTGAGAGTGCCTGTTCCCATCACATCAATACGGTCGGAATACTGTAGGCCGGTCTGGGTGTTGTCGATGATCACCTCGTCGCCGTTGCCGTCATACCAGCCGCCGTAGCGCTGATACGACACCGACAGACGGCCGGAGGCGTTGTCGTTGCCGCCGCTGACCGCAGCCGACACGTTCTCATCGTGGTCATTGTGGCTGTTAAACCCGCTTTTTGCTCCGGTCTGGAACTCAACTTCGGTCTCCGGCTGGCCCTTTTTGGTGACGATATTCACCAGGCCGCCGGTGCTGCCGCCGCCGTAGAGTGACGTGGCGCCGGAGATGACTTCGATGCGGTCAATGTTGAACGGGTCGATGGAGTCGAGCTGGCGGCTGTCGCTGCGGGACGAGTTCAGGCGTACGCCGTCTAGCATCACCATCATGGAGCGGCCGCGCAGGTTCATGCCGTAGTTGGTACGCCCCTGGCTGCTGACATCCATACCCGGGATCAGCTGCGCCAGCACTTCTTTAATCTCTTTCCCGCCCTGAACCTGCTGCTCGATCTCAGAGCGTTCAATGACCCAGGTGGTCTGCGCCATCTCGGCCACGCTGCGGTGCGCGCGGCTGGCAGAGACCACGATATTTTCTTCCTTTTGTTCTTCCGCCCACGCAGAGGTAGAAAGCATTGCAAGCAAGCAAGGATTTAAAACCCAAAGATGAGAACGTTTCATTGTTATGTTGATCCTGATTGTGTGTGTCAGTACTCAGTGGTTTTTGCTAACGATTTAAAAACCTGGCTGCTCTCCGGGCTGGTGGTGCTCCGCCAGTGGATAACGCCAGGGGTGGTGGCCAGTTCAAACGGCTCGTCGGCATGTGCGCGATTCAGAATTCGCGCCGCGCGCCAGGCCATCAGGCTGAGCTGGGGTTCGGCAATGCCGAGACGGTGCATCCCGGCGTTCACGGCGAAAAGGCGGTTGCTCTGCGGACCGTCCCATTCGAGGGTGAAATCGTTGTTAATGCAGAACGCTTCGTCCGCATCCAGATGCAGGCGGTGAGACAGCGGCGCGAGGAACGCGGGCTGCACGGCGCGGTAGCCGGTGGCGAAAATCACCACGTCGCTCTCCAGCTGCTCGTGGCCGCCGTCGAGGTGATGCTGAATGCTCAGGCGATGTCCGGTTTCCTGACGCGTCAGGGCCGTCACCGAGCGGGACGGCATCAGGTGCGCCCAGGGTTTTTCACGCAGCACTTCGAAGCGGTGATACATGGCGCGGTAAATCGCCAGCAGGGACTCGGTGGTGATGCCGTCGGAGGTCATCTTCTGCTCGTGCAGCATCTGACGACGCGCCTCTTCACCGAGCGTGGAGAAGCTGTCCACATACTCCGGCGTGAAATACTCGTTAGCAAAGGCGGCTTCATCCAGCGCGTTGTAGTTGTTGCGGCGCGAGACCCAGTTCAGGCTCAGCGGCTGGCCCCATTCGCCGCGGAAAATATTCAGGAACAGGTCGGCGCCGCTCTGGCCGCCGCCGACGACGGTAACGCGCTTGCCGGCGAGATCCGGCGTGCGCAGCATCATCTCGCTGGCGTGGAAGCAGGTATCGTCCTGCACCGTGACGCAGTCAGGCAGGTTGATCTGTTTGCCAATCCCCACACAGACGTGGCGCGCGAGGAAGCGGTCGCGCTGGGTCACGACCTCAAACAGGCCGCGTTGCTCATCAAAGCTCACCTGCTGAACCTGCTGGCTGAAGGCGAGGTTGGTGAGGTTATCCGCCGCCCAACACAGGTAGTCCGCAAACTCTTCGCGGGAAACCGTGCGCTGCTCGGTGGTCAGGAAGCGGTAGAACTTTTTGCGCTGCACCAGGTAGTTCAGAAAGCTGTGGCGGTTGGTCGGCTCCACGGCGCTGACCAGATCCTTCAGGAAGCTGGTCTGCATGTGGCAGTCCGGCACCATCATGCCCGGGTGCCATGAGAAGTGCGGTTTACGCTCAAGGAACAGCGAGCTAAAGCCGTCCAGACCTTCTGCGAGGGCGGCGACGCTGAGGTTAAACGGGCCAATACCAATGCCGATGAAATCATAGGTTTTCATTGCGCGGACTCCCGGGAGGCCAGAAAAAGAGGGTTATCAAGATCGGTAACGTAGTTCGGCAGCATGCGGCTGCCGCCGTCGTGTTCGGAGAAGGTCAGTTTGACCGGGTTGAGGATCACGCGAATAATCTGCGGCTTAAACAGATCGAATTTCGCAAAGCGCTCCGCAAGCTCCGGGTGCGCGGCCATATAGCGGTGCAGCACCCCGACGAGGATCTGATAGAAGCGGTTTTCGCTCACGCCGCTTTGCAGCGTGAGGCGCGAAATAAAGCGCAGCACCGTCACAAAGTTGCCGGTCTGCAGGTCGTGAATGATGTAATCCGCGCTCAGGCGCGCCGTCACCGCTTTTACCTGCTCCGGCAGGCTCTGCGCCTGCGGGAAATCCTCGTCCACCAGGCGCATATCGCCCTGGAAATCCTTCAGCAGGATGCGCTGCGGGACGTAGTGCTTCATCACCAGCGTCACGTTCTGGCCGTGGGCAATCAGCGCCACGCCGTAGCGGCAGAGCAGGTGGTAGAACGGGATCACCGTTGCCTCAAACAGCTTTTCCAGCCACGCGTCGGCGCTTAACCCCGAGCGCGTGATCCACGCGTCGATCAGCGGACGTCCGGCGTTGTCGGTTTCCATTAGCGCCGCCATCAGCACCGCCTGTTCGCCATCCTGTAAATAGCAGGATGGGTTCTCGCGCCAGATCACGCCCAGCATCTCCTGGTAGCGGTAGGGCGCTTTCGGCAGCGCCGCGTAGCCCGGATGCGACAGATACCCGGCGGCGGGTTCGCCCAGCACCTGCGCGCCAGAGCGGATCAGCGTGGCGTCAGCGGCGAACTGCTGCTGCAGCCAGCGCGAGGCCAGAGGACCGGCGGCAATGTACTTGCCCGGAATGCCGCGATAGCAGGAGGTGTTGTAGATGGTCAGCGGCAGCTTGATGTCATACGGCGCGCGACGGCTGGCGTTGGTGAGCGTGCGCAGGGACTGCTGGGCCAGGTACTCATCGCCAAACTCGCCCAGCTCAACCATTTCACCGCGCGCCAGTTGAGCAAGGAAATGAATGGCAATTTTTTGCTGCCACTGCCACGGGTGCAGCGGCACGGGCAGCCAGCCGTCGTCGAGACCCAGCGCTTGCCAGCGAGCGTCAAACCGGGCGCGCTCGGCATCGTCCATGGTGCTGGCCAGCAGAGCGTGAATGTCGCAATCGGCGTCGCTGCTCCAGACCAGATGTTCACGCTGGACGGCGACCCAGTGCAGGCGGAAGCGCCCGCGGTATTCCGGCGCGTACTGGCGCAGCGCGTCCAGACCCCAGCCGCGGCGGCCTTTGTTGAAAATAAACTTCGGGTGGCCGCTCATCAGACACTGTAATTCGTCCGGGTCGAGGTGGATCAGCGCGTCCGCGTCCAGGGCTTCACGCGCCTGCAGCAGCTGCATGTCGCCGCGCAGCGTGGCGTAGAGATCTTCCATGTGCTCCGCCGTTTGCGCGTCGCTCATCTCCAGCACCGTCGCCAGCTGCAGCAGCGCGCTTTCCGCTTCCACGGCGGCGCCGCTGGCGGCGGTCAGGCTGTCCGGGTCGATATGCAGCCAGCCCCAGATCCCGCGCGCGGCGCGAAACTGCCAGCACTCGTTGCCCATGGCGATGCGCCAGCCGTCCGATGAAACCGGCTCAGCGCGCAGGGTGCGTTCGTATTCCAGCTCCGCGAGGATCTTTGCCACCATCTCGCGGTTCACTTTCTGCCAGAGCGCGTTCACAGGCCCACCTCACTGAAGAAGCGGTGACGCTGGCTCATGATGAGGCGCGAGCGCTTGTGCGGGAAGTCGAACTCTTTCACCGTGTCGAAACCGGCGGAGGCCAGATGGCGGAACAGGCGCTGGTTGTCGAAGCGCGGCTCGGCCACGATGCGCGCGGTGCGCGGTTCATCGAGATACAGATAGTGGCTCAGGCCGCGCAGCCAGCTGCGGATATACTGCGCGCCGCGCCAGTTTTCTTCGCCCACCAGCATGTGCAGCCCGCGGTCAAACGGCTGCCAGCGGTAGTGACGGCCAATGCGGTCTTCTGCCGCCCAGTAGAGTTCAAAATAGCCAAACGGCTGGTCGTCGAAGCAGCCGATAACCGGGTAGCAGTAGGTCGAGTCAAGCTGGCGTCGCAGGTAGTTTTCCTGCTCGGCCTGCGGGCCCGCCATCTCCCAGAAGGCGTTCACGCGCGGGTTATTCATCCAGCGGGTAAAACGCTCGCGGTCCAGCGCCACGTCGGCCACGCGGAAGCTCAAAGTGCGCTTGATTTGCGGATCGTAACGGCGATACACCTCGCCCTGCGGGCGACGAGGACGCAGCGGGAAGTACAGCTGGCGGCTCTCATCAAACTGCATCCCGCCGCTTGCCTGCGGACGTTCGCCTTGCAGCCACAGCGGCAGCTGCCAGAAGGTTTCTCGCGCCAGATAATCCCCGTGGGCCTGGCTAAACAGCGCCTGCGCCTGGGGTTCATCCTGCCAGTCCGCCCACGGCAGGGTAATGCCGGTCAGGGCCGGCGCGGCAACAAACAGCTGATCGAGGGCTTCCACCAGCCAGCCGTCCGGGATCCCGGTAAGACGCTCCAGCACCGCGCTGCCGTCAAGACCCAGCGTCAGCGGCAGGTTTTGTTCCGTTGCGGTGCAGCGAAAGCCGTAGCCGGAATGGACGATATTCGCGATGGCCATCACGCCTTCTCCTTGTAAAACGGGTTGCTAAAGTCGAAATAGATCACCGCCGGATCGACGATGGTGTTCTCATTGCGATCGTGCAGGTAGCAGAAGAAGTTGCCTTTGCAGTTCCAGGTCGGGCTGTCGAGCACGTAGTCGAGGCAGCGGGTCTGCTTCGCCGTCGTGCGCAGCCCGGCCAGCGCGTCACGCACGCGGGACATCAGGTGCTCTTCGCTGTCGAAACCGGCGGCGGCGAGAGCGGCGGTGACCGCAAGGGTGGAGTTCAGCAGCAGGTAATAAGGGAAGTAGCGCAGCAGCTGGCTTTCACCGAAGCGGTTTTCCACGTCGGTTTCGCCCGCCTCTTTCAGCCACGCGTCGGCCCCTTCGGTCCAGGCGCTGCCCTGGCAGTCGCGGTAGATCAGCCCGACGGGGAAATCCTGCTGCATCTCAACGAGGATATTTTGCTGGTGTGCCAGCAGCACCAGACCGTAGTCCGCCTCGGCGCTGAACAGCGGAAGCAACACGCGGTCGCAGTAGGCGTCCAGCCAGCAGCGGGCGGCCTGGGCGAGCGGTAAATCCAGACGCTGGCTAAGACGGCGCACCGCTGCGGCCAGCAGGCTGTCACCGCCGTCAGGCGCGGCCTGGGTCAGGCTGACCAGCACGTTGGTCTGGGTGTCTGGCGTATCGAACAGCAGGTTAACGCGCAGGGCCATCAGGCTCTCTTCCTGAACGACGCCGCTTTCATCACGCAGTCCCGCCCAGCCGTCTTCCTGCATCACGCGCATGGTCGGGTAGCGGGCCTGTAAATCTTGCCAGCGTTCTGTTTTCGCCAGCCGCGCCAGGCGCATACCGCGCTTAACCTCTTTGACCGACAGCGTGCGCACGGAGTTGGTCAGGCGCACGCTGAGGGAGAATTTGATCATGTCGCTGTTGGTTTCGCTGTACAACGAGCGTGAGGAGCTGGTGGGCAGCCACTGTGCGCCCGCTTCACCAAGGTCCTGTAATGAACCGTTTGCCGCCAGACGCTGACACCAGTCCTGCTCCAGCAGATAGTCGGCCTGCCACGGATGCATCGGCAGCAGCCAGCGGGTGTCGGTGAAGTGGCCGAGCAGAACGGGCGCGCTCTGGGCGGCGAAGCGCAGCAGACGCTCGCGCAGAGATACGTTCAGGCTGTCGCCGGCAACGAGCGTGCTCTCTACGGCAAACCAGCGCAGCGGGAAGCGGGAGCCGAAATCCGGCAGATACCGGCGCGCCTCGGTTTCGTTGAACGGCTCGTGGGATTTTGGCGCAGGGTGAAACGCGTGGCCCACCAGCAGCGCCTGTTCCGCTTCGGCAAACGTCAGCGGCTTGTCGCGTAGCGTTGCCCAGCCGTGACGCAAATCAATCGCCTGCCAGGTATGGGTATGGCTTTCCAGCGCGCGCTGTTTAAAACGCGTCAGCGTATCGGCATCCAGTGAGCCTTTTACTGAGGGTTTTTCAAGAATTAAATCAATCAGTTGAGTGAAAGTGACGGCGTCACCACTGTCGCTATCGCTCTGAATAAGCGTTGCCGGGAAACGGTACTGATGGTGCTGGGTTGGGGAGAAATAGCGTACCGGAACCCGAAGGGCCTGGGAGGAAGAGAGTGGAATATGAATGTGCGCTAACTCATCCGCTGCAGCTGCGGGGAGATAGCGCCAGTCCTTCGTTTCGCGTAACAGGGCGTTTAAAAAACACTGGGCTGCAACGTCTGTACCGGCAGAGCGGGGCAGAGCACGCATAGATGTACCTCATTCCATGACTGATAATAATTCTCGTTATGATATTCATTCTGTTTACAGTCGCAACTATTTTTGCAATATTTGTTTTCATTAACTTCATAATTTCCACACATTTATTGACACTATGTTCACATTCTCATGCGCGCTGATTCTGAAACGTTGACCGAAAGCATCACCTCCAAAGCCAACTGGCCCCTGGCGCTCTGCGCGGGCCTGCTGGGCATCGGGCAAAACGGTTTGCTGGTCATGCTTCCGCAGCTGGTGACCCTGACCGGATTTTCACTCTCGGTCTGGGCCGGGCTGCTGATGTTCGGCTCCATGCTTTTTTTACCCGCGTCCCCCTGGTGGGGACGCCAGAGCGAGCGCCGCGGCTGTAAGGTCGTTATGGTGGCCTCTCTCAGCGGCTATCTCGCCAGCTTTGGCGTCATGGCGCTGGTGGTGTGGGCGATGGCGGCAGGGAGGCTGGAAAGCACCTGGGGGCTGGCGGGGCTGATCCTCTCGCGTCTGCTGTATGGCCTGACGGTGTCGGGCATGGTGCCTGCCGCGCAGACGTGGGCCATTCAGCGTACGGGCCTGGATAAACGCATGGCGGCGCTGGCAACCATCAGTTCCGGCCTCAGCTGCGGCCGCCTGCTGGGGCCTCCGCTGGCGGCGCTGATGCTCAGCGTTAACCCGGTCGCGCCGCTCTGGCTGATGGCGATCGCGCCGTTAATCGCTCTGCTGCTGGTGCTGCGCGAGGTGGCGGATCCGCCGCTGCCGCCGGTGGCACACCAGGCGACCCGTCTGCAGATGTCCATGCTGCCGTTCCTGCTGCTGGCGATGCTGCTCGCGGCGCTGGTGAGCCTGATGCAGCTCGGCCTGTCACCGCACCTCAGCCCCTTGCTGGACGGCAACGCCCGGGATATCAGCCATCATGTTGCGCTCCTGCTGAGCCTGGCCGCGCTGGCTACGCTCGCGGCGCAGTTCCTGGTGGTTCGTCCGCAGCATTTCAGCCCGCTGACCCTGCTTTGCATGGCGGCGGTGCTGATGGTGGCTGGGCTGGCGCTAATGTGTATCGCCGAACTGGCGCTGTTCTACGTGGGGATTGCTATCACTTCGCTCGGCGCGGCAATGGCAACGCCGGGCTATCAGCTGCTGCTGAACGATCGCCTGACCACGGGGAAGGGGGCGGGCGCTATTGCGACCAGCCACACGCTGGGCTATGGCGTCAGCGCGCTGCTGGTGCCCGTCGTGACGCGCTTTTTCGGCGAACACTATTTAACGACGGCGGCCTTTGGCATGGCAGCGCTGTTTTTAGCGCTGAGCATCGGGGTACGGTTAACCGAGCGTACCCATGTCGAAAAAAATTAATGGACGTGGTGGGGTGAAGGGCCGCCAGCGCCCTCATTTTGCCGCAGGCGCTGGAGCGGATCCTGCTGATAAAACTGGCTGAAACGCTGCCACAGCGCCGGGAAACGGGGCGCGAAGAGTTCGGGGGCGCTGAAGAAGTACTCCGAGAGCACCGCAAAGCACTCGGCGGGGTCAGTTGCTGCATACGCATCAATGCTGGCCGCGCTTTCGCCCACCAGATCGATCTCATCCTGGATGTTATCCATTGCCGCATGCAGGTCGTGCTCCCATCCTGCGACTTCACGTAGCGGAATAAAAGGCACGCCGCTGGCGCGATCGCCGTTGCGGGTATCAAGCTTATGCGCCACCTCGTGAATAATCAGATTAAAGCCTGAGGCGTCGAACGAGTCCTGAATGTCGAGCCAGTTGAGGATAATTGGCCCCTGCTGCCAGCTTTGCCCGGACTGCACCACCCGCTGGTTGTGTACCAGCCCGATATCATCCTCCCACTCGTCATCGACGACGAACGGTGCAGGATAAATCAGCACTTCATGAAAACCGTCCAGCCACTCAATGCCGAGTTCCAGCACCGGCAGGCAGAAAAGCAGGGCGATGCGGGCGTTTTTCATCGGATCCAGCTCGAACCCCTGCAGCGGCACCAGGCGTTTTTGCTGCAAAAAACGATCCGCCATCTGAACCAGTTTCGATTGTTCATCCGGCTTAAGATTCGCCAGAACAGGGATCGCCAGCGCGTCATCCCACGGCAGCGCCATATCCCGGCCAGCCTCATTCGTTTTCCAGGGCCACTTAATCATCGCTTTGCTCGCAAACTCGTCACTTGAACACAAAGGGGAACGTTATCATTGCAACACTTACAGCCCGAATAAACTATCATTTCGTACGTAGCGGTGGGTAGCGCTTTGCAGGCATCACCTTCATTTTGTGACGTCTGTCGTAGCCTTTATCTGCAGGTGGGGTGAATAAATCAGTACGGTATTGAAAAGATGAGCGATTTCAAAGGCAACAAGCAGGACCTGCCCAGTCGGCTGTGTGTGCACTGCCAGCGGCCCATGACGTGGCGCAAAAAATGGGCGAAATGCTGGGATGAGGTCAAATACTGTTCTGAGCGTTGTCGCAGGAGCCACCGTTGACCGAGCTGCGTCTAATCCTGGGCGATCAGCTTAATCCGCATCACAGCTGGTTTGATACCGGCAACCCAAACGTCATTTACGTGATGCTGGAGCTGCGGGCGGAAACCGCATACGTGCTGCATCATGCCCAGAAAGTTATCGCTATCTTCGCGGCCATGCGCGCGTTTGCCTCAGCGTTGAAAGAGAAGGGGCATCGGGTGAGGTATGTCCGGCTCTCTGACGGTTCAAACCGCGGCGCGCTGGAAGAGAATCTCAACGCGCTTGTTACGCATTACAGCGCCGGAAGGGTGTTGTGGCAGGAGCCCGACGAATGGCGTCTTGATGCGCAGCTGCAGGCGTGGGCGAAAACAGCGTCCGTCGAAACAGCCTGCGTCAGCAGCGAGCATTTTTTCACCCCCCGGGACGCGGTAAGCGCGTTTTTTACGTCGCGTAAAAGCTGGCGAATGGAATACTTTTATCGGGAAATTCGCCGTCGGCACGGGATTCTCTTGACCTCTGAAGGCGAGCCGGAAGGGGGGAAATGGAATTATGATGCTGAAAACCGCAGGCGCTGGTCCGGCGAGCCGCCCGCACCGGGTGACTCGCGCCCCCGCCACGATCGTTCAGCCTTGTGGGCAGAGATCCAACGCTGCGGCGTAAAGACCTTCGGCGAACCGCAGGCCGACAATTTTCGCTGGCCGCTCAACCGTTCGGAAGCCAAAGCCAGTCTGGATGCGTTTATTTCTCACGTGCTCCCGCAGTTTGGAAACTGGCAGGATGCGATGCACGCGGAGGAACCTTTTCTTTTTCATTCGTTAATTTCTTTTGCGCTGAATACCAAAATGCTTAATCCCCGGGAAGTGGTGGCCGCCGCCCGGCAGGCATGGCGTTCTGGCCACGCGCCGCTGCCTGCCGTTGAAGGGTTTATCCGACAAATTCTCGGCTGGCGGGAGTACGTGCGCGGGATCTACTGGTCGCAAATGCCGGGCTATCGCGAGCTGAATGCCCTGGAGCAGCACGCCCCGCTGCCGGACTGGTTCTGGACGGGCAAAACGCAGATGCGCTGCCTGGCGCATGCCGTTGGGCAATCGCTTACCGAGGCTTACGCCCACCATATCCAGCGCCTGATGGTGATCGGGAACTTTAGTCTGCTCAGCGGCCTGTCACCCCAGGCGGTTCATGAGTGGTATCTGGGGGTCTATATTGATGCGTTTGAATGGGTGGAACTGCCCAATACTCTCGGCATGAGCCAGTTTGGCGATGGCGGGTTACTGGCCAGTAAGCCCTATGTCTCAAGCGCATCCTACATTCATAAGATGAGTAATTACTGTCAGGGATGTCGGTACCAGCACAACCAGCGCACCGGAGAGCTGGCGTGCCCGTTCAATGCCCTCTACTGGGATTTCTTTGCGCGCAACCGGTCGCGCCTCGGTAACAATCCCCGCCTGGGCATTGTCTATAAACAGCTTGCGGATATGAAGGAAGAGGAACGGCAGGCGATTGCTGACCAGGCCGGGCGCATTCGCCTCAATCTCAACGACCTCTGACCTGTTTCAACATCGCGCCGGTTGCGGAAGGTCAATAAGACGCTATTATTTTTGACTTTGTTGCTTTCCCTGAAAGGACATCCAGACGCTATGCCCGTGAATTTCGACCTTAACGATCTCTATGCCTTCAGGGCGTTAGTGGAATACGGTAACTTCCGTGTCGCCGCTGAATCAATCTGCATATCCCAGTCGGCGCTGAGCCGCAGAATCGAAAAGCTGGAAGCCGCGCTGGGAACCAGGCTGTTTGACCGAACCACCCGCCGCGTCGCCCTGACGCTATACGGGCAAAACTTTGCTGAACGCTCAGCACAGCTGCTCGACAACGTAGAATCAATGCTGGCGGATGTCGATAAGGCCAGTGAAGAGCGGACGGGGCTGATTACGGTCGCCGCGGTACCTTCCGCCGCCTGTTACTTTATGCCTGATGTGATCCGTCGCTTTCAGTCCCGCTTTCCGCGCGTTCGCATTAAGCTCATCGACAGCAGCGCGGGGAATGTGATTGACGCCGTGGCCCGAAGCCAGGCGGATTTTGGCATCTGCTTTGCGGGAAACTTGCCGTCTGAAATTGAATTTTTCCCGCTGGTGGAGGATGTCTACGTTGTGGCGTGCAGAAAGGACCACCCGCTGGCGCAGAAGAGCCACCTGACCTGGCAGGCGTTTTACCAGCAGGACTATATCTCCCTCGATAAAACGTCGGGGAACCGCAACCTGCTGGATCGGATGCTGGGGGATATCATTCCCGAGCGCCCCAGCGTCTGCGAAACGCGCCACGTCACCACGATGCTCGGTATGGTAGAGGCGGGGATCGGCATTGCCGCCGTTCCCGCCATGTCGATGCCGACGTCAGAGTACACGCCGCTGACGCATCTGCCGCTGGTGGCGCCGGAAGTGAAACGCACCGTGGGGCTTATCCGGCGCCGGGGGCGCATCCAGTCTTATATCGCGGCTGAACTGGAAAAAGAGATCACCGAGCGGTATCGCCGGACGTAACGGGGATCATCCCCGTCTTCTCGATGACGGCGCGTGAGGGCGGTGAGGCGAGATAGGTCAGCAGCGCTTTCCCCTCGTCAGGATGTTCTGCGTGACGGGTAACTGCACCCGCGAAGCGCGTGATGTACTGCAGATTATCCGGGATTTTACCGATAAAAGTGACGCCCTGAACCGGCAGCAGCTCGCTCACCTGCTGGAAGCCCACGGCGTATTTCCCTTTTGCCACTTCCGAAGCAACCGGAATGCGTTCGACCATCGTTGCTTTAGCTGCCGCCTCCTTTTCAATCCCTAGTTTCTTGAACAACGTCTGGCTGACATACCTGCCGCTGGCGCTGTCTGAGTAGGCGATGGAGCTGGCCTGAAGCAGCGCGTTACGTAGCGTCACCTCGCTGCTGATATCAGGGACATCCGCCCCTTTTTTCACCACCATTCCGACGGGGGAGTCCGCAAGTTCAGTTCGCGAACCCGGCTGGGTCTGGCTGGTTTTTTCGAGCTTCGCCAGCGCATCGCCCACCATAATCACCACGTCGGCTTTCTCGCCGCGCGCGAGCCGGTTTGGGATCGCCTGCGGCGTAGCGCCCATTGACGGACCGGGAATAATCACGATGGTATCGCCGGTCTGGCGTTCATATTCCGGTGCCAGCTTTTCAAGGGCGGCTTTGAAACCGCCTGAAATCATCACTTTCACCTCCTGAGCGCAGGCATTGGCGCTCAGGAACGTCAGCATCAGCGCGGTGGCGGCATAACGAGAAGTGCGAGTCATGCTGCCCCCTGCGACTTAACGGTGTTTTGCACCGATACCGCGCGACGACGGTAGAGGTAGAGGGTTGCCAGCAGGGCACACACCGCGGCGAAGCTCATCCAGTAGCCCGGCGAGGCTTTGTCACCGGTGTATTCAATCAGCGCGGTGGACATCACCGGGGTAAAGCCGCCGAAGACCGCCGTTGCGAGGCTGTAAGCCAGCGAGAAGCCCGCCACGCGGACTTCAGCGGGCATAATTTCCGTCAGCGCCGGGATCATCGCCCCGTTATACAGCCCGTACAGGAAGGAGAGCCACAGCAGGACGCTCAGCATCATGGAGAAGCTTGGCGCGTCAGCCAGCAGCGTCAGGGCCGGATAGCTGCTGGCCAGCGCCAGCAGGGTCATGGCAATCAGCACCGGTTTACGCCCGAAGCGGTCCGACAGCGCGCCGCCCACCGGCAGCCAGATGAAGTTAGAGATCGCCACCAGCAGCGTGACCAGCAGGCTGTCCGAGGCGCTCAGCATCAGCACTTTTTTGCCGAAGGTTGGCGCGTAGACGGTGATCAGGTAGAACGCGGTGGTGGTCATCGCCACCATCAGCATGCCCGCGACCACCACCTGCCAGTTGCCAAGCAGCGTTTTAAAGACCTGACGCATCTCAAGATGATGGCGGCGCGCGCTGAACTCTTCCGTCTCCTCCAGCTTGCGGCGCAGGAAAAAGATAAACGGCACGATTAAACAGCCGAACAGGAACGGGATGCGCCAGCCCCATTCACGAATGGCGCTCTCTTCCATCAGCGCGTTCAGGGCAAAGCCCATCGCCGCGGCGACCATAATGGCAACCTGCTGACTGCCGGACTGCCAGCTGGTATAGAACCCTTTGCGGCCCGGCGTGGCGATTTCAGCGAGATAGACCGAGACGCCTCCAAGCTCCGCACCGGCGGAAAAGCCCTGCAGCAGACGGCCCGTCAGTACCAGCAACGGTGCCCAAAGCCCGATGCTTTGATAGGACGGGATCAGCACGATCAGGAAGGTGCCTGCCGCCATGATGGAAAGCGTCACGATCAGCCCTTTGCGGCGACCCACCTTGTCAATATAAGCCCCCAGCACAATGGCCCCGACTGGACGCATCAAAAAGCCCGCGCCGAAGACGGCAAAGGTCATCATCAGCGAGGCAAATTCACTGCTCGCCGGGAAGAACGTGTGGGCGATGTAGGTGGCGTAGATGCCGAAAAGAAAGAAATCGAATTGCTCAAGAAAGTTGCCGGACGTCACGCGAAGTATTGCGCCCGCCTTAGAGCGTACGGTTGCAGGTGAGGTTGAGGAAAACATGGTTATCTCCAGTTTATTGTTGACGTTTTACGCGTCTGTTTCTGAAAACTGGATCAGGATGAGGAATTAGATAAGCGCAAATGCCGCATCGACTTATGCGTTTCTTGCATGAATATAATCCGGCGAACAAATACAATTAACGGCAACAATAACTTAACAAAATATTGGCTTTTTATTCACCAATATTCTGTAAGCCTCTGATATTGCGATTTTGTGATGTAGCGCAGAGGCGCGTTTCAGAATGAGCCGGGTAACCGCGTCGTTACCCGGCGGAGGCCATTTAGCGCAGCGCTCTGGCAATCGCGCTAAACATCAGAGAGGCCTCCAGCGGCTGGGCGCTGAAGGACGGTTCCGCCTGCGGCCAGGTAGACCACTGGACAATGACCAGATTTTCCTTCGGGTTCACCATAATCATCTGCCCGAAAATGCCCAGCGCCCAGAGTGAACCTTTCAGCGAATCCTGTGCCGTCGGCTCTACGCCCTTGGCATTGGCGGGCACTTCGTTGTTCCACCACTGATAGCCGTACAGCCCCTCGGGATGGGCGTCAGAGACCGAGCCTTTGGCCTTCGTCCAGTCTGACGACTGCCGGATCCAGTTTTCCGGCAGGATGGTCTTACCGTTCGGCAGCGTACCGTTGTTCAGGATAAATTGCCCGAAGCGTCCCCAGTCCTCCAGCGTGGCGTTAAAGCCGTGCGCGCCAACGTCATGCTGGCCTTTGCTGTAGGCATGCCACACGCCGTCGCTCGCCATGCCGTAAGGCTGCCAGATGCTTTTCTCCAGATAGGCTGCGAGCGTCATGCCGGTGGCCCGCTCCAGCACGTCACCCAGCAGCCAGGCGCCGCCCGAAGAGTAAGACCAGCTCTCTCCGGCCGGATGCGCTCTGCGTAACCCCTTCACCAGCTTCCGCACGCAGTCATATGTACCCGGCTTCGCCTCGCACTCGGTGAGCTGCGCAAAGTCGGAGTGGGGGTTGGTGTAATCCTCATTCCAGGCCACGCCGGAGGTATGGGTGATCAGCTGTCTGAGCGTCACGCCGTCCCACGCGGTGCCTTTCAGGTCGGGTTCATACCGCGTGACCAGGTCGTCGAGCGAGTGAATTTTTCCCTCTTTGAGGGCCACGCCCACCAGCGCCGATACCACCGATTTCCCAACCGAGCGCGAGGTCCAGAGCGTCGAGTCGGTATTGCCCTCTCCAAGATACTTCCAGGCGATTTTGCCGTCCTTCAGCACCAGCATGCCGCTGACGTTCTGGCGCTGGAGGTACTCCTGAAGGCCGTAGCGCCTGCCGTTGACCTGATAGTGTGCGTCCGTGAGCGGCTTGTCCGACATTTCCAGCGGCACGGCGTTACCGTGGCGGAAACGATCCCCGGCGTAGTTGCGATAGTCATTGCGAAAGCCCACCACGCGATCGGCCTGACTCCAGGTGAGCATCTTATGGGTGTCCGGCAGCGCGGTGTCGAAGGGGGCTGGACAGGCGCTGAGGTCGGTGCCTTTACAGGCCGCCACTGCCGCAGGGGAGATCAGGGTGCTGAAGACAAGGCCCGCCAGCAGGGCATGGTTTACTTTTCTGTTTTTCATATCCGTCTCTTACAGGTTAGGAACGGCTTTAGTTTAAAAACCCCGGGGCTATAATAAAAAACGCGTAGCGGGGGAAAATCCCCCCAAAAAACAGAGGGAGCGTAGCGTGGTGGGACTGATTTACTCTTTTGCACAGCTCGAGGCATTTACCGCCGTGGCCGAGAACGGGAGCCTGAGTAAAGCCGCGGTGGCGCTGAAGAAGGACCGCACGACGCTTCGCGATCTGGTTGATTTTCTTGAGGATGGGTTAGGCTACGCGCTGTTTATTCGCGACGGCCGCACCCTGCGGCTCACGCCCGAAGGGGAACAGCTTCAGCGCCAGGCGCACCTGCTGATGCGGCAGGTAAAAGCCTTTGAGGCGTTTGCCAGAGAGGTGCCGCACGGTGCCACGCAGGACCTGACGCTGGCCTACGATCCTTTTACGCCCAGAGCCTTTCTGCACGGGGTGATTGCTGAAATGGCTGCGCGAAACATCCGGCTGAGCCTTATCTGCACCTCGCGGGATGAATCGGAACGGCTGCTGGCGAACAACGACGCGGATCTGGCCATCTGCCAGGCGCGCAATCGCAGCGTGGGCAATGATATGGAGTGGCGCGCCCTCGGCGCCATTGATATGGATTTTTATGCCGCCCGCGGGCTGTTTGCGGACAGTGCTTCCCCACTGTCGCTGCTCGATCTCTCCCTGGTGCCCCAGGTCGTCATGCACCCCGCCTCGGACGAGCCGGTGGCGCGCCGCCTGCAGATCTCCGGGCATACCCTCTTTACCAACGAACCGGAGATGCTGCGCGGTCTGCTGGAGCGCGGCTGCGGCTGGGGATTCTTACCGACGCATTTTCATGCGGGTCAGTGGCAAAACGTAAAAAGGCTGCACACCGAAGTGGGCAGCCAGGGGATTGGTCAGACGATGGTCACCATCTGGAAGCCGGGGAGCGACAAGCGCAGCACGATCGCTGAAACGCTGTCGCTCCTGCCGGACGTATGGAAGCACTCAGCGCTGTGAACAGCTTTTGCACTGTTTGTTCTGGATCTGCTGGAAGAAGTCGTTGCCTTTATCATCCACCAGAATAAACGCCGGGAAGTTCTCCACCTCAATTTTCCAGATCGCCTCCATACCCAGCTCAGGATAGGCAACGCACTCCAGGCTCTTGATGCTGTTTTGCGCCAGCACCGCCGCCGGGCCGCCGATGCTGCCCAGGTAGAAGCCGCCGTGCTTATGGCAGGCGTCCGTCACCTGCTTGCTGCGGTTGCCTTTCGCCAGCATGATCATGCTCGCGCCGTGGGACTGCAGTAAGTCCACATACGAATCCATGCGCCCTGCGGTAGTTGGACCGAGTGAGCCAGACGCGTAGCCTTCCGGCGTTTTGGCCGGGCCCGCGTAGTAAATCGGATGATCTTTGACGTACTGCGGCAGTTCTTCACCGTTGTCGATCAGCTCTTTCAGCTTCGCGTGGGCGATGTCGCGCGCCACGATGATGGTTCCGTTCAGCGACAGGCGGGTAGAGACCGGGTGCGCGGAAAGCTGCGCCAGGATCTCATTCATCGGCTTGTTCAGGTTGATGCTGACCACGTCGCCTTCGCCCTGCTGGCGCAGTGACTCCGGAATATACTGGCCCGGGTTGTGTTCCAGCTTCTCAATCCAGATCCCATCGCGGTTGATTTTCGCTTTGATGTTGCGGTCTGCGGAGCAGGAAACCCCCATGCCAATAGGGCAGGAGGCACCGTGGCGCGGCAGGCGGATCACGCGAATGTCGTGGGCGAAGTATTTACCGCCAAACTGCGCGCCGAGGCCGAGGTTCTGTGCTTCCTGGAGCAGTTCCTGTTCGAGCTGAACGTCGCGGAACGCCTGGCCGTGCTCGTTGCCTTCGGTTGGCAGCGCGTCGTAGTAGCGGGTGGAGGCGAGCTTCACGGTTTTCAGCGTGGCTTCCGCTGAGGTGCCGCCGATAACAAACGCGATATGGTACGGCGGGCAGGCTGCGGTCCCCAGGGTACGCATCTTCTCAACCAGGTAGTTTTTCAGCTTCGCCGGGGTAATCAGCGCTTTGGTTTCCTGGTAGAGATAGGTTTTGTTGGCAGAGCCGCCGCCCTTCGCCATGCACAGGAATTTGTATTCGTCCCCGTCGACGCTGTAGAGGTCAATCTGTGCGGGCAGGTTGGTGCCGGTATTCACTTCTTTATACATATCCAGCGCCGCATTCTGCGAGTAGCGCAGGTTATCTTCAATATAGGTGTTATACACGCCCTGGCTCAGGGCCGCTTCGTCACCGCCGCCGGTCCAGACGCGCTGGCCTTTCTTACCCATAATGATTGCCGTGCCGGTATCCTGGCAGGTTGGCAGCACGCCTTTCGCCGCAATTTCCGAGTTGCGCAGGAACTGCAGGGCCACGTACTTATCGTTCTCGCTGGCTTCCGGGTCGTTAAGAATGGCGGCAACCTGCTTCTGGTGGGAAGGACGCAGCATAAATGCGGCGTCGTGGAAGGCCTGCTGCGCCAGCAGGGTCAGGGCTTCGGGCTCCACCTTCAGCACTTCCTGGCCGTCGAATTCGGCAATGGAGACATGCTCGTTGGTCAGCAGGTAGTATTCGGTGTCGTCATGCGAAAGAGGGAAGGGGTTCTGATAAAAAAACGGTTTATTCGACATAGTATTGCTCCACAAAAATAAAACCGCCGGAGGAGAAGTCCGGCGGTCAGGAATCAGAACATCATGGACATCCACGGGTAGCCAATCAGCAGCAGGGCCGCCAGGAAGATGGCACCGAAGATGGTGCCGAGGCGCCAGTAGTCTTTGGTTGGCAGGTAGCCGCTACCGTAGTAAATCGGGCTTGGGCCAGTGCCGTACGGGGTGATGATCCCCATGACGCCCAGCGAGGTCACCATCAGCAGAACGAACACTTCCATATTCATGCCCGGAATGGTGGAGGCGATGGTCAGCATCGCTGGCAGCAGCGCCGTGGTGTGCGCTGTGGTGCTGGCAAACAGGTAGTGCAGCAGGTAGAACGCCAGCAGCAGGACGATGGTCGCCACGCCCGGAGAGATACCGCTCATCAGCAGGCCGCCTTCTTTACCTAACCAGCTGATAAAGCCGGTAGAGGAGAGGCCATCCGCCAGCGCCACCAGGGTGGCGAACCAGACGAAGGTGTTCCACGCCGCTTTGTTGCCGGTGATATCGTTCCACTCCAGCACGCCGGTCCACAGCATCAGGCCAACGATAAGCAGGGCTGCCATCGCGGGTTCAATCCACGCGGCGGCGAAGATCCACATCAGCAGCGCGCAGCATACGAACACTAGCAGAAGGATCTCATTGCGCGACAGTTTGCCCAGTTTTTCCAGTTCACGGGTCGCCCACAGCGGCACTTCGTTGTTCACCTTCACTTCTGGCGGGTAGAACCAGTAGGCCAGCAGCGGCATGGTCAGGATCAGCAGGATGCCCAGCGGCAGGAAGGCGAGGAACCAGGTCCCCCAGGAAATGTCGATCCCAACCGTACTTTTCACCAGCGCCAGGGCCAGCAGGTTTGGCGCGAGGGCGGAGAGGAACATTGAGCTGGTGATACAGGCCGCGGTGATCGCCACCCACATCAGGTACGAACCAATCTTACGCGCGCTGGGGTCGTTCGGTTTTGAACCGTACAGCGGCGGCAGGTTAGCGATGATCGGGTAGATGGTCCCACCGCTGCGCGCGGTATTTGACGGAGTGAACGGTGCCAGCAGCAGGTCCGCAAACGTAATCGCGTAACCGAGCGTCAGGCTGCGACGGCCAAGATACTTCACCAGAATCAGCGCCAGACGGCGGCCGAAGCGGGTTTTATCATAGCCCGCGGCAAACATAAAGGCACCGAAAATCAGCCAGACGGTGGAGTTACCAAACCCGCTCACTGCCCACTTAAAGGAGGCGCCCGCCAGCTTGAATTTCGGGTCAGCCAGCTGTTCAGGGCTGAACAGCACCCACTGGCTGCACAGGGCAATGGCGACCACGCCGGTCAGACCGATCACCGCGCCCGGCAGGGGTTCGAAGATAAGACCGACGATCACGCCGACGAAGATGGCGAAGTAGTGCCACGCGTAAGGCGGCAGCCCTTCCGGTACCGGAACAAACAGCAGCAGTACGGCGACGATGACGGGCAGTGCCATCATCAGCAGACGTTTTGCGTTTCCATTTGATGCCTGGTTCGCCACAGGGGGCGTTACAGCAGTTTTTGTATTCATAGTTTCACGTCTTAAGTTGTCAAAAATTCGGTCGCACTGAAAAGTCAAAATTGCTTTCTTAAGTTTCTTTGCTTTTTTTAGTTATTAAAGGTGCGTTTTGGTATTTTCAGTAATAGCGATTTAACGCTTTTTTGTGTGCGTTAAATTAAAAAATGATGATGTTTTTATATTGCGCTTTTAAATGCCATGACTATTGATCGAGATCAAAAAAACAGAATTGCAGCGTTATTTTTATGCTTTTATTAATAACCGCTCTGGCGTATGTGGTTATTATCTTTTTTGCGGGTTTATTTTATCATTTCTGTAACAATTCGAAATTTTAATAACGCCTATTCAGTTGATTTTAAAGGGTGTTTTTGGTTTTTGGCGAAATGGTTTTACCATTTTTTATTTAACGTATTTTAAAATATTGTGAATGCCTCAATGACAATCGCTAACACCAATGTATTATTAGTGTTATCACAGGGATTAAATAGTTTTTTAACTAACGTAATAACTTTAGAAACTAAAAAAACCATTATATTAATATCATGACATCGGCAAAAAACGACGAAATAAAAAATCAATCCGATAACGAATTCTCAATTTTTAAAAGTTTGGAGTTTCTATTATGAGCACTAACGAACGCATTCTTAGCCCCTTCACATTACCGAATGGCACTGAACTGAAAAACCGTTTGTTAATGGCCCCTATGACCACCTGTACCGGCTATTATGACGGCACCGTCACCAGCGAGCTGGTGGAGTACTATCGGGCCCGTTCCGGCAGCATTGGCACCATCATCGTGGAGTGCTGCTTCGTCGACGATCTCGGCCTCGCCTTCCCGGGCGCAATTGGTATTGATAACGACGAGAAAATCGCCGGGCTGGCGAAAATCGCCGAGGCCATTAAATCCAAAGGATCTAAGGCCCTGCTGCAGATCTACCACGGCGGCCGCATGGTTGATCCGAAACTGATCGGTGGCCGTACCCCGGTTGGCCCAAGCGCCGTAGCCGCGCCGCGTGACGGTGCCGCAACGCCGGTTGCCCTGACCGCCGAAGAAGTGGAAGGCATGATCGGCAAGTTTGGTGAAGCCGTGCGCCGCGCCATCCAGGCCGGTTTTGACGGCGTGGAAATCCACGGGGCGAACACCTACCTGATTCAGCAGTTCTACTCTCCAAACTCTAACCAGCGCGACGACGAGTGGGGCGGCAGCCGCGACAACCGCGCGAAGTTCCCGCTGGCGGTGCTGGACATCACCCACAAAATGGTGCGCCAGTACGCGGACGACGCGTTTATTATTGGCTACCGTTTCTCCCCTGAAGAGCTGGAAGTGCCGGGCATCCGCTTTGAAGACACCATGTACCTGCTGGAGAAACTGGCGGCGCGCGGCGTGGACTACCTGCACTTCTCCGTCGGCGCGACTCTGCGTCCGTCCATTGTCGACACCCAGGACCCGACGCCGCTGATCGAAAAATACTGCGCGATGCGTTCTGAAACGCTGGCGCAGGTTCCGGTGATGGGCGTGGGCGGCGTGGTGAATGCGTCAGACGTGAATGAAGCGCTGGAACACGGTTACGACCTGATTGCCGTTGGCCGCGCCACTATTGCCTACCCGGACTGGACCGACCGCATCGCGGCGGGTGAAAACCTTGAGCTGTTTATGGACAGCACCAAACGCGAGGAACTGAGCATTCCTGAACCGCTGTGGCGCTTCTCGCTGGTGGAAGCGATGATCCGCGACATGAGCATGGGCGAATCGAAATTCAAACCGGGCATGTTCACCGAGAAGGTGCAGGACGACGCGAACGAGCTGGTGATTAACGTCAGTCTGGAGACTGACCGCATTGCGGACATCGAGCTGGCCTCTGGCCCGAGCGAAGATATTGAGTTCGTCACCAGCTTTGAAGAGATCCGTACCCGCATTCTTGACGCCAATACCCCGCACGTGGATGCCATCACCGGTGCCACCAGCCAGAGTGAAGCGGTGAAGAAAGCGGTCTCTAAAGCGATGCTGAAATCCAGCAAAGCGCTGGCAGCGGAAGAGGGCGTTGACCCGAACGAAACCCGCAGCGTGGACGTGGTTGTTGTCGGTAGCGGCGGCGCCGGTCTGGCGGCGGCGATTCAGGCTCACGATGAAGGCGCGAGCGTGCTGATTGTTGAGAAAATGCCAACCATCGGCGGGAACACCATTAAAGCCTCTGCCGGTATGAATGCCGCCGAAACCCGCTTCCAGCGCGTGAAGGGCATTAAGGACAGCAAAGAGCTGTTCTACCAGGAAAGCCTGAAAGGCGGCGGCAACAAGAACAACCCTGAACTGCTGCGCCGCTTTGTCGAGAACGCGCCGCAGGCGATCGAGTGGCTGGCAACGCGCGGCATCATGCTGAACGACATCACCACCACCGGTGGGATGAGCATCGACCGTACTCACCGTCCAAAAGACGGCTCTGCGGTGGGGGGCTACCTGATCAGCGGCCTGGTGCGTAACGTCAACAAACGCAACATCGAGGTGATGCTGGATACCTCCGTCAGCGACATTCTCTTCGAAAACGGTGAAGTCACCGGCGTGCGCCTGACCACCGAAGAGAATGAAACCGTCACCGTGGCAGCGAAAAGCGTGATCGTGGCGACGGGCGGCTTCAGCGCCAACAGCCAGATGGTCGTTAAATACCGTCCGGATCTGGAAGGGTTCGTCACCACCAACCACAAAGGGGCAACCGGCGGCGGTATCGCACTGCTGGAGCGCATCGGGGCGGGCACCGTGGATATGGGCGAAATCCAAATTCACCCAACCGTTGAGCAGAACACCTCGTACCTGATTTCCGAATCCATCCGCGGGGGCGGGGCGATTCTGGTCAACCAGAAAGGGGAGCGCTTCTACAACGAAATGTCGACCCGCGATAAAGTCTCGGCGTCAATCATCGCGCTGCCGGAGAAATACGCGTACATCGTCTTTGACGAGCACGTACGTGCCAAAAACAAAGCCGCGGATGAGTACATTGCGAAAGGCTTCGTGACCAGCGCCAGCTCGCCAAAAGCGCTGGCGGAAGCGCTCGGTATGGATCACCACGCTTTCCTCGCGACCCTGGAACGTTACAACGGTTTCGTTGAAAAACAGCACGATGACGATTTTGGTCGTACCACCGCGCTGCGTGCGCCCATCAACGAAGGGCCTTTCTACGCTATTCAGATTGCGCCAGGCGTGCACCACACCATGGGCGGCGTGACCATCAACACCGAAACCTGCGTGCTGGACAGCAACCACAACGTACTGCCGGGGGCGTTTGCGGCGGGTGAAGTGGTCGGGGGGATCCACGGCGGCAACCGTATCGGCGGTAACGCGGTGGCGGATATCATTATTTTTGGTACCCTTGCAGGACATCAGGCGGCGATGCGCTCAAAAAGAACGTAAGGCTCCTGTCTCCCCGGCGGCGCGGTGCCTGCCGGGGCTACATCTGAGGACACATGCAATGCCTGATAGCCATCGCGTTTACAGCTACTCCGCCGTTCTGATGGGCTCGCCCATTCTCCTGAAGCTCTTCTACCATGACGAAGCCCTCGCGTCCCGCGTTTTCCGCCTGATCAAACAGTACGAAGATCTCCTCACCGTTAACCGGGCGCATTCCCAGGTGATGGACATCAACCATGCGGCGGGCCAGCATCCGGTTGCCGTCAGTCATCCGGTGTTTGAACTGATCCGCTGTGCCAAAGCGGCAAGCCTGCTAAAAGACAGCGCGTTTAACCTGGCGATCGGCCCGCTGGTGAAGCGCTGGAAGATTGGCTTTCAGGGAGACAGCGTTCCGCCTGCCGATGACATTGCGTCCCTGCTGGCGATAACCCGGCCCGAGGAGGTCATCCTTGATGAGGCGCAGACCAGCGTGTTTCTGACCAGATCGGGGATGGAGATTGATCTGGGGGCCATCGCCAAAGGCTATATCGCCGACCGGGTGCGGGACTACCTGCGCAAAGAGGGCGCTGAGCTGGGGCTGATCAACCTCGGCGGAAACATCCAGACGTTAGGCTCGCCGGAAGGTGGCTGGAGCGTGGGGCTAAAAAAACCGTTTGCCGGTGACGCGCTGATCGGTGCGATGACGGTGGAGAACCTCTCCGTGGTGACCTCGGGAACGTACGAGCGCTACTTCGAGCAGAACGGCAAGCGCTATCACCATATTCTCGATCCGCGCACCGGGTATCCGCTCGACAACGAGCTGGAGAGCGTCACTATCATTTCAAAAGACTCCATTGACGGCGACATCTGGACCACGCTGATGTACGGCATGGGGGTAGAAAAGGGCTGTGCCGCCCTGCGTGCGCGCCCTGATATTGAAGCTATCTTTGTGACCAAAACAAAAGAAGTGGTGATCTCCTCGATGCACCACTTCCGTTTTACCCTTCTGGACGAGAGCTACCGCGTTATTGGCAGTACTGTTTGAGCAGCCCGATCTGTTCCGGCTGTAAGCGGTAGCGGTACACCGGACGCCCGGTGGCGCCGTAGTGAATGCTGGTGAACAGAATGTTGATCTGCGCAAGCCAAATCAGGTATTTACGGCAGGAGACGCGGGAGATATTGACTGCGTTAGCCAGATCGTCGGTGGAAAATTCCGTCTCCGGGTGGCCATCAATCCACTGGCAAATCGTGCGCAGCGTTTGCGGCGTTAACCCCTTCGGCAATTTTTTAGTGTCCGCCAGCTCCGGCGCGCCGCCGTGGATCAGCCTGTCGACGTCCGCCTGCTCGTAATACTGGTGCGAGCCCATCAGGCTGTGTTTTGCCTTCCAGCCGTTCAGCGCCTCTTCAAAGCGCGGGAACTGGAACGGCTTTATCAGATAATCCACCACGCCGTAGTGGATGGAGGTCTGGATCGTGGCGGCATCGGCGGCCGAGGAGATCATAATCACATCAATCGGGCGGCCTGACGCGCGAATATCGGGCAGCAGATCCAGCCCGTTATCCTGCTGCATGTAGACGTCCAGCAGCACCAGATCGACAGGCTGGCTGGGGTTATTGATAAAGGCCCTGGCCTGATTGAGCGTGGAGGCGACGCCGCAGCAGCTGAAGCCTTCAACACGGTTGACGTACAGACGGTTGAGGTCGGCTACCATGGCGTCATCATCGACAATTAATACATTTATCACGCGATATTCCTCTCGCTATCCCAGGGGATGTGAACAAAAAATTGGGTAAATACGCCAGGCTCAGACTCGACGGTAATATCGCCGCCCAGGTTCTGGATCTGCTGGCGAGCAAGGAACAGCCCAACGCCGCGGTTTTCACCTTTTGTTGAGAACCCCTTAGTAAAAATAGCCTCCAGCTGAGTGGGATCAATGCCGGGGCCGTCGTCGCTGACTTCGCAGCTGAGCCAGCCATTCTGATAATGCAGCAGCAGGCCAATCTCGCCTTCCTGCTGTCCTGCCATCGCGTCGAGCGCGTTTTCGATTAAGTTACCCAGCGCGGTGATCAGCACCGCAACCTGCTCTTCACTGCCGGTATCCGGTATCAGGCTTTCATCCGCCAGCGTCAGGGTGACGCCGGCCTCTTTCGCCCGGTTGATTTTACCCAGCAGGAACCCGGCAACGACCGGGGACTTTACCTTGCTCTGGATCGTGCCAATGTCCGTCTGGTAATTATGCGCCGTCTGGATGATGTACTCCTCCAGCTTGTCGTAACGCTTCATGTGCAGCAGGCCGAGGATCACATGCAGTTTATTCATAAACTCGTGCGTGTGGCTGCGCAGGGCGTCGACGTAGTTGACCATGCCATCAATACGCTGCATCAGCTGGCTGATTTCCGTTTTATCGCGGAAGGTGCTGATAGCCCCGATCACCCGATTCTGGCTTTTGACCGGCACCATGTTGCAGAGCAGCAGTCGTCCGTTGCAGCTAATCTCCTGATCCTGACGCGCAATCCCGGTTTTCGATACCTCACGCAGGCTTGCCAGCAGCGGCTCGCTGGTGTTTTCGGTCTGCTTGCCGGAGGGGAGAAGTAATATCTCTCTGGCAGCGTGGTTAATCATCGTCACGCGGCCGTGAATATCGACGGCCAGCACCCCTTCGCGAAGCGACTGCAGCATCGCCTGGCGCTGTTCGAACAGGGCGGAGATTTCATAGGGTTCTAGCCCGAACAGGATGTGTTTCAGGACCCGTACCAGACCCCAAATCGCCATCGAACTCATAAAGATGCTGAACAGAATCGTCCAGAGCGCGTTGAGCCGCCCGCGGGCTATCTGGTCTTCCACCTTTTTGAGGGAGATCCCGACCACGACGACCCCGATCTGATCGTGTTGGCTGTCATAGACCGGCGTGAAAACGCGAAGCGCCTCGGCGAGGGCGCCGCGGTTAACCGAGACATTCTCTTTGCCTTCCAGCGCGGGTTCCAGATCGTTGCCGATAAAATGCAGGCCGATGAGCGCCTCGTTCGGGTGCGAGTAGCGAATCCCCCGCATGTCGGTCACCACGGTAAGCAGCAGATCGTTGCGTTGGGTGACGGCTTTGGCGATGGGCTGAATGATGTCGGCCTGCGGCGACTGCATCAGGCCGCGCTGGATTTCCGGGCTGTCGGCCAGCGTGCGGGCGATGCCCAGAGCGGTATCTTTTACATCATCGCGGGTCGCCCGGGTGATCTGCACGGAATAGAGCGCAAAAACTACCAGCAACACCGAGGCGATAATCGCGGACACCATCAACGTGACCAGCGTGTACAGTTTCATGGGGCGCTTGCGCGTCAGAGGGAAAGGCTGCAAATCGCTCATCAACACTCCGCGATGATTAAGAAAGGGAGTGATTATCGCTGATGATGGGCTTTTCTTAAAGCCATGTAAAAGCGTCGATTTACTCTTCTTTTCGTGACCCCACTCGCAGGTCATCTATATAAAACACTTTATAGTGTGTGGGTACTCATAATAAGGAGGCTGTTTATGAGCATTACGCTTACCGGTTCAGTCAAGGAAAGACGGCACGCCAGCACGATGAATATAGATAGATTGTCCACGCTGGACATGCTGAAGGTTATCCACGAGGAAGATGCACGCATTTCTGCTGCTATAACCCCCTGCTTAACGACAATCGCCCGCGCGGTGGATAACGCCGCCTCGGCGCTCAACCACGGCGGCCGTCTGGTGATTGTCGGCGCGGGCCCGTCAGGCTGCATCGCACAACAGGCTGCAGATGAGTATGCGCCGGGTAAAACGCCGGTAATTGCCGTGACGGCAGAAGAGGGGGATGGGGGCTACGAGCGCGGGGTGGCTGACCTGCAGGCCATTAAATTTGATGAACACGATATGATGCTTGCCGTGACCGTCAGCGGAAAAACGCCGTGGGTCTGGGGGGCAATGCGGCATGCGTGGTCGTTGGGAGCGCCGGTTGCGGTCATCACCGGTGATGCACAAAGTGAAGCAGCACAGCTGGCAAGCATGGTAATTGCCCCAGAGCTTGGGGCTGATGTGGTTGCCGGGTATCGCAATACCAGGGCGGGGATCGCGCAAAAAATGATCCTCTCGATGATTACCACCGCGCTGGCCGTTCGCACCGGGCGCGTTTACAGCAACCTGCGCGTGGATCTTGAGGCAAGCAGTACCAAATGGGCCGAACGGCAGATCGCCATCGTGATGGAGGCGGGGGGATGCACCCGGGCGCAGGCAAAGGCCGCGCTGGAGAGCTGTAACCATCACTGTAAAACCGCGGTATTGATGGTGCTGACAGGCCTTGATGCGTGGAAAGCCCATGAGCTGCTGGTGCAGAATAACGGGTTTATCCGCGTGGCGCTGCAGGAAGCGCCGTAAAATAGTGTCCCTTGAAACAAAAAAGCCCGCAAATGCGGGCTTTAGTATTTTCAGGTATCAGAACTGGTAGATCATGCCGATGCCAACAATGTCATCGGTTGCAATACCGTTGTCATTGTAGAAGGCGTCATCTTCGTCCAGCAGGTTGATTTTATAATCAACATAGGTGGAGAAGTTCTTGTTGAAGTTGTAGGTCATGCCCAGGTCGATGTAGTTAACCAGATCCTGGTCTACATAGTCATAGCCATTGCGTGGGTGATAATCGTTACCGCCCAGATCGATGCCTTTGGAATAGACCCACGCCAGGGATGGACGCAGACCGAAGTCAAACTGGTATTGCGCTACGGCTTCAAAGTTCTGCGTTTTGTTGGCGATGCCGTCGCTGCCGTACGGCGTCATGTTGCGGGTTTCCGCGTACATCATCGCCAGGTAGACGCCTTGAGCATCATATTTTGCGCCAACGGTCCATGCGTCTGCACGGTCACCGCCTGCGTATTTGCTGAAGCGGTTATAGTTGCCCGCGCCATAAGCAACCTGATCGTTGGTACGGTCAGAGGAAGAATACGCCGCACCCAGGGTCAGGCCGAAGTCGAAGTCATAGGTGGTAGACATACCGAAGCCGTCGCCGTTCTGGAAGCGTACGTCGTCGTGACCGTTTTTGGTGCCTTCCTGATCTTCGTTAGCGTTTGCGCCTTCGTTAGCACCCTGATACTGCAGCGCGAAGTTCAGGCCATCAACCAGACCGAAGAAATCATTATTACGGTAGGTCGCAACACCGTTGGTACGGCCAACCATATAGTTGTCAGTCCAGGTGTAGGAATCACCACCAAATACCGGCAGCATATCCGTCCAGGCTTCAACGTCATACACGACGCCGTAATTACGGCCATAATCAAATGAACCGTATTCGCCATATTTCAGGCCCGCATAGGCCAGACGGTTAAAAGAGGTGTCCCCGGCGTTTTCGGTATCATTTGCGTAGGTTTTATATTCCCACTGACCGTAACCGACCAGATCGCGTGTAATCTGCGTTTCGCCTTTGAAACCAATCTGCACGTAGGTTTCGTCGCCGTCGTCGCCAGGGTTGTCGGAGAAGGTATGACGCGCGTCGACCTTGCCGTACAGGTCAACTTTATTGCCGTCTTTGTTATACATTTCAGCCGCGTTTGCCGCGCCAGCCATTAATAATGCGGGTACAAGAATTGCCAGAACTTTTCTTTTCATTATATATTCCCTTTAAAGATAATTTATATGAATATATGTAATCACCCTCCGTAATTACGTGTCTGATACTATTCTATGGCTAGTAAATTTGGTTCAAAAATAAATGTAATTAAACCAGTGAAAATATTACAAAATATTTCCAAAGATCTCTTTATTTTTCAAATGAATTAATCGCTTGAAAGTATTGCGGGTAATTATTATTAAGTATTTCGGGGTTCTATTTTTTAATTTATTTTATTTAGCTATGTTATAATTCAGTGCCCATTTTCGTAACAGGGAAGGATGATGGAACTCATACAGTGGCAGCAGCGCTTTGAATCCTGGCTTGATGAACATCACGCGACCGACGACACCGCGCACGATATTTCACACTTCCGTCGCGTCTGGCTGACGGCGCAGAAAATCATGGTTCATCACCACGTCGACCCGCTGACGATCCTGACCGCCTGCTATTTTCACGACATCGTTAGCCTGCCGAAAAATCATCCTGAACGCAGCCAGTCGTCGCGTCTGGCTGCACGCAAAACGCGGGACATTCTGCACCGCGATTTCCCTGACTTCCCGTCCGATCGCTATGCCGCCGTGGAGCACGCCATCGAGGCGCACAGTTTCAGCGCCGGCCTGACGCCGTACACGATTGAGGCCAAAATTGTCCAGGATGCAGATCGTCTGGAGGCGCTGGGGGCGATTGGCCTGGCGCGCGTGTTTGCCGTGTCAGGCGCGCTGGGCGTACCGCTTTTTGACGCGGACGATCCGTTTGCCGACGCGCGCCCGCTTGATGACCGGGCGTTTGCGCTCGATCATTTTCAGACCAAGCTGCTGCGCTTGCCTGATACAATGCAAACCGACGTCGGGCGCGAGCTCGCGCAGCACAACGCCGATTTTCTGATTCAGTTTATGGCGAAACTCAGTGCCGAATTACAGGGCGACTGCATCGGGCTGGATAGCCAGATTCAACACCGCTTCCGTCGCAGTTTGCGAAAGTGAACTGTGGTAATCTGTTTCCAGTCTTTATTGCCCGGTTAAAAGAATGCAGGAAAATCGATCAGTGACAGAGCCCGCGCCAGAGCAGGCTGAGAAGTCAACGGCAACGGTGCAGGCATTACTGCGCCAGCTGCTGGATATTTATGACGCTAAAACGCTGGCAAACCAGCTGGTGGCGCACGGCGAGAGCCACTGGAGCCCGGCCATCCTTAAGCGACTGCTGACCAGCGATCGGGCAGGGCGCCGCCTGAGCGAAAGCGAGTTTCGTTATCTGCAAGACCTGCTTCCGCGGCCGTCTGCCGCGCACCCGAACTATGCCTTCCGCTTTATCGATCTGTTTGCCGGCATCGGTGGCATCCGGCACGGCTTTGAAGCTATCGGCGGTCAGTGCGTGTTTACCAGCGAGTGGAACAAACATGCGGTACGCACCTATAAAGCGAACTGGTACTGCGATCCGCACGAACATCATTTCAACGCCGATATCCGCGACGTTACCCTGAGCCATAAAAGCGGCGTCACGGATGAACAAGCCGCCGAGCACATTCGCCAGACGATTCCGGCGCATGACGTGCTGCTGGCGGGCTTCCCATGCCAGCCTTTCTCGCTGGCCGGCGTCTCCAAAAAGAATGCCCTCGGGCGTGCCCACGGTTTTGCCTGCGATACGCAGGGAACGCTGTTTTTCGATGTGGCCCGAATCATTGACGCCCGTCGCCCGGCCATATTCGTGCTGGAAAACGTCAAGAACTTAAAGAGCCATGACGGTGGAAAGACCTTCCGCATTATCATGCAAACGCTGGACGAGCTGGGCTATGACGTGGCGGATTCCGAGGACATGGGCGCGGATGACCCGAAAATTATCGACGGGAAACACTTCCTGCCCCAGCATCGCGAACGCATTGTGCTCGTCGGTTTCCGCCGCGATCTCAATCTGAAGGGGGATTTCACCCTGCGGGATATTCCCTCCTTATACCCCGAGCGTCGTCCAACCATTGCCGACCTGCTGGAGCCGGTGGTCGACGCGAAATTTATCCTTACCCCGATCCTGTGGAAATACCTCTACCGCTATGCCAAAAAGCATCAGGCCAAAGGCAACGGATTTGGGTTTGGCATGGTGAACCCAAACGATCCGCACAGCGTGACCCGCACGCTGTCCGCTCGCTACTACAAAGACGGCGCGGAAATCCTGATCGACAGAGGCTGGGATAAAGCGCTGGGCGAGAAAGATTTCGACGATCCGCAAAACCAGCGTCACCGTCCGCGGCGCCTCACGCCGCGGGAGTGCGCCCGGTTGATGGGCTTTGAAACGCCGCAGGGCTACCGCTTTCGTATTCCGGTTTCGGACACCCAGGCTTACCGTCAGTTTGGCAACTCGGTGGTGGTGCCCGCGTTCGCGGCGGTGGCAAAACTGCTGGCCCCGCGCATCAGACAGGCGGTGGCGCTCCGCCAGGGTGAGGCCGTCAATGACGGACGTTCACGATAAGGCCACGCGCAGCAAAAACATGCGTGCCATCGGCACGCGTGACACCGCGATTGAAAAGCGTCTGGCCGGGCTTCTGACGCAGGTGGGCTTCGACTTTCGCGTGCAGGATCCCGCACTTGCGGGTCGCCCGGATTTCGTCATCGACGCGTATCGGTGCATTATCTTCACCCACGGCTGTTTCTGGCATCATCACGACTGCTACCTGTTTAAAGTCCCGGCGACGCGCACCGATTTCTGGCTGGAGAAGATTGGTAAGAACGTTGAGCGCGACGCGCGGGATCTCGCCACGCTTGTCGCGCAGGGCTGGAGAGTGCTGATCGTCTGGGAGTGTGCGCTGAGAGGACGGTTAAAGCTGAACGATGCCGATCTGAGCGAACGGCTGGAAGAGTGGATCTGCGGCGGCGGCCAGGCCGCGCAGATCGACACCCAGGGGATCCACGCGCTTACGGTTTCTCCACCTCGCAAGGCGTAACCACGGGCTTTGCCGGCAGCAAATATTTGCCTAAGGTCACCAGCACGACGGCAAAAACAATCACCCCTAAAGCTAACCACTCAACCGGAGAGAGCGTTTCACCGCCTAGCCCGGTGCCAAGCAGCACGGCCACGACCGGGTTGACGTAGGCATAGCTGGTGGCGACCGCCGGTGAGACGTTACGGATCAGGAACATGTAGGCGTTGATGGCGATGATGGAGCCAAACAGCGCCAGATAGCCTACCGCCAGGAAGCCCGACAACGGCGGCAGGGTCGTCAGCTCCTCTCCCGTCAGGGCTGAGGCCAGCAGCAGCACAATCCCAGCCGCAAGCATCTCTATTGCCCCCGCCATCATGCCGGTCGGCAGTTCGATACGCGAACCGTATACGGAGCCAAACGCCCAGCTCATCGAGCCGATAAGGATAATCACTGCGCCCCACGGATTCCCGCTCAGGTTACCGCCGCTGTTAAGCAGAATAATGCCGGCAAGGCCGATGCCAATCCCCAGCCACTCCAGCTTGCGGGTGCGGATGCCGAAAAGACGGCTGAAGCAGAGGGTAAACAGCGGTACGGTGGCAACGACCACGGCGGCGATCCCTGACGGTACGTTCTGGTGCTCGGCAATGGTCACAAAGCCATTACCGACCGCCAGCAGCAGCAGGCCTATCAGGGCGGCGTTCAGCATTGGGCGGAGCGGTGGAAGCTTGTGCCCGCGCAGCAGCAGGAAGGCCAGTAGCAGCACACCCGCCGAGAGGAAGCGAATGCCCGCCATCATCAGCGGCGGCCAGCTTTCCACGCCTATGCGAATGACAAAATAGGTTGAACCCCAGATGATATACAGCGAAAAAAGTGCCCCGATAAGCGGAAGCAGTTGCCGGAAACGCATAATCCCTCACGACGAAATAAAAAGGTCGCTGATAGTAAACGCGAAAACTATCGCGCTGGCGAGCCCTTTAATTGTGTAGTTGATGTGAATTTTTTGTTGACGAAAGCTGCCTGTTTCCGCGATTGCGCTTTTGCTCCATACTATTCACTTAATTACCAAAAAAGAAGGATCACCATTTTGGCAGGAAGTAGCTTATTAACATTGCTGGATGATATTGCCACCTTACTGGATGATATTTCCGTGATGGGGAAACTGGCGGCGAAGAAAACCGCAGGGGTGCTGGGGGACGATCTCTCGCTTAACGCCCAACAGGTAAGCGGGGTACGGGCTAACCGTGAGCTGCCGGTGGTGTGGGGCGTGGCAAAAGGCTCGTTTCTGAACAAAGTTATCCTGGTGCCGCTTGCGCTGCTGATCAGCGCATTCATTCCCTGGGCCATCACGCCGCTGCTGATGATTGGCGGGGCATTCTTGTGTTTCGAAGGCGTGGAGAAGGTCCTGCACTCTTTGAGCTCGCGCAAGCAGAAGGATACCCCGGAGGCGCGCCAGCAGCGCCTTGAAGCGCTTGCCGCGCAGGATCCGAAAGTTTTCGAGCGCGATAAAATCAAAGGCGCCATTCGCACCGACTTTATTCTGTCGGCTGAAATTGTCGCCATTACGCTGGGCATCGTCTCCGATGCGCCGCTGCTGAATCAGGTGTTGATCCTCTCCGGGATCGCCATTCTGGTCACGGTGGGCGTTTACGGCCTGGTCGGGCTGATCGTGAAGCTGGATGATATCGGTTACTGGCTGGAGGAGAAATCCAGCGCGGTGGCTAAAGGTATCGGTAAAGGCTTACTGACGCTGGCGCCGTGGCTGATGAAGAGCTTGTCCGTGGTGGGTACCCTGGCGATGTTCCTCGTGGGCGGCGGCATTGTGGTCCACGGCATTGCGCCGCTGCACCATGCCATCGAACATTTCGCCTCGGCGCAGGGGAGCGTGGTGGCAGCGATTCTGCCCACGCTGCTTAATCTGGTGCTGGGCTTTATCGTTGGCGCTATCGTGGTGGCGGCGGTGAAACTGATCGAAAAAATGCGCGGTACGGCGCACTAATTGTTACCCGTCGCAGGGTGCAAAAAGACCATTCCTCGTCTAAATTGAAACAGTTTCACCCTGATACAGGAGGCAGGTATGGTCTTTTTGGTCAGTGATGAAGTTAAGCCTAAGAAGGGCGGCCCGCGCATGATTGTCACCGGGTATTCCAGCGGAATGGTGGAATGTCGGTGGCATGATGGCTACAGCATTAAGCAGGAAGCCTTTCGTGAAGATGAGCTTCAGCCGGGTGACGGCCAGCGCAAGCACGATCAGGCTTAATCACATAACGCCCGGCTTTGCCGGGCGTTTTTAACTGAAGTACCGGGTGTAAGGTAGTAATCAGGGAGTGTGTGTGCAGCGCGATACCTTTGTTGTAAGACGATCTTTTCTGCAATGGCTGCATAAGCGTAGCAATCCGGGTTTGATTGTTAACCTCTGTTTTATCACTGTTCTGGTATTTTCAACCCTCCTGACCTGGCGTGAAGTGGTGGTCCTCGAAGAGGCGTATATCTCCAGCCAGCGCAACCACCTGGAAACCGTGGCCAGCTCGCTGGACAGGCAGCTGCAGTACAGCGTGGATAAAATGCTGTTATTTCGCCAGAGCATGCGCGATGCGCTACAGACGCCGCTGGCCTTCAATGTTTTGCACGATGCAGTATCGCACTTTAACGCATTACGCATGCGTCCCACCTGGCAGCTCCTCGTTGACAAAAATCGCACACTTCCGATTAACGGCGTCTCGGATGCGTTTGTTGAAAAAACGTCGATTCTGAACCGGGACGCTGAACGCATCAGCAATGAAATTTCAGCCGCGCTTGAGGTGGGTTATCTGCTTAGGCTGGCGACGTCGAGCAGGCATAGTGAATCTCGGGTGATCTACGTTTCACGCGCCGGGTTTTATCTTTCGACGGACACGCTAACAGAGGCGAGCGATATTATCCCCCGCTATTATCAACTGGTCACGCAGTCCTGGTTTACCCAGCAGTCGGAACGTAACAATCGCTCCCGCGCGGTGCGCTGGTTTATCTCCACGCCGTCATCCTGGACTGGTGACGAGCGAACGATCACTGCCAGCGTCCCCATTTATTTCAATCACTACTGGTATGGCGTGGTGGCGATGGATTTTTCGCTGAATACGATGCAACGCCTGTTGGCAGAGGCGACGGACGACCGTACGGAGGGGGAGTATCAGCTGTACGACTCCCGGCTCAATATGATTGCCTCCTCTGAAAAGACAGATAAACAGGTGAACCATTTCGATGAACGCGAACTCGCGCAGATAGCGCAGGCGATCGAGCACGATACTGGCGGTGGCATCCGCCTCGGCAGCCGTTTCATCAGTTGGCAGCGGCTCGATCATTTTGATGGCCTGGTTTTGCGTGTCCATACTCTGCAGGAAGGGGTACAGGGCGACTTCGGCAGCATCAGTATCGTACTGGCATTACTGTGGGCGCTTTTTACCGCGATGCTGCTGATTTCGTGGCTGGTGATCCGCCGGATGGTCAGCAATATGTATACGCTGCAGCACTCGCTCAAGTGGCAGGCCTGGCACGACCCGCTAACCCGCCTGAATAATCGCGGCGCGCTGTTCGAACGCGCGAAACTGCTGGCGAAGAAGTGTCATCAACAGTCGTTGCCGTTCTCGGTCATTCAGTTAGACCTCGACCATTTTAAAAGCGTCAACGATCGGTTCGGTCACCAGGCCGGTGATAAGGTGCTTTCCCACTCTGCAGGGCTGATTTCCAGCGCCTTGCGTAAAAACGACGTGGCAGGACGCGTGGGCGGGGAAGAGTTTTGTATCGTCCTTCCGGGGCTCGGTCTTGAGGAGGCGAGAGGCGTCGCGGAGCGTATTCGCTGCCGAATCAACAGCAAGGAAATTCTGGTGAAGAAGAGTACGACCCTGCGCATCAGCGCGTCACTCGGCGTCAGCAGCGCTCGGGAAAACGAAAATTACGATTTCGAACAGCTGCAGTCCGTCGCGGATGCCCGGTTATATAAAGCTAAACAGGACGGACGTAACCGGGTTGTCTGGCACGATCATGACAAAAAGTGATCCAGCCCCTCCTGCCAGCCGAGCGGTCCCGCCTGCCGGGTGTGATAAACCCGGCGGGGGTTATCGTCCCGTAACGTAATACCCTGCCGGTTTATCCCCTTAATCACCACCGCGAAGTCCACGCTGTCCAGCAGCGGCGCGTCATTCGGCCCATCGCCGAGCCCCAGGGTCGTGGGTTCAATATTTTCCCGTTCACGGTACTGCGCGATTAGCCAGTTAGCCGCAACGTCCTTACCGCAGCCGGCATCGAGAATATGCCAGAAACGGGCACCCTGCAGGCATTTCAGCCCGCGTTGCGCCAGCGCCGCTTCAAACCGGGCCATGGCTTCGTCGGAATCACGCCAGATGAGCGTGACGGAGGCGTCATGCTTGCGGGCAAGCGCCGCCCGGTAGCGGGTCACCCCCGTCCATTCGCTAATGACGCGTTCGTCCACGTCGTCAAAGGTGGTGAATTTGAAGCCCGCCTGCTGGCGGATTTGCTCAATAAGCGGACGAATCTCCCGGTGCGTCATGCCGTTGATGTGGCGCTGACCCATTTCCCAGCGCACGTCAGGCTGAATCACCGCGCCGTTCTCAGCGATAAACGGTAACCCTTCCAGACCCAGATCCTGCTGAATATCCAGCATCTCTGCCGCGCTCTTGCTGCTGCAAAGAATCACCGGTACCTGGTTATCCTGCAGTTTATCCAGCCATGGCATCGCGGGCTGCCACTCATAGGTATGAATATCCAGCAGCGATCCATCCAGATCGGAAAAAATCAGCAGGGGACCCCGGAGTGAAAGCATAATAACTCCCGAAAACGAATGAACCTTAATCTAAGAATAATCCTAAAATATATCTGGGCTCAAACCGAATTGAGGAGAACCGATCCAGCCAAACCCGCATTCGGCGTATGTTGTTGCTCATAACCAAAACGATTATGTTAAAAATATTATATTCACCGTAAGAATATATGCTTGTCATGCAAAATCGTTGGGGATAGTGTTGTTTATACATCAGATTTCCTGGTGTAACGAATTTTCAAGTGCTTCTTGCATAAGCAAGTTTTGATCCCGGCCATCCCCATGACCGGGATTTTTTTCGTGTTAACGATTTGCTTCAGACACGCTAAAGTCATGAATATCCAGCTCGAAGGCCTCCGCCAGCTCGCGGTAGGTGTGATAATCCCTCCCGTTTACAATGACGTGGTCCGAACCATCGTTCGTGCGGCGGACTTCTGACTCACTGATCTCATTGATGGCGGCCAGCAGGGCATCGACATCCACCTCGACCTCGCGTTTGATGGTGTCGCTGTACTCTTTATCGGTCTTCATTACGGGGCTCCTCATTAAACCGTGTCCACGGTAAGTATAGACTGTGTATAAAAACGCCATTCACGCCGTGCGGCGATGTGTGTTTTTGCGTTTTGTTCTACACTGGCTCAAAACCAGAGGAGGAATGTATGAAGGTCAACGATCGGGTAACCGTTAAAACGGACGGTGGGCCGCGCCGCCCGGGGGTGGTGCTGGCAATTGAAGAGTTTAGTGAAGGCACAATGTACCTGGTCTCACTGGAAGACTACCCGCTCGGTATCTGGTTTTTTAACGAACTGGGGCATCCGGACGGCATTTTTGTTGAGAAAGCGGAGTAGTACGGCGTCGGGTAGCATTGCGCGTGCCCGACCACGTCCGCAAAAGCAAAAATCTCTGGCCAGGCCAGAGATCAAAGGTAGGGTGCAAAGGGGTTTAAGCCACTAACGCATGTTGACGAAAATCCCGTTCGTCACATTATCGGTCAGACGTACCACGTGATAGATCACTTGCTTATTATGCGTTTTAATTTTCCTTTTAATATTTCCTTTGTGTGACGAAACGGTTTTCGCTTTAATATTCATCTGGTCAGAGATCTGAATAGTTCCTTGTCCAGCCATCCACATTCGCAGCATACTTGATTCAGTCCTGCTTAATGAAAGGGTGGGTAAGTTAACCGCTCCTACATTTTTAACTTCTTTATTCAAATAATCACCCAGAATGTCATCCAGCGACTCGGGTTTAATCGACTTAGAACTGATCAATAAATTTTTACGGACCAACAAATACTCATCGAAATGGATATTCGCGATCGCCATAAAAACAATAAACAGGGTTTTTGGATGCTGATTAATGATTTGCTTAATGTGCTGACTGTTGGCTGGATCGTGAATGAAACAGTCCTCATTAATAAACACCACGCCTGGTTTGAGTTCGTCACAAGCGGCTGCGAGTTCTTCAACGGTGTGTGCATCGTTGATGTCTCTCTTTCTTACCCCTCTGCTTGCCAGGTACCCGGTTAACCCTAGCCGGGTGTAGCTGCATAAATCCATAATGATCGTTGACATGGCATACCCTCACTCAATGCGTAACGATAATTCACCATCTGCCTGAGAGCTCAAAACAGCCATACGGGATGGAAAAAAATAATAAACCTGTGAGCATGACAAAGACTTTCAGGCGGACTCACTATCCCGTAAAGTTACGTATAATTTGCCAGGAATCTTCTTAAAGTAAAGTAAATATTAAGTATTGTGAGGTGGTTAGAAACATTTAAACCGCGTCAGATATATCCTGGAAGATGTTTTTCGCGTTTTATTTTAGGAATATCCTCAGAAAGACAATAGCGATCGTGAGGACTATTATTTACGTGGCAATTCGCTGACAATATCCGCTAACAGATTGAATATCTCGCCGAATAAATGTTCACAGAAGGGGGCGATAAGGGGCATCAGTAATGACATTAATAAAATTCCGACCGTCAACGTTAGCGGAAAACCAATCACAAACACCGAGAGCTGCGGAGCCATTCTGTTCAGCAAGCCTAATGCCAGGTTGACGGTGAGCAGCAGCGTGATGATCGGCAGAGCCAGCATCAGACCGTTGAGGAAGATCAGCCCCGCCGCGCGGGTCAGCGCGAGGAAGGCATTGCTGTTGACCGGGTTATCACCGATCGGCAGCGTATGGAAAGTATCCACCAGCATGGAGATGAGCCACAGATGACCGTTGAGCGACAGAAACAGCAGCATCGCGAGCAGATCGATGATGCGCGCCAGCACCGGCATGTTGAGATGGCTGCCGGGATCGACAAACGTGGCGAACGATAATCCCATTTGCAGGCCAATCAACTCACCGGCCGTGCGCACGGCGGCGAAGGCGAGCTGCATGGTAAAGCCCACGGCGACGCCAATCATCACCTGCTGTAAAGCGACCCATATTGCGTTAACCGAGAAGATGGGAATATTCACGGGTGGCAGGGAAGGGGCGACGATAATGGTGATGATAATGCCCAGCCCCACCTTAACGCGCTTGGGGATCGATTTCTCGCTGAGAATGGGGGCGGTGGAGATCAGCGCCAGAATGCGCAGCATCGGCCAGAAATAGACGCCGAGCCACTGAACCCACTGGTCGCTGGTGAAGTGCAACATCGTCAGGTCAGCCGATGATGTACGGCAGATTGGTAAACAGGTTGCGCATATAGTCCAGCAGCAGGTTCAGCATCCACGGTCCGGCCACGATAATCGCCACAAATACGGCGATGATTTTCGGGATGAACGACAGCGTCATTTCGTTAATCTGCGTGGCGGCCTGAAGAATACTGATAATCAGGCCGGTAACCAGCGCGACAAGCAGCAGCGGCGCGGCAACGGCAATGGCGATTTTCATCGCTTCCGTGCCCATCATCATGACCGATTCGGGTGTCATTACCGTTCCTTAACTGTAAAAACTTTGCGCCAGCGAGCTGACCAGCAGCTGCCAGCCGTCGACCAGCACAAAAAGCATGATCTTAAAGGGCAGGGCAATGGTGGCGGGCGGTACCATCATCATCCCGAGCGCCATCAGGACGCTGGCGATCACCAGGTCGATAATCAGGAACGGGATAAAGATGGTAAAGCCAATCTGGAACGCGGTTTTCAGCTCGCTGGTGACATAGGCCGGCAGCAGAATGCGCATCGGTACCGCTTCCGGGCCCTGCAGCTCGCCGGTGTTGGACAGGCGGGCGAAGAGGGCCAGGTCCGCCTCGCGCGTCTGGCGCAGCATAAATTCTCGCAGCGGCTGCGCGCCTTTATCCAGCGCCTCCTGCATCGAAATTTTGTCTTCGCTGAACGGCTGGTAGGCGTCGGTATAAATCTTATCGATCACCGGCGACATGATGAAAAAGGTCAAAAACAGCGCCAGCCCGAGCAGAACCTGGTTTGGCGGCGCCGAAGGGGTGCCCAGCGCGTTTCGCAGCAGACCAAAAACGATGATGATGCGGGTAAAGCTGGTCATCATCAGCAGAATGGCCGGAATAAAGGTCAGCGAGGTGATGAAGACCAGCGTCTGAACCGGGAGCGACCAGCTCTGGCCGCCACCCGCAATCGGCGTGGAAACCAGACCGGGCAGCTGCGCATAAACCGCAGGAGCAAACAGGCCAACGCCCGCAAGCGTCAGGGATAACAAACGGCGCATCAGGTTCTCCCGGAACGCTTAAGCAAACTCTTCATGACGGACTGAAAATCCGCAGGGGCTTGTGCGCGCTCGTCCACCGTGACCGGGGCGGGCGGCAGTTTATGTAATACGTTGATGTTTGAGCCGGTTACGCCCAGAACCAGACGCGCATCTTCCACATCGACGATGACCACGCGTTCGCGCGGCCCAAGCGTCGTGCTGGCGCTGACCTTCAGGCCGCGGGTGCCGGCAGTTTTACCCGCCAGGCCAAAACGCTTTGCCAGCCAGGCGGCGATAAGAATAAAGGCAATAATACCGAACAGCGCCCCGCTCACCTGGAGCAGCGGGGAGCCGGGAACGGCGGAAGGCTGTGATATTGTTGCCTGGGTTTTCATGCTTAACGGCTCAGACGACGCATGCGTTCAGACGGGGTGATGATGTCGGTGATGCGCACGCCGTATTTATCGGCAACCACCACCACTTCACCCTGGGCAATCAGATAACCGTTGATCAGAATATCCAGCGGCTCGCCGGCCAGGCCGTCAAGGGCCACAACTGAACCCTGCGTGAGGCGCAGCAGCTCTTTAATGGTCATCCGGGTGCGTCCCAGTTCAACGGTCAGCTTAACCGGGATGTCCATAATCAGGTCGATGTCCTGCAGCGTGCCGCTGACGTCGCCGCCGCCTAACTGCTGGAATACCGCGTCCGCCGCGCTTTTTGTCGGAGTCGTTTTTTGCTCGTTTAACGCGTCAGCCCACAGATCGTCCAGTGCTCCGCTGTTTTCATCGGACGGATTGTTCATGTCACTCATTTGGGCTGTTCCTCATTCAGCGAATTCAAAATCGGGTTGATCAAGTGCTCAACGCGTAACGCATACTGACCGTTAATCGTGCCGTACTGGCTTGTAAGTACGGGGACACCATCTACGTGGGCAATAATGCGGTCGGGTTTGTCTATCGGCAAAACGTCGCCGGGTTGTAATTTCAGGATCTGGGATAACCGCATCGAAATGTCGGCGAAGTTCGCCACCAGCTCCAGCTGCGAGTGCTGCACCTGGCGCACCAGGTTTTCACGCCAGTTCTGATCTTCGTTGCGTGAGTTCTCCAGCGGCGGGTTAACCAGCAGCTCGCGCAGCGGTTCAATCATGCTGAACGGCAGGCAGATGTTGAACTCACCGGTCAGGTTACCGATCTCCACGTGGAACGGCGTATTGACGACGATATCGTTCGGGGAGGTGGTGATATTGGTAAATTTCACCTGCATCTCAGAACGGACGTACTCCACTTCCAGCGGGTTAATCGCTTTCCACGCGTCGCTGTAGGATTCCAGCGCCAGCTTCAGCATGCGGTTAATGACGCGCTGCTCGGTGTGGGTAAATTCACGACCTTCCACTTTGGTCGGAAAACGCCCGTCGCCGCCGAACAGGTTATCCACCGCGATGAACACCAGGCTTGGGGAAAACACCACCAGACCGGTGCCGCGCAGCGGCTTCAGATGAATCAGGTTAAGGTTGGTTGGCACCGGCAGGTTGCGGGCAAACTCATGATACGGCTGGATGCGGATCGCACCGACCGTGATATCCGGGCTACGACGTAGCAGGTTAAACAGCCCCATACGGAACTGACGTGCAAAACGTTCGTTAATGATCTCCAGCGCCTGCAGACGTTCACGTACCACGCGACGCTGGGTATTGGGATCGTAAGGACGAATATTATCGTCACCGGTGAGACCCGGTTGCGGGTCGTCACTCTTATCGCTGTCGCCGTTAAGCAGCGCGTCGATTTCTGCCTGAGAAAGAATACTGTCGCCCATGTCGTTACCGCAGAATAAAGGCTGTGTACAGAACGTCAGTGACTTCCTGCTTAGGTTGACCGTTTACCAGCGGGGTGGCCAGCGTCTGCTTGATGGCGTCGACCAGCTTTTGCTTACCCACGTCGGTAGCCAGCGCGGAGGCGTCCTGACGAGAAAACAGCAGGAGAAGGCGGCTACGCACTTCCGGCAGATAATCGTTCAGGCGCGCGCGGGTTGCTTCGTCCTTCAGGCGCAGCGTAATACCGACATACAGCACGCGATCCGCATCACCGAGGTTAACGGTGAAGGTGTCCAGAGGGAAAAAGACCGGCGCCGGCGGTGGGGCTGGTTCGGCTTTGGCCGCAGCGGTTGAAGGTTCCTGCTGCATACGCCAGTAACTATAGCCCGCGGTAGCGCAGGCGGCGAGCGTGATCAACACCAGCAGCGGGATCCAGATGGAACGCTTGCTTTTTTTGGTGATAGCGGAGTCTGTCATCTGATACGAGCTTCCTGTTTCGGTACAGCTTAATAAGGTGATTATCCCGTGTCCTGCCGTCGTCAAAGCGTGGAAAAGACGGGGATAATCACGCTACCTCTGGCGTTTAGGCGAAGATGTCTACGGCACCGTTACCGCGCGCCGCGGATTGCAGGGCGGCAGGGGTCGGCAGGAGCTCATCGCTCTCTTCATTAAAACCGCCGTGCTGGCCCGGGCGTGAAGCATGGTGCTGCTGGGATGAAGACTGTTGTTGCCCGGCAAAGCTCTCGCTGCTGACGCTGCTTTGAGAAAGCTGAATGCCGTTTTCCGCCAGCGAGGTCCGCAGGACCGGCAGCGCGGCTTCCAGCGCCGCGCGCACGTGACTGTGCGCAGAGACCATCTGCAGCTGTGCCTGGTTATCGTCCAGCTTCAGCGAGATTTGCACCTGGCCCAGATCTTCCGGGTGCAGGCGCAGCTCCGCCGTCTGCTGGCCCTGCTTAGTGAACAGGGTGATGTGCTGGCTCAGGGACTGCTGCCATTCATGTGTGCCCAGAGGCTGGCTTAGCACCGGGGCGGTGGCAACGGTAGCGGCAGGCTGGCTGGCCGCATGGCTGGAGATAATCGGCGCCAGGGTAGCGGTCGGCGAAGATGACGAGGAGGCGCTGGCGAAGTCCTGCTTCTCAGCGGCTGCGGCCACGACCGGTGTGGCTGGCGCGTTGGCGGCGAGATCCGGACCGATGTTCTTCGCCTGGCTCTGATAGGACGCAGAAAGCTGCGCTTTATCATGGCTTCCCGCAGGCGCGTTCAGGGACGGCGGCTGTCCCGCACCGTTTTGCGAAAGCGTTGCTGAACTCAGCGCCGAGGTGGCGTGAACGCCGTCGCTGCCTGCCGCACGAGAGACGGTCGTCTGCTGGTGCGGCAGCATCGCCATCAGCGCGCTTAGCCCCGCCAGCTCTTCTTCGCTCAGCTCGGTTTTAGCGTCATCTTTACCGTTGGCCGCAGTGAGCGTCTTCAGCGCGTCGCCCTTTGACAGCGGCACCAGCCCGGAGACCAACGTTTCAAGCGGCGCAGACTCCGACGTTTCAACGCCATTCAGCGCAGGCTGACGCGAGAGCAGGTCGGCAATTTTGGCCTGCAGAGCGGTATCGCCTTTGGCATCCTGCGCGACTTTCGACAGCTTGCTGCCGGCGGCTTTCAGATCCGCCAGGGTGAGCGGCGCATCGTTGCCCTTGCCCGTTGCGTCCGTCAGGGCGCCCGCCAGCAGGGAGAGAAAGTCCTGTGCCCCCTCGGAGCCTTTCCCTGTTTGCATCCCGCCTGACGGGTCGCTGTCGCTCATCAGCAGTTGTTGCAGTGTGATCATTCCGGTTTCCTCATTGATGCGCGCTGGGCAAACTCATCCATTTTCTTCTGATCCAGGCGGTTTTCCGCCAGGGTCGAGGCTGCTATCTGCCGGTCCTGTAAGGTCTGCCAGGCCTGCAGCCGCTGTTTTTTCTCGCGCCAGAAATTCAGCGCGGTATCGACTTTTTGGGTCCACTGGTTTAGCTGCTGGCGGTGCTGCTCTATCGCCTTCTCGAGCGTCTGGATAAACTGCTGATAGTTAATCCAGCGCTGGCTGCCAATGCCCTGCGTCATATCGGTATTGAGGTTGGTGCGATATTCATGCTGATAGTCGATTAACATCTTCAACTGTTCTTCAGCCTGCTGGCACCCGCGTCGCATTGCGCCAAGCTGCAATGCGGCATCATCAACTTCTTTTTCAGCCAGATCTTTCAGCGTTGATAACGCGCTGTTTTGCGCCATGACCTTCGCCCTCCACCTGTGTTACACCTGCGGGAAAATCAGCTCCAGCGCCTGGATTGAATCTTCCCAGTCGGCACGCTCAAAAATGCCCTGTTGTAAAAACGCCTCCAGCTGCGGCCACAGGCTAATCGCCTTGTCGAGCATCGGGTCGCTGCCTTTGGCATACGCCCCCACGCTGACCAGATCGCGGTTGCGCTGGAAGCTGGAAAGCAGTTGTTTGAAGTTACGCACGCGGGCGTAGTGCTTCTCGGTAATCAATGCCGTCATCGCACGGCTGATGGACGCTTCAATATCAATCGCCGGGTAGTGCCCGGCTTCGGCCAGGCGGCGCGACAGCACGATATGGCCGTCCAGGATCGCGCGCGCGGAGTCGGCAATCGGGTCCTGCTGGTCGTCGCCCTCGGTCAGCACCGTATAGAACGCGGTGATGGAGCCGCCGCCGCTGATGCCGTTCCCCGCACGCTCTACCAGCGCCGGAAGTTTGGCGAAGACCGAAGGCGGATAGCCTTTGGTGGCCGGCGGCTCGCCGATGGCCAGCGCGATTTCACGCTGAGCCATCGCGTAGCGGGTGAGGGAGTCCATGATCAGAAGCACGTGCTTGCCGCGGTCACGAAAATCTTCGGCGATACGGGTGGCGTAGGCGGCACCCTGCATACGCAGCAGCGGCGACACGTCCGCCGGCGCAGCGATCACCACCGAGCGGGCGCGGCCTTCCGCACCCAGAATGTTTTCAATAAAGTCTTTTACTTCGCGACCACGCTCGCCGATCAGCCCCACGACAATCACGTCGGCCTGGGTATAGCGCGCCATCATGCCGAGCAGGACGGATTTCCCGACGCCGGAACCGGCGAACAGGCCCATGCGCTGTCCGCGTCCTACGGTGAGGAGGGCGTTAATCGGACGCACGCCGGTATCCAGCACGTGCTCAATAGGGGTACGCTGCAGGGGGTTGAACGGCTGGGTAATCAGCGCGCCGGTTTCGGTGGTGTCCGGCGCGGGCAGGCCATCCAGCGGCTTCCCGCTGCCGTCCAGCACGCGGCCGAGCAGGGCAGGGCCAAGCGGCAGCTGTTTCCCGCTTTGCAGCCCGTCGCCGCTGATGTTTTTCGCGTATACGCGCGCGCCGGGCAGAATGCCTTCCACCTCTTCAAGCGGCATCAGGAACAGGCGCTGGCCGTTAAACCCGACCACTTCGCTTTCCACTTCACGCGTTTCCTGCCCATCCTGACGCTCAATGACGCAGGTCGCACCCAGGGGAAGCTGCAGGCCGGTGGCCTCCAGTACCAGACCGGTGGCGCGCGTCAGTCGCCCATAACGACGAACAGATGGCAGTTGCGCCATCTTCGTCTCAAAGTTGTCGAGCGTGGTGAGCCAGCGGGTAAGGCGTGCGGTCATCAGACGACTCCCGGTGCCGCCAGGCGACACAGTTCCTGCCAGCGGGTGGCGACGCTGGCATCCAGGTCGCCTTCATCGGCAGAGACTTTGCATCCGCCGTGGTGTAAGGATGGGTCGCCGCGCAGACGCCAGCCGTGCAGGCTCAGCGTTGCGCCCAGGCTCTCTTCAACGCGCTGCAGATCGTCCGGGTGGACGCGCAGCTGCGGTTTGCCGCTGAACAGCGGCTCCTGCTGAAGCAGACCCTGAATTTGTTTAATCAGCGCGGTGTTATCCACCACGGGCGTCTGGCCGATAACCTGACGCGCCGCCTCCAGCGCCATCTGCATCAGACGCGAGGCAATCACGCTGTCCAGCGCGTCCAGCGTGTGCTGGAACTCGCTGACCAGCTGCTGCATGCGGGCATGGATCGGTGCCTGCTGCTGGCGCGCCTGATCGATGCCGTGCTCTAACCCTTTCGCCAGGCCTTCCTGGTACCCCAGATCGTGCCCCTTCTGGCGGCCTTCGTTCAGACCGGCGTTATAGCCCTGCTCGTGCGCCTGCATTTGCAGCTGCGCCAGCATCTGCGCTTGCTGCCCCTCTTCGCTCAGCTCGGGCTGTTCAACGTCCGCGTCGGGCTCTGCGGGCGAGACCACCGCAGGCGTGAATTCGGCAAGGGGAGGGGCCAGATCGTCCGGCGTCCAGCGCTTCCACGACAGCTCATTAGACATAGGTGTCGTCTCCGCTGCCAATCACCATCTCGCCGGTTTCCGCCAGACGACGAACAATAAGCAGGATGGCTTTCTGTTCGTTTTCCACCTGAGACAGACGAACCGGGCCGCGGTTGGCAAGGTCGTCGCGCAGGATATCGGCCGCACGCTGGGACATGTTGCGCAGGAACTTCTCGCGCAGCGGCTGTTCGGCGCCTTTGAGGGCGATAAGCAGCGACTCGGAATCCACTTCCTGGAGCAGGCGCTGGATGCTGCGGTCGTCCACTTCGACGAGGTTTTCGAACAGGAACATCTCGTCGATGATTTTCTGCGCCAGCTCGCCGTCGAATTCGCGAACCGCCGAAATGACGGCTTCTTCCTGCTGCGTTTTCATCAGGTTGATAATTTCCGCCGCCGTTCTCACGCCGCCCATTTTGCTGCGCTTGAGGTTCTGGCCGTCGAGCAGGTTGTTTAGCACTTCGGTCAGCTCCGCCAGCGCGGCCGGCTGGACGCCGCCGAAGGTGGCGATACGCAGCATCACGTCGTGACGCAGGCGCTCTTCGAACAGGGCCAGAATATCGGCCGCCTGACCACGTTTGAGGTGAACCAGGATGGTGGCGATAATCTGCGGGTGCTCGTCGCGAATCAGGTCGGCGGCACTCTGCGGCTCCATAAAGTTGAGCGTTTCGATACCGCTGGCGGTATCGCGGGTTTCCAGAATGTCTTCCAGCAGGCTGGCGGCACGCTCTTCACCCAGCGCCTTGACCAGCACGGAGCGCAGGTAGTCGTTGGCGTTAACGTTCAGCGCGGCAAACTGTTCGGCTTCCTGTTCAAACTCTGACAGCACTTCGGTCAGCTGTTTGTTGGAGATTTGACGCACGTTGGCCATCGCCGCACTGAGAATTTGCACTTCTCGCTGGGAGAGGTGTTTAAACACCTCTGCCGCGCGATCTTCGCCAATGGTCATCAGCAGGATGACGCTTTTATCGGTGCCCGTAAGCGTATTACTCATGTTCGTTACCCATCCACTGGCGGATGACCAGCGCCACGACGCGCGGATCGTTATCTGACATTTCGCGAATGCGCTGGCTCATCACCTCAGCGCCCATGCGCTGGTTAGCACGACGCTGCTGCATCTGTTCATCTTTGCTGAGGCTAACTTCAACCGCTTCTTCCGTTTCCTGACGCGTATTCATCTGCTCGCGCGCCGCTTTTTCGGCTTCCGCACGACGCTGGAGCTGAGGACGAACACCCTTACGCCACAGCAGCCACGCGACAATCAGCACCAGCAGCCAGCGGCCTGCGGACATCAGCTGGTCGATAAACGCCTGCTGTTGCCAGAACGGCAGTTCACCGCCGGTCTCTTCAACCGAGTTAAACGGAGAGTTCACCACGTTGAGGGTATCGCCGCGCTTCTCGGAGTAGCCCATCGCTTCGCGGGTCAGGTTTTCAATCTGCTTCATCTGCTCGGCGGTCAACGGCAACGGTTTGCCGTCCGGCAGGGTTTTGTAGTTCACCACCACCGCAACGGAAAGACGCTGAATATCGCCCACGTTCAGCTTAGTGTGGCGGATCGTCCGGTCCACTTCATAGTTCGTGGTTTCGTTACGGCTGCTGGAGCGCGGACCGGCGTTATTGGTCGTTGAGGTGGTCTGCTGATTATTTTGCTGACCGTTCTGCTGGTTGGCCGGCGGCGTGGAAATCGGCGCCGCGTTTGCCGGCGCTGGCTGGTTAGAGAGCGCGCCCGGCACGCCGCCAGGATAGGCCCCGCCGATCTGTTCGCTGGAGTTTATCTGGCGTGAACGCATGACCGCCTGAGCCGCATCGCCGTTCGGGCTGTATTGCTCTTCGGTTTGTTCTTTATTAGAGAAGTCAATCTGCGCGGTCACCTGGGCGTGCACGTTGCTGTTGCCCACCACCGGGCCGAGGATCGCTTCGATACGGCGCTGGAGACGGTTTTCAACGTCGGCGGCGTATTTCAGCTGCGCATCGTTCAGGTCACGCCCGGCGGTATTGGATTGCGTCAGCAGGTGTCCGCTTTGATCCACCAGCGTCACGTTACCCGGCGGCAGGCCGGCGACGGCGCTGGAGACGAGATGCGTTACCGCGCTGATTTGCCCTTCGTCCAGCGCGCGGCCGGGCTCGAGGTTTACGGTAACGGAAGCTGAAGGGGATTTCTGTTCCCGAACAAATAAAGAGGGTTTAGGCATTGCCAGGTGCACGCGGGCACTCTTTACCGGGCCTAACGTTTCAATGGTGCGGGCCAGCTCGCCTTCCAGCGCACGCTGGTAGTTCACCTGCTCGCTGAACTGGCTGATGCCGAATTTTTCCTGGTCCAGCAGCTCAAAGCCGACCGCACCTCCCTTTGGCAGGCCCTGCTGTGCCAGGCGCAGACGCAGCTCGTGCACTTTATCCGCCGGTACCTCAAGCGCACCGCCATTATCGGCAAAGCGATACGGGATGTTCATCTGGGTAAGCTGGGTGACGATGGCGCCGCCATCCTGATCGGAAAGGTTGCCGTAGAGCGTGCGGTAATCAGGGCTTTTCGCCCACAGGACCATCGCTACAAGGATCGCAATTGCGGCAGCGCCTGCCACGATCAACGGGATTTTAGGATTCGCGCGAAGGCGGTTCATCCACTCGAGTGATTTATTCTGCGGCGCTGTAGATGCTGTTGCACTCATTGCGCACCTCTTAAATCCTGGTGGTTTACGTTATTCGTGTAGAGAAACAAAACTGACTCCCGGGTCGGCAAACACGACAAAAGTTCCATATTGATGGCCCTGCCATTATTTGACGATTCCGGATTTTCTATGCGTCAAATAACCTGGTTTTTTCACGCTATTTACCGCCATTATCTTATTGACAAGCTGTTAGTCTTGACCGCGTAAAAAACCATCCAGGGGAGAGTCATGGCTATACAGGGCATTGAAGGGGTCATCAGTCAGTTGCAGGCAACGGCGATGACGGCCCGTAATCAGAATGTGGCAGAACAGCAGCCGACCATCAGCTTTGCGGGGCAACTGCATGCCGCTCTTGACCGTATCAGCGATACCCAGACCGCTGCGCGTACGCAGGCGGAGAAGTTCACCCTCGGCGAGCCGGGCGTGGCGCTCAATGATGTGATGACCGATTTGCAAAAAGCCTCGGTTTCCCTGCAGATGGGGATCCAGGTGCGTAATAAGCTGGTGTCGGCGTATCAGGAAGTGATGGGGATGCAGGTTTAAGCAATCAAACCTGATGAAATTTATAGTTAATGATTGCTCTCAGACATGTTATGGGACATGGGTGGGACAAAGCTAATTACATTTCGTTCTGGACAGGCGTCTCATACGGTCAATTTCGCCTTCCAGAACTGTGCCTCCTCGACGCATTTCACCAGTTTTGTCACGTCTTCATGATGCAAACATATGTTTCACTTGGGCTGGCCTGATAAAATGTAACTCCTTTATTTTACAGGGATAGAAAAGTGAAAAGTTTGTTTCTGTTTTTTTCTGCAATTTTACTGGCAGGTTGTTCCGCCAAATACAGCACAAATAATATTCAGGAGCGTACAGAGCCCCTGTTAAAAGATTCCCCAGTTGCGATCTCTCAGCCAACTGACGGTGTATATGAAACACACACTTATTCGGGGTCTGGCAAAGCTACGGCAGACGCTGTAAAAGCTGCATTTTTGCGATATTCAGATAATGTGACAGTTTTTGCCGACTGTGATGATCTTGCCTGTCTCAAAAGCCGCCATACACTTAGCCGCGGTTATTATGTGGTCCCACAGATATTGCACTGGGAAGATCGTGCAACTGAGTGGTCCGGCATTCCAGACAAGATTGAAGTGAAAATCACTGTATATAATAGTGAATCCAATAGTCGTATTGCATCAACAATTATCAATGGCAAAAGCAAGTGGGCTACCTTCGGTGGCGATCACCCACAGGATTTGTTACCAGAACCTGTAAGCGCGTTTATCTCGAGTCTGTATTAATTTCCAACATGCTGTCATACAAAACCCCGTGTAAACGGGGTTTTATCAGATTTCAGTAAACCTGTCCTTCTTGTGTTTAAGCCCCCTCGATCTTCGCTGGCAGCCTCAGCGCTTTAATGCCACAATATTTTTTTCTTCGAATGCAGGAAAGATGATGAAAAAAATAGCAATTGCTGGCGCGCTGCTGGCACTGACCGGGTGCGTTCAGGTCGATAACTATAATGACGTGATCAAGCATCCCGTCCCGGCGAACCTGGCGGGATACTGGCAGTCGAAAGGGCCGCAGAGCAGTCTGGTCAGCCCTGAAGCGATTGCCACACTGGTGGTGACGGAAGAGGGCGATACGCTGGACTGCCGCCAGTGGCAGCGCGTGATTGCCGTACCGGGTAAGATCATGCTGCGTTCAGACAGCTATTACAACGTCACACGCAAGCTGGATATCTATCCGCTGGATCGCGACGGCGCTACGCTTGAATATGACGGGATGGAGCTGCAGAAGGTTGACCGCCCAACGGTGGAATGTGCGGATTACCTGAGCAAGAATCCGCTGGAGAGTAAACTGCCCTAAGGGTAAAAGCAAAACGGCAACCTCGTTGCCGTTTTTGGTGTTTGCGCCCTCTCCCTGTGGGAGAGGGACGGGGTGAGCAGCTGTGTTTAAAGTCAACATCTGACGACTAAGCTGCCGCCCATTTTTTATTGTCCCGCACCATCG